>JBEKXO010000167.1:0-10858 GCA_049511995.1 Terriglobales bacterium
CGGGTCAATTCTCGGTGGCTCATGTACTGTGGTTGCCATAACTCCGCCTAATTCCCCTTCAAAAACTTACTGCTGTAGTTACTGGTTATCACTAGCGAGCTAACTGCTCGACTTACTTCTCCTCGTGCTCCGTGGCAACTTGCTCTGGCGAAGCTTGCATCACGTAATCGCCCACCGAACTCTTTACTCCATATTGATACGGATCGTGGTAAACCACTGGATGCTTGCCGCCAAAATTATCGAAGGGCGGCGGAGTAGCCGTGCTCCACTCGAGCGAAGTGGCTTCCCACGGGTTATCCGGTGCCGGCGCGCCCCAGAAGCGGCTGTGAATCAGGTTGTAGACAAAAATCAGCTGTGCCGCACCGGTGATGAGAGCAGCAACGGTGATCCAACGATGGACCGGAATCAACGGTTGGAGATAGTCATCCACAAACGTCGAGTACCGACGTACGTTCCCGGCCATTCCCAGGTAATGGAACGGCATGAAGATGCAATACGCGCCGACGAAGCTGAGCCAGAAATGAATCTTCCCCAAGGTCTCATTCATCATTCGGCCGGCCATCTTCGGAAACCAGAAGTAAGTGCCGGCGAAAATGCCAAACATCGCCGCCACGCCCATCACCATATGGAAATGGCCTACTACAAAATACGTGCCGTGGAGCATGATGTCGATCGACGGCTGAGCAAGGAAGAAGCCGCTCACGCCGCCGCTGACGAACATCGAAACAAAGCCCAACGCAAACAACGAAGCCGAGTTGATCCGCAGCTTCGAACCGTACAGGCTGAAGACCTGTATCAGCACGATGATGGTTGCTGGGATGGTGATGACCAGCGTAGGAAAAGAGAACGCCAGCGCGGAGATCGGATTCATGCCGCTGACAAACATGTGATGCCCATAGACCATGTAGCTAAGGACGGCGAGCGATCCCATGGAATAGATGATCACTCTCTGGCTCAGCAGCGGCCGACGCATATTGGTAATCAGGATGTGGGAAACGATGCCAATGCCGGGGACGATGGCGATATAGACCTCTGGGTGTCCGAAGAACCAGAAAAGATGCTGCCAGAGGAGAGTCGAACCTCCGGAGTGCGGCAGCAATTGGTCATTCATTACTGTGCCCGACGGGACGAAGAAACTGGTTCCCGCCAGATGATCGAGAATAACCAGAATGCAGGCCGGCATTAGTACGGCGAATGCGGTCAGGCCCATGCACGACGTAATAAACCACGCCCAGGCGCTGAGAGGAAGACGCATGAGGCTCATGCCTTTGACGCGAAGATCAAGCGTGGTCGTGATGAAGTTCAATGAGCCCAACAATTGGCCAATGCAAAACAGCGCAATGGAGGTCATCCAGAGCACCACGCCCGTACCTTGGCCCGGTCCTCCCACGGAACCCACCGAATTGAGCGGCGCGTATTGGGTCCAGCCGCCCAAGGTCGGTCCGTCACTCACAAAGAACGACGCCATCAACGCTATGAAGGCAGTGAACGTCACCCAGAACGACATCATGTTGAAGCGCGGGAAGGGCATGTCTTCGGCGCCGACTTGAATCGGTAGAAAGAAATTGCCGAAGGCCGCGAAGGGCGCCGTCGTCAACACAAAGAAGACCATGATCGTGCCATGCATGGTCATCAATTGCAGGTAGTACTCCGGCGTCATCACTCCGCCGGGAGCGCCATTTGGCGAAAGCAATTGCAGGCCTGGGATGGCGGCATTGGTCCAGGCCAAGTGGATGCGCATCAACCACGAAAGGACCATTCCGCATAGCGCGGCGACCAGGGCCAACGCATAATACTGCTTGCCGATCACCTTATGGTCGAGACTGAAAACATGCTTCCGAATGAAACTTGTCGGAGGAGCGTGATGGTGCACCGCTGGCGCTGACATGTCGTGCATGGCCTCACCTCAATGAGATCCGTCCGCGCTGAATGCGGACGGGCAAAGCTTTACTGCAATGCCGCTTCTTTCTTCATCCAGTCGTCGAAGTCTGACTGCGACAGTACACTTAAATATGCCCTCATGTTGTAATGTCCCAGGCCGCAAAGCTGCGTACACACAATCTCGTACTTACCCACCTTAGTTGCGGTGAAGTGCAGCGAAACATCTACGCCGGGAACGAAATCCTGCTGCACCCGCAACTCGCGTACAAAAAAGGAATGTCCCACATCCTTGGCATGCATGAGCAGGTGGATTTCCTTGTTTACCGGGATCGCCATCTCAGCCGTCACAACGTCATCGCGCGAATCTGGGTCATGCTCAGGGTCGAGGCCAAAATAATTCTGCGATCCTTCATTACTGAGTTCGGGATGAATGGGTCCGAACTTTCCATCAGGACCGGGATAGCGGAAATAGAAAGCAAATTGTCCGGCTTGCACCTGAATCGGAATGGCATCAGCCGCCGGTGGCGTGAGATAGACAGTGGCCCACGCTTTCACTCCGAACACACCGAGAGCCAACACTTCTGCGCCGACGAGGAGCAAGGCTCCGATCACCAGGCCCTTGGCGCCGCCGGGAAATTTCTTGATCTGTGCATCCGGGCGACGGTTGGAGTACATCCAGATGAAAATGGCCAAAACGAACTGCGCGGCGAGAAAAGCGATTCCGGCTTCGGCCATCGTCTCCGACATTTGCTCGTCGATCAGAGCGCCATGCGTAGAGATGTCCTCCGGAGAGTCCCAGGTATGACGCAGGATGGGAATCGCGGAAAGGATTGCGATGATGATGATGGTGACCGCAAAGAATTTCGCCATGATGCCTGCCCTCCGGTTGTCGCTGCCGCCGCACTCTACAGGAAATATGGCGGCGGATCAAGAGAAACCGCCGCCATATTCAATCTTTCCCTAGTAGGCTTTCGCCTTGAAGGTGAAATTCACATCCTTGGTTTCATTGCCCGTGATGGTGACATCCGCTGTCTGCGTGCCGTAGTCCTCATGCCAGGCGGTGATGGTGTACTTGCCCGGAGGCAGGTTCGGCAGCTTGAAGTCGCCCGCACCTTTGCTCAGGTCGAAGTGCGATGTTTTGAGCACGACGAACCAGCCATGCATCCAGGGATGAATGTTGCACTTTACCGGAATGAATTCGGGCTTGTCGTATTTCTCCTTGATCGGCGCCGTCCCGGGAGGCTGGGATTTGTTCCATTCCGTATTCACCTTGGGAAGCGGGTGAATGTTGTGCGACGTCTGGTCGTCATTCACGATATCGAATTCCTGGTCGACATGCATGGGCAAAACGTGCGGAATATACTGGCACCCTTTCTGGGTGTAGGTGAGGGCTTGGGGCGGAACCTGGCCGTCATCGGGGGCTCCGGACGAAACGTAGACGACTACGTTTTCCAACGCGTTGTCAGCTCCGGTAACCACGTTCTCGGTCGTTATCGGGGGATTGTGCTGCTTGGCGCAGGTCGGTTCTTTTGACATATCAATCGGTTTTTGGTGGGCGGGCGTGCCCGTGTAGGTCACCTTGCCGCTAACCGTTCCAGCGAACACCAGGGACGAACATGCGAGCACCGTCAAAAGCACAAGCAGAGTTCTTTTCGTGCGCATTTTACTGCCTCCTCGGATATTTACTATTCGTTAGATTACCGCTACTGGCCACCACCCGGCGACTTGTTATCGGCCGGAGCGGCGGCTGGTGGCGCGCCCTTATCCTGATAAGGAGGAATCACTCCGTGCGCCGCCATTAGAAGATCGTTCTCCTTGCTGTGACGGTGAACCTGCAATGTGCGCAGGAAATGAACCAGATCCCATGCGTCATTCGGTTGAATTACGTCAGCAAAGGACGGCATCGGCGTGCCATCCACGCCCGTCATGAAGATCTTGTAGATATCCTGATTCGTGCTGCCGCACTTGAAGCGCGAGTCGTTCTTGCCTAAGGCGAAGTTATAGGGACGAATCGGATTGTCTAGGCTATCCGTTAGAGTCGACGCCGAGGGTCCGTTCCCTTCTCCATGGGTGCCGTGGCACTTCCAGCATTCCAGCTTCGCAAACAGCGCCTGGCCGTGCGAGATGCTCTCCATGGTCACGGGAGGCTCAGCCGGAATCGAGATCGGCGTGCCTGCCTTTTCCTTCTCCCAGCGCGGCGAGAAGATCTTGATATAGGCGACCAGGTCGGCGCGTTGCTGCTTGGTGAAGGTATTCCAGATTGGCATGTTGGAGTTGGTCAGGCCGCGTGCGATGGTGTTGAAGAGATCTTCATCGGTCGGCAAGGTGCCGGTCAGGGTGGAGCGGCACTTGAAAGTCGCGATCGTAAAATCGCGGGGCTTCGGATCAAGCCAGACTGCATTCTCACCACTGGCATCGCCATAGTCGCCGTGACAGCCGGCACAATAGCGCCGGTAGTCAGACTTCGCATCCGCGGCATGGCCGGTGATATTTCCGATGTGGCTCTCCATCGGTTTTACCACCAGAGGAGGCTTCGGGCCAACCATCGGCTCATCCTGAGCGGACGACAGAGCGGTGAGGAGTCCGAAAATCGCGACGACGAGAATTACGCCGATAAAACGCATTGGCTTCCAATTGTTCATAGTCAGCACCCTTAAACTGAAGTCAGCGCCGGCGAATCGAGTTCGCCGGCGGCTCATCCTGAATGGTTAGAAGTCGAAGTCAATTCCAAACAACAGTTCGCTGGTGTTCACATTGGTGCCAGTGACAGGTGAAGTCCCATCCTGATGCAACCAGTTGTATTCGCCGTGATAGGCGAAGCCCGCCCGGCTTGTCATAAACGGGTTGTAGCGATAACCGAGCGTGTAGGTCGAGATGTTGCCGAGGTTCGAGGGGGTCCCAGGCGTGGACTGTTGCGACATTCGGATCGTTTCATAGCGCCCGAGTACAATCATCTGCGGGCTGACTACGTAGTGAGGCTCGATGAGAACGCCATTCCAGCTCGGATTTTGCGAACCCGCGGGTAACACCGTGCCGGGAGTGTTGTTGTTCGGAGCGAAGCCGTCTATGAAATCTCCATAACCTTGGCCGAACCATGCGCTGTCCGATCCGTGCTGCGTGACCACCGTGACATCCGCATGTTCTCCCAAATAAAACTGCCCGACGAAGCCTTCCCGGGTGTAGCCCTTGTTGTTGCCACCCGAGCCGGCAATCACGCCATTCGGCCCGGTCAGCCAACTCGTCGGCGCTTCGCCGCCCATAAAGTAGAAGCCGAGACGTTCCACGCCAAGCTTGCCGGCGTCGAATGCCTGGCTGCCAGTGATGAAGGTGGAATAGGATTCGGCGCCGTAGGGCAAGCCCACCTGCCCATCGTTCGAGCTCAGCAGCGACACGGAGTACCGAGTCCGGTCGTTGTAGGAGTGGCCCATAACTTCGAGGCCGAGTTGGTTGTCACCCATTTGTCCGAAGATGTTGCCGTCGCCCGCCGGGATGAAATGGTAGAGCTGGTAAATGCCGCCGTTTGCCGTTAGCGTCAGAATACGCTTCTCAGAGAGCAAGTTATCGAGTTCGTACTTGCCAAACTTCACGTTGAACCACGAGCTGCCGCCGATATTGTCGAGCCGCGCCATAACCGTCTCAAAGTGGAAGGACGCTGTCGCGTCAGAAGAAGGCAGCACGTAGAAAGAGAAGTTCTTCTCCAGCGTGCCGCCGGTGTGGAAGTCGAGACCGCTAAGGTCGAAACCCGATTCGGTGAGCTTCTGTTCAACCGGGACGCTTGACCCGTTCGGGATGACGGCGACCTTGTCCTCGCTCACCCGGTGCCAGATCGGCGTAATGCGGAAAGTCACCGGCCAATAACCCGGATTCTGCCAAATCGGAGCATCGCGATCGTTCATCAGCTGGTAGCCGTTGTCTTTGAATTTTTGCCCGAAGAAATTGAGCATCGGCCAGCTTTCGTGACAAGCCGAGCAACGCAGCCCGTATTTTCTGGCAAAGGCAGGTAGGGCACTGGCGGATTGACTCGTGCCCAGGAGCAAAAAGACTAGCGCGAAAGCGGCGGCGAGCAGGGAACTCACTCGACGCGGCTTCTGACAGAGCTGAGACTGCGCCCACATACGCATGCTGCACTCCTCAGAGACTTCTCAGATTTTCCCCAAACCCCAAATTATTACGAACACAGCAAGCACCGCAGCCCAGGAGGCGATGCGCCATCCTCGCTACTGCGCCGGCGTAGAAACTGCAATACTTTTCCGGTAAAGTGGTCCAACCACCTACTAGCGGGTGGATACTACTACCGTGCACGATGAAGTGCAATAGGGTACGCAATAATTTTTTTTGCGTCGGTTTACGAGTATGAATTATGGAATCCCGCGCGGCGACCTGAGTGCCAGGTTGACAGCCGTCAACTTGCTGTATAAGACTCTTGCAACGGGACACCGGAGCCAGTTGTGATCACGAAAAATAGATTTCGCGGCATAGAACGAAGCGGCTCGCGTGTGTTTTGTGAACATACCGCTTTCCTGCGGTCGGCCGCCGCCTTTTCTTTCTTTCTCATCGTCATGGTGGCAGGAATGCCAGCGCATGGGCGCGATAAGAAAGTTCTTCAGTACGGTGCAGGACTGATCGTAAATATTCCGCTCCCCGAACCCGAAGTGGAGCAGGTAATCGTCGACATCGCTCAGAACACAATCATTCGGGGAACCAAAGAGTACAACAAAGACGAATACGTAGCCGGCGCGGTTGCGGCCACCTCAACGACAGCGTTTGCGCGGTGGACGCAAGGCGGCAAGGTTCTCTACAAAGTGCGCGAGCATGCCTTGGATCCAAGAAACTTCAAAGACAGCAGCGATGTGGGTACGCTTGCCGTGCGCTACGTCGTGCAGCCGCAGGGAGAGAGCAACACCGTTTTGCGTATTGACGCAGTCTTCGTCGAAGATTTTCGCCGCGTTTCACATCCTTCGGACGGTTCGGTGGAAAGTGCCGAGTACAAAGACATTCAGGATCGCCTGCACGCCGTCGAACAAATGAAACAGGAAACCGCCGAGGCCTTGCGGGCGAAGGAGGAACGGGCCGCGAAACAACATCCTGCATCGGTCAATAGCGCCCCCGCTGGCGAATCATCCTCGCTGTCTGGCGCCAGCGAGGACGCAGATAACGAATGGCCACGGGCGAGCGAGACAACTTCGGCCCCTCAAGAATCGGCAGGCCAGGAATTGCCGACGCAGCCGGCGACCGCCGAGCCTGCTCCAGTTCCATCATCCGAGACCTCACGCGCCTACGAACTCACCGGTGACGCGCTCGAAAAGCATATTGCCGACCTTCGCCGCCAGGTGGTGCGATTGGTAAAGAAGCCGGGAGCGCCGCTTCAATCCGCACCTTTTCACACCGCCACCAAACTCAAGTCACTCGAGCCCGGCACCGAGATCCTGGTCGTGATTACAACGCCGTATTGGCTCGGAGTGGAGACGCACGACGGAGATCACGGATGGGTCCGACGCGACGAATTGGAGCTGGCCCCATGACGAGGCGAGATTCCCGATTTTCGCGCCAGCTCTGTTGTGCCACGGCATTGTCAGCGCTTCTTGTCGTGTTTGTGTCGGCCGCAGCACCTCGCGCCTCGGCTCAAGCGAGTGCCCAGGCAGCGTCGCAGGCAGGTGGGTATGAGCGAGCCTATCACCAGTCGAAGGCAGCGGTAGAAAAAGCGCTGAAAGAATTGCAGCGCTCGATGGGCGGACATCTGCCTGTTCTGGATGGGTTCGCGGTGCCGGGGAATCATCCCCTGAGCCGCTATCAGCGAGCCTATTTCCAATCGAACGTGGAGGTTGTCTCAAATCCATCGGGTGGATGCACCGTGCGTGTGAGCACGAAGGTCACGGCGTGGTACGCGGATTCGGCTGCATCTCGCTCGGGATATGAGTTGCTGACCTCGAATGGGCGGCTCGAGTCCGACCTTCTCGATCAACTCAGCGATCTGTTGACGACAAGACCCGGCTCCGTGAGCGCGGACAAGGGTGAAAGTGAAAGTTTTCCGGCTACCGCTCCGCCAGCGGTGTGGGCTAAATCACCAGCGGGCGCCGATAAGCCGGTGGACACGGCAAAGCAGAAAGCCGCAAATACGAGTTCAGCCAATACACCTGCCGGGGAGCCAGCTATCTCTGCGCCCGCGCCGAAAGCCAACGAATCGATCTCGTCGGCGTTGCAACCGGGTTTGTCGCCGCACGACCTCGCGGCTTCGAAAAATTCGCAAACGCCGACGGATCCAACCACCGCGAACCTGCAGGCACAGGCTGCGAGTTTGGAGGAGGTGTTCAAAAACCAGGCGCATCCCAGAAATCTCGTGGCCATAAAAAAATCGGGAACTCCGGTGGTGGCTACGCCGAGTTTAAGCGGCAAGACTCTGTTTCTCGCGAGCCAGCATGATGAATTTGAGATGCTCGATTTCAATGCCGATTGGGTTCACGTGCGCATCTCCGGCTTGTCGCGGGGTTGGATATGGCGCACCAACTTAGAGATGCCCGAGGGTCTTTCGGATGTTTCCCTGAATCGGGGGCAGGCTGCGCCCGTTGTTGCCGACCTGTTTCAAGTCACGCGCGAGGAGACCGGCCCGTTCCCGGGCGATTGGGAGCCGCTGCGTGGTAAGAACGTCAAAATTGTCTCGGTGCAAAAAATTCAGGAAGACGAGAAAAACAGCGGCGCGCAAGCCAAGCTCGAATACGCCAAGTTTTTGCTCGACAAAAACTATGCGGAACTGTCGGCAAGGCCGCAGGATTTCGCAGGGGTGGTGCTGATCTTTGATTCAGTCGACGGCGGCATGATCGCCTTAACCCTACCCACGGTACAAAAGTGGAAGGCGGGTACGCTATCGGACGCAGCACTTTGGCATCAGTGCTATTTTGACCCGCCGGAAACATTCAGCGTGCCCAGTCCCGGCGGAGGTCAGTAGCGACGCGGTATTACTAACGGTCCCCGGTTGCTAAGCGACGCCTTTAGTGCGCGCATCGAATAAAGGGATTCTGCTGTTACTGTAAATTTTGTCTTGACATAGAAATCGGGGCGCGATACGAATGCTGTCTCTCGGGTCGTTCGCGTAGGGATTGATTTTAGAGCTGCCGGTTTGTGCCAAACCGCCGGTTGATGGCGGAAGAGACAAGCCCGCGAGTGTGGGGTCCAGGTTGCAAAAATTCATGTCTCGGCTGCGCGATTACGCCGAATTGACCAAGGCGCGCATTACGACTTTGATCGTGCTCACGGCGTGGTGTGGGTACTTCTTTGGTGCACAGCGCATGGGCGCCTCCTCGTGGACGCTGGGTTTGTTCCACGCCCTATTCGGGATCGCCCTGGTTTCCAGTGGTACCGCGGCACTGAACGAAGTTCTGGAATCGAAAGTCGACGCCCGTATGCGCCGCACTGCGCTGCGGCCCTTGCCCTCGGGACGCATGACGAGGCTCCACGCCGCGATGGTCGGCCTGTCACTGACTCTCGGCGGTTCGATCTATCTCGCGATCTATGCCAACTTACTAACCGGCTTATTAGTGTTCTTGACCGCGCTCGTGTATCTCGCCGCTTACACGCCCTTGAAGAAAGTATCCCCTATATGCACATTTGTGGGGGCGTTGCCGGGCGCGATGCCGGTAGTGTTAGGCTGGACGGCGGTGCGAGGAAAGCTCGAAGTTGAAACGCTTATCCTTTTCGCCATCATGTTCGTCTGGCAGTTTCCGCATTTTCTCTCCATCGCGTGGCTCTATCGCGAGGACTACGCGCAAGGCAACATTCGCATGTTGCCGGTCGTCGATTCTGACGGTAAGTCTACGGTATGGCGCATTCTGGCTTATTCCGCCGCGCTAATTCCAGTGAGTCTTTTGCCCGTCGCGATCGGTATGTCAGGCCGTATATATTTCGTCGGAGCCATCCTCATGGGCGCAGCCTTGTTCCGCGTGTCCATGGGAATGGCGTACCCGCAACTACCTGCCACGGCCGCAGCGTCGAAACCAATGGCAAGGCGCTTACTTCGGGCGACGATTCTCTACTTGCCTGCCCTGTTCGCGCTAATGATGGCTAACTCCTGTAGTTAGTCGCGAGCATTAGTCAGCACTAAGTTGCTGAGTTACTAAGTTGCATAAGTAGCGCTGGCGTCGTGCCGACTGCGGGAGAACCACCGAACAGCCGCCGGCACGCCCGCGCAGCAATCTCCGCGTCCGAGATTACGATCAGGGCCCATGGTGCCTGAGATGACAAAGACAAACGGATCAACTAAACTGTGAAATCAACCAGTCACCCTCGCCGGGATGGCGGAACTGGCAGACGCAGCGGACTCAAAATCCGCCGGTTTTTTCTGGCTTCACTATGCCTGCGGGATTTTGCTGCTAAGAGAGTACAAGCCGCTTTACCTAAGACGAAGAAGCAATGCAGATCCCGAGTTGTCTTTTATGGATTGACAGCTTTCGTTTGAAGTGGGCTTGGACTCCAAGTTGTGAAATCCCGCTTGTCACGTAGTTGATTTCCTCCTCCATATTTTTCTAACCGTGACTCCAGGTCTGCACCCTCCAGAGCACGCAGACAGCTGGCCACTATGTACCCAAGAGCGTTGGCAATTCTGGGTCCATGCCTCCGGTCGCATTTCAACAATTGATACCGCGAACAGGTTGAGCAGACCGGCGGCGGTCTTTGGGCCAGAAGGCACGAGCGAAGCGCGCCGACGGACTTCCCGATTACGGCAACCTCAGTGTGTGGTAAACGTTATGTACGTCCCCGGCAGCTGATTTCCGCCCAAATCATACAGGTACGGAGGGTTGTAGCCGATCTCAAAGTAGTAGGTTGTGCCGCCTCCGGTCAGGGCCGACGTGGGCGTCAACGTAGCCGTGGTGTAGTTCGCCGAGAACGTAATCGTCGCCGGCACCACCACGTTCGACGAAGTCCGCAGCGTCAAGCTGTTGTTCGGGTCAAAATACGCCGGATCCATTGGCTCGCTGAATACCAC
>JBEKXO010000168.1:0-10143 GCA_049511995.1 Terriglobales bacterium
ATCATCATCAGCTCCACCTCGTGTCCGCACCGAATCCTGACCCGCGACGAAGCCGAGCGCATCGTCCAACAGCGCAAGCAAGAGCACAACAACGAGCAAAAGAGCGAGCACAAGAGCGAGCAAAAGATCGAGCACAAGAAAGACTGCCAGGTTCCGAACGTGGCCAAGATCGGCGCAGCCGCTGGCGTTGACGCTCACACGACGATCAACCCAGCCGTTCCGCCCCTGCTCATTGCCGATCTCGCCATGCCCCGCGACATTGATCCCGCAGTACGCAACGTCAAAGGCATCTTCCTCTATGACCTTGACGACCTCGAAAATGTAACCGACGACACCACCGCCGAGCGCGAGGCTGCCGCCGCCGAAGCACAAAAGATTCTGCACGAAGAAGCCCAGGGGTTTCGCCGCAAACTGATCGCCGAGAGTGTGGTTCCGACCATCGTTCAAGTGCGTCAGCGCCTCGACGAAGTCTGCCGCCAGGAACTGGACGCCTTCCGCAACGAAACCGGACCGTTTTCCGAAGATCAGAATGAAATGCTGAGCGCAGTCCTGGCGCGCATGACCCAAAGAATCGCAGCCTCTCTAGCCCGCGAGCTAAAAGAGTTCCCCGAAAAAGGAGAGCAGGAACAAATGACGAGGGCGCTGCAACGCCTCTTCCACCTGCAATCCCCGCAAACCTCAGACCAGCGTGTAGCTGGCGCCAAATCAGCCTAGCCCCGCGTGTGTGGAGCGGACACTCCTGTCCGCTGCCTTTGATTTTGATTTGGTTTGATTTTGATTTGGTTTGATTTTGCTTTGGTTTGATCTTGCTTTGGTTTGATTTTGCGTTGGATCTTGCTTGTTGCTTGTTGCCTTTGTTCTTCCTTATCTTGCCTGTCTTTCCTTTGACCTACTGCTCCTCCGCCGCCGTCGATCCCTCTTCATCCCCACGGATCAACCCGAACTTCTTCAGCTTGTAGCGCAGAGCATCCCGGCTGATGTCCAGCAGCTTGGCCGCGTGCGTCTGATTCCCGTGCGCTTGGCGCATGGCCAGCTCCACCATGGCGTGCTCCACCTCTTCCAGCGAAGTCCCACCCTCAGGAATATACAGCCGCGGCAACGAGCGTCCGTTCGGCAAAGCCTGCCCGCCGTCGTTCGGTGAAGACCGTTCAAACAGCGTCCTCCCGCCCGACTCTCCGACCGAGAACGGCAGATAATTCGGCCGAAGAAACGGTTCATCCTCCAGAATCATTCCCCGCTCAATCGTGTTCTTAAGCTCGCGCACATTGCCCGGCCAGTTGTGAGTAAAGATGAGCCGCCGCGTCTCGTCAGTAATCCCGCGCACCGACTTCTTGAACCGCCGGTTGTAGCGGTCGATGAAAAAATCTACCAACGGCAGGATGTCTTCTTTCCTCTCGCGCAGCGGCGGAATGAAGATGGCGATGATGGCCAGGCGGTAGTAGAGATCCTGGCGAAAATTGCCGTCACGCACCGCCTTCTCCAGATCGCGATTGGAGGCGGCAATCACCCGCACATCAACCTGCATATCCTTTATTCCGCCGACGCGGCGAATGACCTGGTCTTCCAGCACCCGCAGAAGTTTCGCCTGCAGCAGCGGAGACAATTCGCCAATCTCATCCAAAAACAGCGTCCCACCATCGGCCGCCTCAAAGAGGCCCTTCTTCATCTGCTTGGCATCGGTAAACGCGCCCTTTTCGTGACCGAATAGCTCAGCCTCCATCAGCGTCTCGGGAATCGCAGAACAGTTGATCGCGACAAACGGTTTGTCCTGTCGCGAGCTCTCGTAGTGAATCGCCTTGGCGATGAGATCCTTGCCAGTCCCGCTCTCACCCTGAATCAGAATCGTGGTGGCCTCGCTCGACGCCACCTTGCGCACGAAATTCATAAGCTCCGTCATCTTCGCCGAGACGCCCACCACGCTGTCATAGCCGGAGCTGCGGCGCACCTCGCTGCGCAGCGTCTGTACCTCCGTGCGCAGGCTGGTCGCCTCGAGAGCATTCTTGATGGTGATGTGCAGCTCGTCAAAATCGATCGGCTTGCCCACGAAATCGTAAGCGCCCAGCTTGATTGCAGCCTTCACGTCGTCGAGCTGCGGATCGGCCGTGATCATGATGACCGCGCGCGCGTCGCCATTTTTCTTCAGCTGGTCGAGCACTTCGATGCCGCTAAGGTCAGGCATGCGGACGTCGAGGAGGACAAGATCGGGCGATTCACGCTGCGCCAGTTTGAGCCCGGGCTGCCCGGACTCGGCCTCAATGACCTGGTATCCCCATTCCTCGCACTTCTGGCGGAGCGACCAGCGCACCAGGCGCTCGTCGTCCACAATCATAATTTTTTCAGAACCCATCGGTGTTTAATTTACTACGAAAGGGGTGAAGATGGCTTGGAGCGCATTGCAGCGCGGGCGCGCTTCCCCTGCACCAGACCGTCGCCCGATAAGAATTCCAAAGGAGCGTCGCGGCTAGGCCTCGTCGAAAACTCCCACTTTCCGTTCTGCCAGTCTGTAGCTCTCAAACCGAATGTCGAGTTGTTTATATTCCGCAGCGAACTGCTCCTGAAAATTCTCGAAGCATGCGGCGCTTTCCCATCGATCGATAGTCAGAAAAAAGTTCGGCTGTTGAGATGACCGCAGCAACTGAGTGCCGAGATAGCCATCTGCGAGCCGAAACAGATTTGCCCACTCCCCAGCCGAGCCATAGGCCTGTACGAATTCCTGAATGTGCTCCTCTCGAACCGTAAACTCCCAAATGATGAGGTGCATAAAATTCCGTTCTCGTGGCGAATGCGCCCTGAACCTGCAAAGACAACCGGCTCTTCAACCCTGCCTAACCGGCATCCAGCTCCTATGACGCAAATTCGGCAGCCCCGCCCAATTGTGCTGCCCATCCCATTCTGAACTAATTCGCCTTCTTGCCGATAGGCATTACATGAGCGCTGTGCTGACCGAGTTTACGACACGCGCGGCGACCGAGTACCGGAAACCGGTATTGACCCGCATCGACGTGTCATGGCAGGACACAGCCGGGATTTGGCAGACTCTGGCCGCGCGCATGGAAGACAGGTCCACCGGTGGCGCATGTATTCGAGTCAAGCTACCGATCGAGGCCGGATCCAAAGTACGCATTCAGTCGCGGCTCGACGATTTTTCCGGCACCGCTCGCCATTGCCGCGCCGATGGCAGAGAATTTCTGATTGGAATTCAGCGAGACGTCGCGGAGGACGTTAGTTCCAACCAGCGGCACGACACAAACCGGCAAAAGAGCAAGCCAGGCGCAGGCCGATCAGTCGATCCGGTCCAAGGCGCCGCAATCGCGAACCTGATTCCCGCGCGACAAGTCGACGACGAAATCGACAACCCAGATATTCTGACCTCGCGTTCGCGAAACTTCGTTCCTCCTTTTCTGGCCGAAGTGACCGCACAAGTAACCGCCGATGTTCGAGCTCAAGTACGAACCGAAGTACGAGCCGAACTGCGAAGCGAATTGCGTGCCTACGTCCGCGGTGTCCTGCAGGCTGAATTGCAGACTCAACTCCAAACCAAACAGCCTTCAATGCAGCCTGGCAAGGAAGAGAAACCTATGCGAAGTAAATGGCTCGACCTACCCTGGAGCAAGAAACCAGAAGACCCCAGCATGAGCGCCCCCGACTTCGAGACCAGTAGCGACGGAACGACCAACACCAGCAGCGAGAAGGAGAATTCTATGTCTGACCTGACACAACCTGCGCAAAAGCCCATCGTGCGCTCTGCACGAGAGGTCCCAGGCTTTCAAGTTGATCTGTCGCCCACGGAAGAAATCTACCGCGCCGCTGGGATCATGAATCCGACACGGGGATACAGCATCACCAAAGTGGTCGAGATGCTGAATAGTGAACACATCCGCGACTTATCCGCAGACATGAAACGCGCCGCCGTGCTCATGGCCCTCGAAGCCGCCGGCACCACCATCGAGCAACTCCAGAAAGACGCGAAAGCACGCCAGGATGCCCTCGACGCTCACGAAGCGCAGCAACGCAAGCAAGTTGAGGCTGAATGGGCAAGGAAGGCAGAAGAAGTTGTCCAAATTCAGGCTGAGATGGAGAGCATTAAAGCCCACTACACCGCGCGCATCAGCCGTAACCTCGACGGCGTAGCGCGGCAGAAAGCCGCCTTTGCCGAATGGGTCAGCGCGAAACAGCAGGAATGCCAAGCCATAGCCGAAACCATCGAATTGTGCTCGAAATCACCCGCCACCGCGCCGGCCAGTGACCCGTCCGCCGAAGTCAGTCTGGTCAAGGTTAATGCCAAAACGGTGTGATTCCGGTCCCGCCGTCGCGTCCTATTTCAAACGAAGAAGCGAGTCCACTCGCTACGAAGCCGACGCCGCAGCGTTAGGCATTTGAAATGGCAACAGCACAGTGAACTTGCTTCCCTTCCCAACGACGCTGCTGACCTCGATGAGCCCGTGATGTTCTTCCACGATCCGCCGCGCCAGCGAAAGGCCGAGCCCGGTGCCGTTCCCCTTCGTTGTATAGAAAGGACGGAAAATATACGCGAGGTTCTGCGCTGGGATTCCCCGCCCGGTATCTGAGACCACCACAGTGGCGCAACCCTCTCGCGAGCCAATCTCAACCCGAACCGTGCCCTCGCCGTCAGTGGCCTGCACAGCATTCAGCAGCAGGTTGAGCAGAACCTGATGAATCTGATCGCTGTCATGTTCCACTTCCGGCAGATCGTCCGACTGGCGGAATTCAATTTTGATTGGCTTCGATAAAACCTGCTGGCGCGCCAGCATCACCGCATGTTCGACGGTCGTGTTCAGGTTGCTCCGGCTGATTCGCGGCGGATGCGGCCGCGCCGTTTCGAGCAGGTCGGTCAGGATGCGGTTGATCTGCGCAATCTCCTGGCGAACGTCTTTCACCACGGCGCGCGCCGGACTGGTCGAGGGCAAGTCGCGACCGATGATTTCGATAACGCCCGCAATTCCGGCAAGCGGATTGCGAATCTCGTGCGCGAGGCCGGCGGCCAATTCGCCCAGCGTGGCCAGATGCTCGGCGCGCGACATTTGCGTGCGATGCAGCGACTCGATTTCTTCGCGGCTGTCGCGCAACTGCCGCAGCATGTGATTAAAGTTCCGCCCCAGATCTCCAATTTCGTCATTGCGCCGGTCGAAGCTGACCGGGACGTCGAGACGCCCCTCGCTCACGAGCGCAATCTTTTCCTGCAACTCGACCATCGGTCGCTGAATGAAAAACGCCAGAGCCGCAATCGACACCGTGCAAATAGCCACGGCTCCAACTCCGGCAACAATCAAAACCGCGTGCCGCTCAGGATCGCGCAAAGATACCGTCGCCAGCGTAAAGAGCAACAGCCCCGCCAACAGCACAAAGGCCACGGGCAAGATCGCCTTGAGTTGCCAATTGACTCGAACGGAACTCATACGAGAATCCTCCGGCGGCATAGCAGCAGACGACAATCGCGTGGGCAATGATCCAGTCGACGATGATCCAGTGAACGACGATCCCGTGAACGACGATCCCGTCAGTGAATCTGCATGTCCGTGCTCGCTGTCGCTCGGCCGCTCCTCATCAGCAGGATGGCCGGCGACAGAAGCGGGGCGGTGGGTTGTCTCTTGCTTCGACCCAGGCGTTGCCGCCGCGAACTGCTGGCGGTTAAGCATAGGCGTGAAGTCCCGGTAGCAGGTACGTAACGCCGAAGAACGTGAACATCACGACGGCAAAGCCGCCGATGGCGAAGTAAGCGGCGCGGCGGCCACGCCATCCGCGAGTGATCCGCATGTGCAGATAAAGAGCGTACACGAGCCACGTAATCGCCGCCCAGGTCTCCTTAGGATCCCAGCTCCAATACGAACCCCAGGTCTGGTTGGCCCAGTAAGCGCCCGAAGCGATCATCAAAGTTAAAAGGGGAAAGGCCAGGCAAATCGTTTTATAGGTGATGCGGTCAAGGTTGTCCGAACTCGGCAGCGACCGCTCGAGGTCAGGTCGGCGCCACAGCAGTAACAGATAAAGCAGCGAGATAAAAATTCCACCAACCAGCCCCGAAAGAATGAACGGGCTCGCGGCCAGCGTGGTCGGGAAGAGTCCATCTGCGTCGAGCGACGAATAACGCCCATCGCGCGCGCGCAACACAAACATCGCCACCGTCATGATCTGTAGGAGGATGCTAAGGAAGACGGCGCGGTTCGCAAGGGTCAGGAAACCATCCTCTTTCTTCCAGCGCGCCAATCCATAAAAAACCAGCGGCGATGCCACCACCAGAAGCGTCAGCGTCAGCAGCCAGCCCAGGTCGGGAACCACCACGAACAAACGGACGCCCTTCGAGATAAAAACTTCCGACTTACTTTCCGGATTCCATGCCACCAGACTCAATCCGCCCCATCTTTCAAAGCGCGTTAGAACGATGCTGGCGTAGACGGCAAGCGTGCTCACGCTGGTAACCGCTAGCACAGTCTCCGTCTCGAGATGGTCTTGGATCAGGAACATCATGGCGAGCGCAAAACTCAACGCGCAAGCCGCATACGCCAGCATGGCGAGCGTAACGTGCACGTGAAGCCACGTCGACTGCAGCGCCGGAACCAGCGGATGTACCTCGGTCCGCAGCAACTGCATCAGCACGACGCCCACGATTGCCACCGGCATGGTCACTGTGCCGATGACCTTCACGCCATATTTCTTTTCCGCGACCAGCGTAAGCGCAGCCAGTGTCCATACAAAGCTCAGCAGCATCTCGTAAACGCTGGCGAATGGCGCGTGCCCGCTTTCATACCAGCGATGGGCGATAGCGGCCGTGTTCGCGATCAATCCTGCCCACGTCGAGAGCGACGCGAACTTCAGGTACGACTCTGTGCCCGTGACGCCAAATCCCAGGTAGAGCGCGCCGGCTCCGGCGTAGAAAATCAACGCGGCAAACAGCAAATTTGTCTCGTTCAAGATGTTGCCGCTCTTGACGACGTTGAGAAATGCCATGAACAGCAGGAAAGCTACGGTCAGTCCGACGAGTACGATCAGGGTCATGCCGGTTGCCGGCTGCTGCTGTTCTGCTTTTGCGTGTGCCATTTACTTCCTCCCATGAGGCAGTTGGACTTCTGTTGACTTCAGTTCCCCACGTTCGAAACTTCGTTCCCATTCAATTCGCAGCGCTAATTCGCAACCACGGTTGCAGTCGACTGGCGCCGAACCTTATTGGGAACCGTTTTCGTGCCGTCTTCAATGGACGCCACCAGATCGTTGAAGCGCTGCTCAAAGGCGTCGCGATTGCGGTTCGCGCTGCCTCCGATCCATAACGAATACTTGCCGGTAGTTGCATCGCAAACCGGTACCACCCAAAATCGTATGTGTACTACGTAGAACACGAAGGCCAGCCCGATGCCCATGAGCACCACGCCCGACCACACGCCCCACTGCCCCGGTTCGTGCGAAACCTGCAAACCGGTGTAGTGCCCCATCTTCAGATCGACGGGTTGAAACTGGTACGGCGCTTTTGAGTTGTCGGTGACCTCGTCCATCTGTGGAAGCCAAACGTCGAAATCTTTCCCGGCCTTTTTCGAACTCACAACTAGATGAGCGGCGGGATTGTCCAGATAGTTCGACTTCTTGTAAACCTGCCCATCGCGAACCGCAAAATCAGGAATAAATTCTGCGAAGCGCACCGTGGTGTCGGCATCGAGTGCAACCGTGTCATTCACCGTCATGCCGATCTCTTGCTTCGCCCCGGAGCCGCTGCTCGGAGTCGCAATCAGGCTGAACTTCTGTACCTTGCCGTTGCCCCCATAACTTGCCTGATAGAAGCGAACGCCGCTGTACAGCAGCGGATCATTCACCACAATCTCTTTTTTCTGCACATCCTGTCCGTCTCGAACTACGACCAGCTTCGACCACCACTTCTTCGGAGTGCCGTCCTTGTAGTTCTCCTGTCCAGCTTCGTCGCAACGGATCGCAAAGGGGAGGGTCCGCGTCGTGCCGTCGCGCAGTTCGACGACGTTTGAAGTCTGTCCATCATTCAGATTGAGCGTGCCGCCCCAGCCCCAGAGGCCGTCCACGATCGTGCCGAAGAAAATCAGCAGCAGGCTGGCGTGCACGATATAAACCGCCAGCTCGGAGATGCGATGCCGTTCCGCGAAAATTCCGAAATGATCCTCGCGCACCACTCGTTCTGGTTTAAATCCCATCTCGTGCAGCGCGCGCTCTGCTGCCACCAGGCCGGATTCTTCGTCGGCAATGGGCAGCGTTTTCTGCGGCCGTGAGGCGCGTCGAAAGCCCTCATCGGGATACTTGTAGGGGCGAGAGAAATAGCGCCACGAGTTCGGGAAACGATCGACAGAAGCGGCGATGATGCTGAGGCTGACGAGAGTCATCAATCCGAGGAACCACCAGGCGTGAAATACGTCCGTCAACCCAACCGCGTCCAGCAGATGGAGCACGTGCGGCGAGTAGGCGTTCTGCATCTCCTCGGCATCGGTAGCGGGCCGCTGAAGGATGACTGTCCCAACCGCCGAGAGGATCACCACCAGGATCAAAAGCACTACGCCGGTCTTAATGGAAGCTACGGTTTGCCAGATCTTATGAACAAATGAGCGCGAGTCTGCGGGCATATCTTCTCCCCGTTCAGGAGCTTCAAATGCAACTACCACGCCAGACGAGCTATTATTTGCAACTCTCTGTTTTATAAAGAAGTTATTGCCGCTACGGCTGTGACAGGAATTGCCGGTTTTGGGCTATATCGCGCACTCCCACTCCGCGCAATCGGCATTTCACACATCACACACTGCTGGTGACGGCGCTCACTGACCCTCGTGATGTCCTGAATCGCGCCCGGCCCTTGTGCCTTCGAACTGACGTGATGATCGTCACAAACCCCTGTGATTGAGCCTCTTCCACGCATCTTGCGGATCGGTTTCGATGACCCTTTATGACATCGGCCGAGCGTACCAAAAGTCCAGCAAAGAGAAGCGGTTTGAAGCAATCCTCCCCTTGGGGCATTTCACCGACGTCGCTGTGGCAGAAAGCCCATCAGGTCGCGGCAAGAAAAGGTCTAAATTGCGTGGCCCAGTCGAGAGCCATTCCTAACTGTCTTTTACTCAGTCAGTTGCATCAATATTGCAATTCACAACACATTCCATATGATAAGGTCGCTTTCGTGCACACGCACCCTGCGGAGGTCGTGTGAAAGTCCTTCCCCAAAGCAACGTATTCCGCATGAAGGTCGCAGATCATCGTGACCGGCCTCTTGCGATCGTCATTTTTCTCATGTTTCTGTTGGTGGCGCTGCTCCTCTCGCGCGCATCGGCCGCCGTTCATCCCGTTCCTCTGGATAAGAACGTCGATGCCGCCAAGTGCCTCGAATGCCACGAAGACAAGACGAAAGGCAAGCACGTTCATTCCGCCATCGCCATGGGCTGTCTCAGCTGCCATCAGGTCCGGACGAATAAAGACACAACTCACGTGACCCTGATCTCCGCCGTGCCTTACAAGCTATGTTTGACTTGCCATGCCGATAAGGACGCGAGCCAGATCAAAGGCCATGTGCATCCGCCGGCGGTTCGCGATTGCCTGAAGTGCCATGATCCGCATGAGTCCGACAACGCCAATCAGCTGCTCAAACCGCTCTCCGGCGACAAGAAGGACAATCTCTGCCTCACCTGCCACGATGTCGGCACAAAGGATCCGGGAAAAAACGGAAGCCGCCACGCGGCGCTCGATAGCGGCTGCGACACCTGTCACACCACGCACAAAACGGGTGAAGTCGGAAAGGCTGAGTTCGATTTCCATTTGACCAAAGCGGCTCCCGCTCTCTGCATCGATT
Organism: Terriglobales bacterium; assembly: GCA_049511995.1. Classification (GTDB taxonomy): domain Bacteria; phylum Acidobacteriota; class Terriglobia; order Terriglobales; family Acidobacteriaceae; genus Acidiflorens. Next base: position 9,800 of record JBEKXO010000168.1, read on the forward strand.
GCCACGATCCAAAAGATGCAGCACTGCAAAAGGCGCATCAGAACCAACCCTTTGAAAAGGCCAATTGCCTCAGCTGCCACGATCCGCACGAGTCAGCCGCTCCGAAGCTGATGGCCAAGTTCCTGCATCCACCTTTTGCTGACAAAGACGGATGCAGCACCTGCCACGCTCCCGCCAAAGATGGCAAAGTCGTCCTGACGCAAGCCAACGTCAAGGATCTCTGCGTCACCTGCCACTCCGACAAGGCCGAGTTAATCGAGAAGGCGAAGGTTCAGCATCCCGGTGCCGCCGGCGATTGCACCGACTGCCACAGTCCTCACGCCAGTTCCCAACCCGGACTCCCC
>JBEKXO010000169.1:0-10043 GCA_049511995.1 Terriglobales bacterium
CGCCGCATCCAATACCGCCGCCGTGATCCGCGTCTTCGAACGCACACCCAGAATCGAAGCCCCGCGCACCTTCTCCGCCAGTTCGCGCTCCTCTAGCGCGCCGTTCAGCGACTGCACCTCAAATCCCGCCTCTTCGAACTGAGAAGCCGCCACCCCGCTGATATTTTCCAACAACAAAACCTTCAAAGATCCTCCCGGAACATCCCCAAATTTAAGAGATTCAAAGACAAAAGAGATTAAAGGGAAAAAGAAGACAACCACGAATTATATAGGTGACATTCCCGTGGGCGTCGCTCTCCGGCTGACCGATAGCCAGTCGCCGCGCTCGGGCACAGAATCGCGCTCGTCCATCCGCTAGCTCACGCCGTTGGCTTGCTCAGCATCTTGACAATCTTCATCGCATCCCACTACTCGACTTCCACCGCTCCATCCCTGAGAGCTCGGAAAATGTTACAAATATAGCGTGTCTCGGGACAACCTACTCCGTTCCGCATGAATCTTTCCTCCACACCCCGTCATCTCTAAAGCTTCGGAGGAAAAGAAAATGGCACAAACATTGGAGGAAGTAAAAATGGCGCATGAACTGCCCCCCCTGCCGTACGACTACACGGCCCTCGAACCTACCATCGATGAAAAAACGATGCACCTGCATCACGACATGCATCACGCCACTTACGTCAAAAACCTGAACGCCGCCCTCGACAAGCATCCCGAACTCCACAAGAAATCCGCGGAAGATCTACTCCGAGACTTGAATGCCATCCCCGAAGACATCCGCGGCGCCGTCCGCAATAACGGCGGAGGCCATGTCAATCACTCCATGTACTGGAAAATCATGAAGCCCAAGGGCGGAGGCGACCCTACCGGCCCGATCGCGGAAGTGATCAAGAAAACCTTCGGAGACTTCAAGTCTTTCCAGGAAAAATTCAACGCCGCCGGCGCGGGCCAGTTCGGCAGCGGATGGGTGTGGCTCGCCGCCGACTCCAAAGGCGAAGTGAAGATCCTCTCCACTCCCAATCAGGACAGCCCGATCTCTCAAGGCCTGCAACCTATTTTCGGCAACGACGTGTGGGAGCACGCCTACTATCTCAAATACAACAACCGCCGTCCCGAATACCTGCAAGCCTGGTGGAATGTCGTCAACTGGGACGAGATCAACAAGCGCTATCAGTCACTCAAAAAATAAAACCACACTCGCCAGGGGCAGGTGTTCTCGCCTGCCCCGGCGAGGATAAGAGCCTCTCATTTTTTATCCGCACAATTTTTATCCGCACAATCGGAAATATTCGTTCAACCATCAACTCCAAAAAACTCCCCGATCTGCCGCCAATACTTTCGCACGATCCAATCCGTGCTCAAATGACCACCCCGCTTCAACAACTTCAGCTTCACCCCTGTGCGCCGCGCAAACTTCCGCACCGATCGGTAAGGAATATAGGGATCATCCTCCGCGTGAAACATCATGACCTTCGACGCGTCAATCTCACTCACGTGATAGATGGGGTTATAAAATTTCCCGCCGCTAAGCTTCTTCCAATTTTTGTCCGAAAGCCGATAGCCATTCCCAAACGCAGCGCGAATATACGCCGCGTAGCTGGGATTCGAAGTCTCTTTTTTCTGCTCGCTCCGCAGAATCCCCCAATCCACGACCGGACAATTCGCAACCGCCTTCGTCACTCGCGAATCAAGCGACGAAAGAATCGCCGCGGCTCCGCCAAAACTTCCGCCAATCACAAACACTTTGTCGGTGAAGACACGAAATCGTCGGCCAAATGCCAGCTCGCGGAATTCTTTATTGAGCCCGCTGATCACGTCCAGAATATCCAAATGCGGCGACCGCTCCAGAAATTCGCCGCCACTCTCCCACGCCCCGCGATAGCGCGGATAAAACACCCAATATCCCTTGCCCGCCAAAAATTCCGCCAATGGCTGCTTGCGCGGAATCGACGGCATCCCGTCGCACAAGATAATCGCGCGCTGAATTTTCGCCGGTCGAGCAGGCGGCAGGAATTCAGTAATAATGTCGCGGCTGAATCGCGTCCTGAACATCATTGTTAACCGGCGACCTGATATTCACTCTTCACCAACCCGCTCGCATACGACTGCGTGGCCACGTGCCGCAACCGCACATCGCGCGGCAAAGAACCGAAAAGAGGAATTCCCTCTCCGATGAGAACCGGCACGCGAGTGATGATGAGACGATGGACAAGTCCGGCGCGCAGAAACCGCTGAATCGTGATCCCTCCATCGACGTAAACATGGCGAATGCCGTCGGCGACGAGTTTAGCGAGAATTTCACCGGGCGCTCCGGCCATTTGTTCGACTAGCCCGCCGTGGACAGCCGACAGGTCGATCGGCTTGCTGCTCAAGACCACTACTCGCTTCTTACCGTACGGCCACGTCGGATAAGCCAGAACCGTTTCGAAGGTTTTGCGCCCGATTACCAGGGCGTCGACGCTGGCCATAAACTCGGTGTAGCCGTGCGGTTCGCCCCCGTCCGGCGGCAGAAAATCAAGATCGCCATTCGCTCGCGCAATGAAGCCGTCAACGCTGGTTCCAACAAAGACCGACACCGTCATCGCAGACCTCCACGCCTTGACACCCGCTCGCCTCCCTCACTAAACTCCCTTACCACCACGGCTTTTCGCCGCGTACGCGTTCCGCATCCAGCACTCGCACCATCACCAGGAGGCCCTGTGCCCACTTCCCAGCTCTCGAAATTTGCCGCCACCCTCGTCTCCCTCGTTCTGTTCTCCGGCCTCGCCGCCGCTCAGTACAAGATCGGTTCTGGCAATACCGCAACCGCCGACCCGCCCGTACCGCATCCGGCAACGACACCCTGCAAAGTCCAACTCTTTAGCCAATTCAAGTTCGACAATTTTAATCCTCAGAGTTTTAACTACGCCCCGCCATCGGACTGTCCCGGTCCCTGGGCGAAGATTATTCTGCAGGCCGATTTCTCCATCACCAAAGGAATTCAATACGATCGCACCGCCAACATCTGGATTGGCCCGGTCAACATTTACTTCGGCACTACCGCCGAGGATGACCCTTCCGACGCCCGCAGTTGGCACATTGAACGCGACCTGACCGAATACAGCACCATCTTTACTACAGACGAGGTCGGCACCGTCGATCTCTTTAACCTATACGACAAACAATACAACGGCCTTCTCCACGGTTCCGCCGACGTGCTCTTCTATCCGCTGGCGCAGAATCAAGCGCCGCCCCGCACCGCCGATCAAGTCATCGGCTTCTCCGCCGGACCCACCGGCGGCACCGTCGCCCTCGACACCACCGGAACCTGTCAGGGCTGCCAACTCCTGCTCGAAGACACTCTCACCCTCCCCACCAACATCACGGACCTATACTTCGACGTCTTCGCCCAGAGCCAACACAACGACGAATTCTGGTACACCTGCGTCCCCAACGACGTCGCTGGAGAACTAGAAAGCTGCCCAAACACCGCCTTCCGCGAATCCGAAGTTACCATCGACGGCACACCCGCCGGTGTCGCTCCCGTTTATCCGTGGATTTTTACAGGAGGTATCGATCCCCTGCTCTGGATTCCGATCCCTGGCGTTCAGACTTTGAACTTCCAGCCCTATCGCGTTAACCTCACGCCCTTCGCCGCTGTGCTCAACGATGGCCAGCCGCACACGATCGCGCTCAGCGTCTATGACGCCGACAATTATTTCTCCGCCACCGCGTCGCTCCTGCTCTACCTCGATTCCGGTTCAACCCAGGTCACCGGCGCCCTCACCAACAACACTCTGACCGCGCCGTCGCCGAACATCACGGAAAACATTCACATCGCGAAGAACGGCAACCTTAACGGCACCGTCAGCACGCGATCCGGACACGACTTCCAGATCTCCGGATACGTCAACACGTCCCTCGGCACAGTCACCACCACGGTCGCACAGGATATTAATTTTTCAAACATTCAGAATTTCAAAATCATTCCTGCTTTCTACGAGCAGGACATCAACCAGAACACGACCGTCCACTCCGTGGTGACAACCCAAAACAACAGCGGAACTTTCGTCGAGAACGTCAACCGCAACTGGCCTTTCAAGATGGATATTGCGGTGCAATACAATTCCGACGGCTCTGGAGTGCAAACCACTACCAGCAACCAATACTTCGAACTCGACTCCGAGGGCAAACACAAAGGCCAGATCACGTCCTTCACGCTGCTCGAGAACCGCGTGATCTCAACCGACGCGCTCGACTTCAATTCCAGCGGCCAGATTAGCGGCAACCAGGACCAGTCCAGCCTGCAGAACTTCTTCAGCTCCGACTCGAGCGGATATTGCTACAGCCGCGAACTAACCGCCGCCAACAACGTTCTAACCAGCGTAACCAACGGCCGAGGTTGCAACTGACACGTGAAACCCCGGGCGCCCACCCTTTTCGCGAACGTCGCGAAGGGGTGGGCCTCGATAAAGCTAGCGCGACCTCCTGCGCCAGCCAAACCACATTCCAAAAACAATTCCCGCCATCACCGCGCCGGCCAGCTTCTTCCGGTCCGTAATCGGAACGAAACGGGTAGCCTGCTCGCTCACCTCCATCACACCCAAGGGAACAACGCGAACTCCGCCGCCACCACCTCCGCCTTCACCACGGGCGCTCGTATCGCCCACCCCGCCCGTGCCCGCGCCCGCTCCATAGCCATATGTGACCTTCGCCACCGGAATAATCGTCTTCCCATGCGCCGAAATCGCCTCGCCATAGATTGTCTTAACGCTCGCCTGCCCAAGAATCCCTTCCTTCAAAGATTGCAAAAGCGCCACGCTGCCCATAACGGCCTCCTTAACAAAAAACATTATCCTACTTCCGGACTCCGCGAAGGCTCGGCTTAAATATCTCCTTCGTGTCCCTTCGTGACCTCTGTGGTTAGTGATTTCGCAAATCACCACCCGCCCGATGTAAGCAACGATTGCTAAATGTCTTCGCCTCTTCGCAATCTCAGGAACTTCGCCGAGCACAAGCTCGTATATGAAGGCGGAGGAAACATGAAGAAACTTCTCCTCATTCTCGCAGCACTCGCAATCTCGTCGATTTCCTCGGCTCAATCGGATGCACGCCCAGAGATCCTGGTGCTCGGCACCTACCACATGGCGAATCCCGGACACGATATCTACAACATGCAGGCCGACGATGTCCTGTCGCCGAAACGCCAGCAGGAGATCACGCAGCTCATCGAAGTGTTGAAGAAGTTTCATCCGACGAAGATCGCGATTGAAGCCAGCGTCGGCAGCAAGCGCGTGGAGCAAGATTATTCCGACTACCTCGCGGGAAAGTACTCTCTGACGCGCAACGAGACCAATCAAATTGGATACCGGCTCGCCAAGGAGCTAGGCCATCACGCGGTTTACGCGGTCGATGAGGACGGTGACTTCCCATGGCAACGCGTGGTCAATTACGCCAAGGCCAATGGCCGCGCCGACAAGCTTGACGCGATCAACACGGTATGGGGAGCGATGGTGAAGGACGAAGGAGACTTCTTGCAATCGCACACTGTGCTCGAGACATTGCAATACATGAATTCCGATTCGAGAGCGTCAAAAGATTTGGCCTCGTACTTCGCCCTCGTGCCCTTCGCAGATCCGGGCGACTATGCTGCACCCGACCTGCTGGCCGCCTGGTATCAGAGAAACATTCGCATCTATAGCAACATCGTCAGGCTAGTCGAATCTCCGAATGACAGAATTCTCGTTATTTATGGCGCCGGTCACCTGCCATGGCTACGCCAGGACGTCACTAATGACGCCACGGTCAAATTGCGGAAGCTCGCCGACCTTACCGCGCAGCAATAGCGAGCGGTTCGTCTTCACTAACTGTTCCAAACCTGTGCACCCATTGTGCAAAATCGGGACGCCGAACCGGGAAAAAATCCAGGACATTTTCCGCCGACCGCTAAATCCCCGCCCCTCGTGCGCTAACCGCCGAGCGTTTCGCTAACCCGCTCTCGTGCCATTCATCACATCCACATCGCCATCCAGAATTCCACCGTTGCACCATTCTTATGGAATTGACCCGCCTTCACACTCCGCGTAGAGTCGCTCCACTTGAAAACATTTATCCGCCGGGCGCAGATCGTACTCGGACGAAACAGATCACGAGAATGGAATGAAGCAACTCTCTCCCAGGGAGCGAAAGAACTCATGAATCCCGAAAATCGATGGACCGTCTACCGCACTCGTTTTCTGGTGCGTGCTCGTCAACTCACTCAACCACTCGCCTTCACCGACGCTCTCGGCCGCGAACAGTCCGGCCGCCCCGGCGATTATCTCGTCGAGTTTTCCGACGGTATACGACGCATCACCAATCAAGCCCTGTTCGAAGATATCTATGTGCCCCTGGTCACCTCGCAACCTCACTCGTCAACACAGATGCTCGCAGGCGACGGAATCCCGGGAGTCCTCGCCCGCCCCGTAGCCCGCGCCTCGCCCGCCACCCCTTCAGGGGCAACCGCCTGACAGGCGACTCACATTCGGGGCTCCGCGGTCGAGAGTCTGTGAATTCCGAAAGCTTGCACCTTTTGAGACTTTGAGACTTAGCTTCTAAGATACCCTTAACACTTTCGAGCTACCAGATATTGTGTTTAGTTCTTGACAGGCACCATATACGGGAGTACGTTAAGCATCCCAGAGCACTTTTTAACGTAGACCTCCATAAGGGGGCAGAGACCATAAAAACCAGGGGCGAGACTCAAGCTTGAGGTGATCAGCCGGCATTTGCCAGCTGCCGAATCCGGAGCCAAGCGAAGGATCTTGCGTCTTCCCCGCCACGGGAACCATCCCTCCGAAGTGGATGGAAAGCAACGGAACAAGCGGTGGCTTCCCCCGGTCTGGCTCGCTAGGCATCTCCTCCCGGGGGAATTCATCCGAAATTTGGAAATTGTGTGGGGACGGTCGCCCCGTCTCAGTGGAGTCTTTAGGAGCCCCGATGGAAGCTTTAATGGATCTGGTTGCTGCCTCCTTCGCCCGTAACGGCATAGAATGTCCCCCCAGCGAATACAGGTTAGGGGAGGGCCGGACTCGCGTAAGCGCAGAGCCTACCCCGAGCATGTCGAAGGGGGCCCTCAACCACACTGCCGACCAAGGCTCCGCGCCTGCCGGCAGCACCGGAAATTCCCAGTCGACCGTGCAGATGGCGCAGTCTCCCATCGCCCTCCCGGAACACAATTACCGGAAAAGCCTGCAGGGCGATCCGGCTCCGTAACGAGCCACCGTGTATCGGGAACTGGCTTCGTATCAGGGTCTCGCTTCAGCGATACCGCTAGCTCTTCGAAAATAAACGCCCCTTCAGGGGCCCGGCGCGGAGAAGCAGTCGATCTCCCCGCGCAGCCGCTTTGCATTTGAAATTGGTAGTTGCTATAGATCGACCGCTTGCTGCCATCATCTAATTTAGGAGAAGGAAATGCCCGAAGTGCGAGACCAAGTCAAATCTCAGCCCGTCCCCGTAGCTGATCGAAAAGCCCAAGCCCAGTTCCAGGGTCTGACCTTTCGCCGCTTCTTCACCAAACCCGGCATTTCTCCCTATGACGAAGTCGAGTGGGAGCTCCGCAACGCTCAGATCACCGACTCCCAGGGCGGCATGATCTTCGAGCAGAAAGATGTCGAAGTCCCCAAAGACTGGTCCATGACCGCGACCAACATCGTGGCCTCGAAATATCTTCACGGCCAGATCGGCACTGGCGAGCGTGAAACCGGCGTACGCCAGCTCGTGGCCCGCGTCGCCGAGACCATTCGCGACTGGGGCATGAAAGACGGCTACTTCCGCACCACTGAAGACGCCGCCACCTTCCACGACGAACTCGTCCACCTACTCATCCGCCAGCACATGGCCTTCAATTCGCCCGTCTGGTTCAACGTAGGCTGCGAACGCGTAGAACCGAAATCCGACGCCACCAACTGGCACTGGAACTTCACCACGCAGCAAGTGGAATTCGGCGCCACCGGCTACACCCGTCCGCAATGCTCCGCCTGCTTCATCAACTCGGTGAAAGATTCGCTCGATTCCATCCTCACCCTGGCCAAGACCGAAGGCATGCTCTTCAAGTGGGGATCGGGCACCGGCACCAATCTCTCCCCGCTGCGCTCCTCTACCGAAGTTCTCAGCGGAGGCGGCACCGCCAGCGGCCCGCTCAGCTTCATGAAAGGCTTCGATGCCTTTGCCGGCGTCATCAAGTCCGGAGGCAAAACTCGCCGCGCCGCCAAGATGGTCATCCTCAACATCGACCATCCCGACATTGTCGACTTCATCGATTGCAAGAGCAAAGAAGAAGCCAAGGCGCACGCGCTCGTGGCCCAAGGGTATGACGGATCGCATCCCGACTCTGACGCCTACAGCTCTATCTTCTTCCAGAACGCGAATAACTCGGTCCGCGTAACCGACGACTTCATGGTCGCCGTAACTCGCGACACCGATTTCTCCACCCGCTCGATCGTGGACGGCCGCGTCGTCAACACCTACAAAGCCAAAGACCTGATGACGAAAATCTCCGAAGCCACCTGGCATTGCGGAGACCCCGGCATGCAATACGACACCACCGTCAACCGCTGGCATACGAGCAAGAACACCGCCAGAATTAACGCCAGCAATCCGTGCAGCGAGTACATGTTCCTCGACGACTCCGCCTGCAATCTCGCCAGCCTCAACCTGCTCAAGTTCGCGCCCAACGGCACGTTCGACGTGGAGGCCTACCGGCACGCCGTCGATATCACCATCACCGCCCAGGAAATTCTGGTAGACAACGCTGGCTACCCCACCGAGATCATCGGCAAGAACTCGCACGACTATCGTCCGCTGGGCTTAGGCTACGCCAACCTCGGAGCCCTCCTCATGGCCGCCGGGCTTCCCTACGACAGCGATGGCGGAAGAGATTACGCCGCCTGTGTAACTGCCATCATGTGCGGCGAAGCTTATCTGCAATCCTCAAGGATCGCCGAGCAATGCCAGCCGCTAACTCCTATCACCGACACCGTGCAAACCCGCCTCGGAGTTACTAAGTCGGAAGACATGCCCGGAGCGGCCTGCCCCGGCTGGTACATCAATCGCGAGCCATTCTTAGACGTAATCCGAATGCACCGCGCCAGCGTCAACAACATCAACAATAAGAACGTTCCCGCTTCTCTTTTCGAAGCCAGCAAGCAATGCTGGGATGAAGCTCTCTCCCACGGAGAAAAATTCGGCTACCGCAACAGCCAGGTCACAGTCTTAGCTCCCACCGGCACCATCGGCTTCATGATGGATTGCGACACCACCGGCATCGAGCCTGACCTCGCACTGATCAAGTACAAGAAGCTGGTGGGCGGCGGAATGATCAAGATCGTCAATAACACCGTTCCCTCCGCTCTCTTCAAGCTCGGTTACACGCACGAGCAGACCGATGCCATCGTGAGTTACATCGACGCCACCGGAACCATCGAAGGCGCGCCCAGCGTGAAGGACGAGCACTTAGCAGTCTTCGATTGTTCATTCAAGCCCGCGAAGGGCACGCGCTCCATCCATTACATGGGCCATCTCAAGATGATGGCCGCCGCTCAGCCCTTCATCTCCGGAGCTATCTCGAAGACCGTCAACTTACCCAATGCCGCAACCGTCGACGATATCTCCGAAGCCTACGTTCAAGCGTGGAAGTTAGGCCTGAAAGCAGTAGCCGTCTATCGCGACGGATGCAAGCAATCGCAGCCGCTTTCCGCCGCCGGGAGTAAGACGGCAAACTCCACCAAAGACGACGCCGCACGCAACGCAGCCGCCGCGGCGCTGGCACAGGACGACAACCTCGACGCTCCTCCGCGTGCCGTCCGCCACAAATTAAAAGAAGAGCGCATGTCGGTAACGCATAAGTTCAACATCGGAGGCCACGAAGGTTACATCATCGTCGGCCTCTATCCCGATGGCGAACCTGGCGAGATTTTCATCAAGATGGCGAAAGAAGGCTCGACGGTTTCGGGGCTGATGGACAGCTTTGCGCTAGCGGTTTCGATTTCGCTGCAGCATGGCGTGCCGCTGAAACTTTTCTGCGAAAA
>JBEKXO010000170.1:0-10003 GCA_049511995.1 Terriglobales bacterium
AGACGGCATCTTCTCTGCGCCGGGAAGCGTGAACTGATGGAAACGAAATTTCGCGACTCAATTAAAAAGGCTGTGCACGATCCCAATCTGACCGGCGCACTCGGGCGATTTTCCGAGGCTTACCGAAGCAGCCGCCAGAAAGCGTATGAGGGCTATGATTTCGAGGCGCTGCGGACGCAGATCGCGGAGCGAAAATCCTACGCCGCGTCGCATCTCGACGAACTGGCCGACCTCTTCACTCGCAATGCCCAAGCTCGCGGCACAAAAATATTCCGCACCAACGATCCCGCCAAGGTGCGCGAGTACATCCTGAATCTCGCTCGCGCTAACGGCGTGAAGAGCATCGTCAAATCCAAGTCAATGGCTTCGGAAGAAATCCACCTCAACCGCCATCTCGAGACTGCCGGCATCGAGGTGAGCGAGACCGACATGGGCGAATGGATTGTCCAACTCGCTCAACAAACGCCTTCGCACATGGTCATGCCTGCCATCCACATGACCAAAGAAGAGGTCGCGGCGATCTTCAACGAGCGCGTGGAAGAAGGCCAGAAGCCGGATATTCCCAAGCTGGTGAAGTTTGCGCGCAGCCAGATGCGCAGCAAATTTCTGGGCGCCGAAATGGGTATTACCGGCGCGAACATCGCGGTGGCAGAAACCGGCACCCTCGTCATCGTCACGAACGAAGGCAACGCTCGGCTGGTGACGACGCTGCCGAAGATTCACGTCGCCATTGTCGGCCTCGAAAAGCTGATGGAGAAGTTCGACGACGTGGTGCCAGTCCTGACCGCGCTCCCGAAGAGCGCCACCGGGCAGTTGCTCACCAGTTACGTTTCAATGATCAGCGGTCCAGTTCCGAACACCGACGGATCGCCCAAGGAACTGCACATCATATTGATGGATAACCGCCGCACTGAGATGTCGCAGGATCCGAAATTCAAGCAGGCGATGCAATGCATTCGCTGTGGCTCATGCCTCAATGTCTGTCCCGTTTTCCGGCTGGTGGGCGGGCATGTGTTTGGCAAGGTTTATACGGGAGGCATAGGAACGATTCTCACCGCGTGGTTCGACGCGCTCAAGGCGTCGGACGAGATTCAAAGCCTGTGCATACAGTGCGGCAACTGCACCGAAGTATGCCCCGGCAAGATCGACATTCCAGGATTGATTCTCGAATTGCGGCGTCGGCTCGCAGTGGAGAAAGGCCAGCCGCTGGCGCAAAAAGCGATCTTCTCGGTGGTCAATAATCGCAAGCTCTTCCACTCCATGCTGCGCGCCGCGTCGGTGATGCAGAAGCCGTTGCAGAAAGGCAGCTTCATTCGCCATCTCCCCTTCTTCCTTTCTGAGATGACGGAATTCCGCAGCCTTCCCGCCATTGCCGAGGCGCCATTCCGCGACACATTCAAGAAAATCGAGCAACCTGAATGCAAAGAGAAAGTCGCTTTCTACGCCGGATGCCTGATCGACTTCGCTTATCCAGAGATGGGCGAATCGCTGGTGAAGATACTGAATAAAGCGGGCATCGAGGTTGTCTTTCCCGAAGGTCAAACCTGCTGCGGCGCGCCTGCCCGTTATAGCGGAGCTTACGAAGTCGCGGCGCAAAATGCCAACGACAATATAGAAGCGCTGCTGGCCGAAGACGTCACACACGTCGTGTCGGCCTGTCCTACTTGCGCGGTCGCCTTGAAGCACGACTTCATCAGCACCTTCGAAAGTCTCGGCCGCACCGATTCCCTGCCCCCCGCCCGCGAACTCGCAGCCAAGGTCATTGACTTTTCCAGCCTGGTCAAGAAGTTGGTAGCACAAGGCCGCTTGAAGTTCAAAGCAGCACAGCAACTGGGAAAGATCACCTATCACGATTCCTGCCATTTGAAGCGCACGCTGCACGTCAGCCAGCAACCGCGTGAATTGCTCACCCGCGCGGGCTATGAAGTCGCCGAGATGTTCGAGGCGGACATGTGCTGCGGCATGGGTGGATCGTATTCGCTGAAGCTGCCGGAGATTTCGGCGCCGATTCTTGAACGCAAGCTGACTAACATTGAGAATACAGGCGCACCGCTAGTTGTCATGGATTGCCCCGGTTGCGTCATGCAAATTCGCGGCGGTCTGGATAGAAAAGGTTCCCCGATCAAGGTGGAGCATACGGTACAGCGTCTGGCGGACGCACTCGAGTAACCGATCTCGAAAATGCAACAACTTAGCCGCCCCGCCTGGGTGCAACCAAGTGCATTGGATTAGAATCTGATCAACTAAAGGCGCGTTTCCTCAAGCGTCGCTCAAAGTGCACTCCGGATTTCGCGGGAGGTACAGGTTATGAACAGATTTCGGATTCGTGGGTTTCTCTTCACATCTGCTGCTCTGGTCGGTCTTGCCCTCACCCCCAATCTAGCCTTCGCTCAGCGCGGCGGTGGCGGTCACGGCGGCGGGGGCGGTGGTGGTTTTCATGGTGGTGGAGGTGGAGGCGGCGGCTACCATGGCGGCGGCTCGTATGGCGGCGGAGCCTATCACGGTGGCGAAGGCGCCTATCGCGGCGGTGAGGGCGGCGTTCGTGGTGGCGAAGGAAGTTTTCGCGGCGAGAGTGGCGCGCGTGGTTCTAATGGAGCGGGCTATTCTCGCGGCGCAGGCTCCGCGGCCGGTCGCAGTTCAGCCGAAGCCGATCGTGCTGCAAATATTCGTCCCGCCATCAATGATGGCCAATGGCACTCTTTCGGCGGCGGCAGTTCCGCCCATAATTCCGCGGGTAGCAGCGTAGGTCGCACCTCCGGAGGCCCGGCGAACTCAAATCTCGTCGCTCATAACGCTGGCATTTCCGATGGCTCATGGCACTCCTTTGGCTCATCGAGAGCAGGGTCCGGTTTCGTGGGAGACCGCGGCTTCGGCTACGGAGGTTGGGGACGAGGCGGCTACGGTTGGGGCGGTTACGGCTGGGGTGGTGGTTGGTGCTGCGGTTGGGGTTGGGGTGGCTTAGGCTTTGGCTTCGGATGGGGTTACTGGGGCTTCGGCTTCGGATGGCCCTACTGGGGCTGGGGCCCTGCCTACGCATGGGCTCCCTGGGGGTACAACCCGTATTGGTACGCGCCGCTGGCCTACAACTACTATTACCCGAATGATTACAGCTTGAACTGGTCGGACGATCCGCCGCCGTATCGTCAGGATGCCTCGCCCTCGCAACAAGGATCGCAAGGAACGTCTGACAGTTGGATAGCGCCGTCCTCGTACGACCCGTTAGCGTCGGACAGCGGTATTTGAGATATGTGTTCTCTAATGGTGGTGTCTGAATTTGCACTCCCTTCAGATACCACCGGATATTCCTCCAGTGACTTCGAATTTGTTTTTGCAATGGCATGGCTTGAGAGGCTGCGGAAAAACTTTACTTCGCGCGGTTTCGGGAAGGGCACGGCTTCAGCGGTGCCGCGTCGGCCCCAATCAATAGCGGCTTCAGCCGCTGGGGGAATTTATCCTTCTAACCGATCCACCGCTGAACATTCCATACAACTTTTCACGCACTCCCGGGTTCAATAGTATGCAGGAGTGTTTTAGTTTTAGGAGGAAAACTTGAAAGTATCGCGTCGCTTTGTCCGAGCCATGACTTCGGAATTCGTTCCCCGGCTTGTTGTTAGAGCAATTGTCTTTTCGTTCTTACTGAGCGCGGCATCGCTTGCGTTCGCGCAGCGTGGCGCAATGTCTCCTTATCAAGGTGAGCAGGATGGCGTCAGCGCCGGCGGAAACTGGCTCGAGTTCGGCTCCACCGACAAGATGACGGGCGCGAACAAAGTGCGCTTCGAGCTGCAATCGGACAATTATTTCAAGGAAGACTCAGACTACAAACCGCGAATAAATCTGTATTGCGAGAATGGCAAGCTTAAACTCGCCGACTTCAATCCTGGAGTCCGGCTGCTTCCTCCGAACCGCCCCGGTTTCTGGGGACAACCGCAGTTAGAAGTCGAGGTCCGCGTCGATGGTACCCACTACTTTAAAGGCTGGAACTGGCTGCGCGGCCACTACCTGTCCATGGATAAAGGCACCGTTCGCGGCATGTTAAGCGCCCAGATTTTCAATATCGCGCTGCCCACACGCAGCGGCCGCCAGATCGCTGAGTTTTCTCCCGCTGGTTTGGATTTCGATCGAGTCAGAAAATCCTGCGATCTGACGCCGAAAAAACCGAGCAAGGACTAAGTCCGCCAAATGTAGCTTCGTAACGTGCCAAGGAGGCGCGGCGAAGATGAATAAGGCCCTCGCACTTGTCCCATTGCTTCTGTTGATGGCGTTTGCGCAAACCGTCATCGCGCAAGAGCCGCCCGCCAAATTCGAAGCCTACGGCGGCTACTACTACGTACGCTTCAATGTAAACGGGAGTGCTGCCGGCGGCTCACCCTCCGAAACATTCAACGGCAACGGCGGAGGCGTCCAACTCGAATACAACGCCAACCGCTGGCTCGGCGTGGTGGGAGATTTAGCCGGCTATGGTGCCACCGCCACCACAAACGGCGCCTTGGTCGGAGGAGCGGTTACCTATCTTGTTGGCCCCAGAGTGAATTTCCGGCACAACAAATTTACGCCCTTCGCTCAAGCGCTCTTCGGAGGCATTTGGACCACCGAAGGAATTGGCGACTCGACTTCCGAAAACAATTTTGCCATGACGGCGGGCGGCGGCATCGATGTCAAAGTCTCCAGTCACGTCTCAATTCGGCCAATTCAGGCCGAGTATTTTCTGACCAAAATCCCCGACAATCTCAACAACCGCCAAAACAATTTGCGAATCGGCGCGGGAATTGTAGTGCGTCTGGGCAAATAGCAGACTCGACGCCATCACGCTGCCGCTGTTGCATCCTCAACCCTCCCCGCGAATCCAATGATGATATCTTTGGACTCGCATCGGGACACTCATGAAGATCGGCATCACCTGTTATCCAACCTACGGCGGCAGCGGAGTCGTCGCCACCGAGCTCGGTCTCGAGCTGGCCCGTCGCGGCCACGACATTCATTTTATTTCGTATTCGCAGCCCATTCGCCTGACCGGCCCCGAACCTAACATTCACTATCACGAAGTCGAGGTCACCCGTTATCCGCTCTTCGAATATCCTCCCTACGACCTGGCGCTGGCTACGCGCATGGCCGAGGTCTCGCAGCTCTACGAACTCGATCTGCTACATGTGCACTACGCCATCCCTCATTCAGTCAGCGCGATGCTGGCCAAGCAGATGCTCGCGGCCACGCCACCTCGGCGCAATCTTCCATTCGTCACCACTCTGCACGGCACCGACATCACCCTCGTCGGCCTCGATCGTTCCTATCTTCCTATTACGCGCTTTTCCATCGAGCAGAGCGACGGAGTCTCCGCCATCTCGCAATATTTGCGCAACCGCACGATTAGTATTTTCGACATCAAGAACCACATCGAAGTCATCCCCAACTTCGTCAACTGCGATGACTACACGCGCAATCCGAAATGGAGGGAAAGCCGCATCGAATATGTCTCCGATGAGGAGCGGCTCCTGGTGCACCTTTCCAACTTTCGCCCCGTGAAGCGCGTTCTCGATGTGATCGAGATTTTTGACCGCGTGCGCAAGAAAATCCCCTCCAAACTCTTGCTCATTGGCGACGGCCCTGATCGTTCGCAGGCAGAGTGGTTGGCCGTGCAAAAAGGCATTCACGAACACGTGCTCTTTCTCGGCAAGCAAGATCAGATTCGCGAAAAGCTTGCGCTCTCGGACGTGTTGTTGATGCCGAGCGAGCTCGAATCCTTCGGCCTCGCCGCCCTCGAAGGCATGGCCTGCGAGGTCGTCCCAATCGCGACCCGCACCGGCGGAGTTCCCGAAGTGATTGAGCACGGCGTGAGTGGATTTTTGGCTGACGTCGGCGACGTCGAAACCATGGCGCGTTATGCCATCGATCTGCTCGGTGATGAATCCTCGTTACGTGCGATGGGAAAACGCGCGCGCGCGGCCGCTCAGGAAAAGTATTGCTCCAGCAAAATCATTCCACTCTACGAAGGCTTTTACCAAAAGGTGCTGGAGCAATCGTCGAAGTCGTCATAAGCTCTTCCACATCGGGCAGAATCGGCAGCCCTAGCCGGATTAGCGTCCCGCCGCCCTCGCGATTCTCGATCATCATCTTCGCAGCGTCGCCGTAGAGCACCTTCAGGCGCTCGGCCACATTGGCCATGCCAATACCGCCGGCGCCGAAGCCATCGGGTTGCACCAGCAATTGCGCCGCACCCATGCCCACGCCGTCGTCTTCCACTTCAATCACCAGCCTCGATTTGATCACCCGGCTGCGCACCGTGATGCTGCCCCCTTCGACCTTCGGAGAAAGGCCATGCTTGATGCAGTTTTCCACCAGCGGCTGCAGCAGCATGCTCGGAACCATCGTCTCAAGAGACGCAGGTTCGAGATCTTTGATCACTTTCAATTTGTCGGGGCCAAAGCGCACTACTTCGATATCCAGATAATTGTCGATAAACTCCACTTCCTCGCGTAGCGCGACAAACGAATCCGTGCTGTGCAACAGGCGGCGCAAAATAGTTGCGAGTTTCAGAATCATCTCCCGCGCCGTGTCAGGATCGAAGCGCACCAAAGACGAAATGGAATTCAATGTATTGAAGAGAAAATGCGGGTTGATCTGATTCTGCAACGCCACCATTCGCGCCTGCAGCAGCAACCGTTCCTGCTCTTCAAGTTTGATCTGTAAGCGGACACTGTTAAATATTTTCAGCTCCGTGCCCACCACCATCACCACCGTCAGATAGATCGCGCTCTCCACCAGATAGCCGTTGAGGGTCGCCGCGCCTGTCCACAGAAAGGGGCTTTCTAGGCTGAAGATGGAACTCGGCCAAAAATGCCAAATCTCAGTCTGCAAAAAACGCAGGCCGACGATGGTCACGAAAAAAGCGATCTGCCAATCGAACACCCGCGGCCGCGGCAGGTTGCGGCGAATGATGCGATAAAGTGTGAGATCGATAAATGGCGAGAATGACCATATATCCTCCTGCTCGGGAGCGACCTGCCGCAATTGCCCGGCAATAATTCCGGCGAATACATTCAACGGCATCGTCGCCCATTCGCCATAAAACACCGCCGGCAGCGATATCAGCGCTCCGCCGAGACCTCCCGACAAGCGTCCGCCAATAACGCCGAGTAGAAGCGCCGTTTCAAGCGACAGGTCGCCGGCGATGAAAGTCTTGACGCTGCATCGTATCCAGACGCCAAGCGCAATCGGAACCGCCATCCACAGCGCCAGATAAATTTTGTAGCGCGTGGCCCGCCGCTCGCGAAAAATCAGGCTCTTGAATTCTTTCGAGCGGACGAGCGCGCTCGACAAGGCCGCAGCCACGCCCAGCTTGATCAGAAGATTAACGAGTATCAGCCGCGGTTCCAGCATCGTATGATTACAGCCCCGTTGCGACGACTTAACAGAAGCTCTTAGCGGCGGGGAACCTAACCTGTGAGCACATTCCCCGCAGGTGGCCTGGTTACGACTGCAGGCCTACCTCCCGATGACCTATGAGTAAAGCCCCGAAGGGGCGATCTAACATAGCCCAGCGCTTTAGCGCTGGAAACAACGCATTACAAAGACTTCAAGTCCCGGAGGGACGACCGATAAGGTGCGTAATGATCAGACTTCGATTCTACCCGCAGCCTCACGTAAGAGCTTCTCGACGTCAACGTTCGACCCCGCCGGAATTCCGCCCTGTGCGAAATCGCGGCTGCCCCCTCCGCGCCCGCCAACCGACGACAACACTTGCTTAAGCAAGGCGCCCATATCCGCGCTCCCCGCAGAACCCGGCATCGAACTCTGCGTAAATACCAGACCCGCCGGGTCGACGGTGCTCGCCACCAACGCAATCGCCGGCGTCGCCGCTCGCGTAACCTTCTGCGCAAACAACTTGGCAAATCCGACGTCGCGATCTGGAAACACTCGCACGACAACTTTGCGCCCCTTCGTCTCCGCTGCCGAGTGAAGTGCGGACAAAGCCATCATCCCAGCGAGTTCATCGAGCGCATCATCTTTTTGCTTGCGCAACAGTTTGCTCTCGACGGCACTCTTGCGAATCTGCTCCGGCACATCCCACAACTGCGCCGAAAAGAGCGCCGCCGCTTCGCTGAGCGCACTGTAATCGCGCCGCGCCATGCGCACCGCACGCTGTCCGCAGACGAATTCCACGCGAGTTCCCTGCCGAACCTTCTCCGTCTTCCGCAGCAAAATCGAGCCGATCTGCCCGCTCGCGCTCACGTGAGTTCCGCCACAGGCCGAGAGGTCGAAATCCTCGACTTCGACGATACGCAGCTCATCGCGCTCGTCTGGCGGCAGCTTACGCAAGCCCAGTTTCTCCGCGTCCGCCCGAGTAACATAGCGAATTCGCACCGGCCGATTCTCAAACACAATTTCATTCGCCCGCTTTTCGGCTCCAACAATCTGGCCCGCAGTCAGCGCTGGCGTGGCCAAGTCGATCGAGCAATAGTCTTCGGCCATATGAAACGAGACCGTCGGCATCTGATAAAGCTCGACAAAGGCCGCCGAGAGTACATGCTGTCCGGAGTGCTGCTGCATGTGATCCTGCCGCCGTTCGCGATCGATGCTGCCGGCTACGCGCGCGCCAACCGCCGGCAGCTTAGCAGGGACCTCCAAGTAATGGAGAACTCTTCCATCTTCCGCATCCGCAACCTCCGCAACCCGCAACCGCTCGGCTCCTTCAAGCGTGAGCCATCCCGTATCGTGCACCTGCCCGCCGCTAGTCGGATAAAACGCGCTCTCGCGCAGAACGACCACCGGACGCGGCTCTTCGGAGGACGCTGGCATAACGTCTTCAATAAGCGACTCGAATTCGTGCATGCCAGAATTGTCGTAATAAAGCCGTTTGGTCATGACGGGACGGAACGTGGAGCAAATAAAAAGCCAGGCACCGGCGATCCACTGCACACGAAAGAGCCCGTTACCGTTGCTTCCTTCCGGACCTGGCGGGGTTGGCGGGAAAACGTCGCGCGGAACCGATGCCTGACTCTACATCTTAGCAAGAGTTCGCCGGAAACAGGAATGGGGACGCCCAGTTATGATGAGCCATGTTGAATCAGCGGCGTTCCTGTGAACGCCTCAACCACTCGTAAAATTCTTTCTTTCTCCTGCGGTAATCTGTGACGCTAATCGGAAATTTTTTGTTGAGTTCTTCTGAACGGTAACGGACAACCCAGATTCCAGTAATAAAAAACCCAACCCAAAAACCAAAAAATATCATTAAGGCTAGCCAGATTTGCAACCCACGCCAGACACCTATTGCTAGAGAGGTGACCACAATTGCGAACGTGGATGCGAAGACTGCTCCATAACACCAAGCGGTGGTGTTCTTGTTCATCATGCCGCAGTTTTGCTGCCCGATAACTGCACCAATTGCCTCGCTTCCAAAATTCGATCGCGAGAACAGCACCGCTGTGCTTGGGCGATTCGACTATCATTAGGTCACGTTATGCCCGAGTCGGAGTGTCCCAAATACAGAGAGCTGAAAACCCGTGAAGATCGCGCCCACGCAACCTGGACTTCTTTTCTCTACCGCAACGAACATAAGCCAAAATTGTCGGACAAGGCAAAGCGAAGACATCAGAAAGAAGAAATGGAAGCCTATCAGCAAGCTCACAAAGCACGGCTGGCGCACGCGAAAACATGTTCGATCTGCAAAGAAACCGGAGCGACCTAACTCCCTCGCGCCCTAGCGCACCACCAGCACTTCCCGTATCGCATCCCGAGCCAGAAAAAACTTGATCGACGCAAAATCGCGAAAGAGATTTTCAATGTGCCGGTTATTAAACACGCGCTGCAACCGCGGAGACTGTTTCTCCGACGAAGGTCGTCCAGGCGGTGCGAACTTTACCTCTTGCATCTCCAGCATGTCGGTTCCGGTGACATGATAGCGATAACAGGTTGAATCCGGCCCCGCATCACGCGTGTGAAAAAAGGCCAGCAGAAACCCGCCCGGCTTCATCACCGACCACAAGCGATCGATCGTCGGTTTCACCAG
>JBEKXO010000171.1:0-9864 GCA_049511995.1 Terriglobales bacterium
CTGGACTATTCGCCGCCGCCATCTTCGACTGCCATTTGGGTAGTGCTGTTTGCGGTTACGATGATGTTTGCGGCCTTTACCAGCGCTCTGGTAGTTCGCAAAGGCTCATCGCAGGACTGGCAGAGTTTTACTCTGCCGCCAATCCTCTACCTCAACACTCTGATACTTCTTCTCAGCAGCGTTACGCTGGAAGTCGCTCGCCGCCGCGTCACTTCTTTCATGCGCGGCATTGAGAGTCATGCTGAGAATCCCGCACGCTGGCTCTATATAACGTTATTTCTCGGCCTACTTTTTGTAGCGGGCCAGTATGTAGCTTGGACGCGGTTACGGGCGCA
Organism: Terriglobales bacterium; assembly: GCA_049511995.1. Lineage (GTDB taxonomy): Bacteria > Acidobacteriota > Terriglobia > Terriglobales > Acidobacteriaceae > Acidiflorens. The sequence goes on from JBEKXO010000171.1 coordinate 336, forward strand.
GGGACTGTATCTTGCCACGAATCCAAGTAGTTCTTTTTTCTATGTGCTTACAGTCACACACGTAGTGCACGTACTGGGCGGGCTGGGCGGCCTACTCTATGTCATACGCAAGCTGAGCAGGTCGTCATTACGAAAAAACGCACTGGTCGCGACGGCACGCTATTGGCATTTCATGGGCGGCCTTTGGGTGTACTTGATGGTGCTGCTCTGGTTCACACTGTAAGGTTCAAACTGTAAGCGATAAACGCTCTAAGTTACCGATCGTAAGTTACTCGACCATTAGGAGGCGTCGTGAGCCAAGCGGACCTGACCATGGGAGCACACTCCACAGGCCTTACCATCGAGCCACCCTTTTCGATTCCTACCAAGAAGCTGGCGATGTGGCTGTTCATTATCGCGGACACCATGACGTTTGCCGCGTGCCTGGTAGCGTATGGATTCCTGCGCAATGGAACTGCCAATTGGCCGCGTCCCTTCCACAGCATCATCAATGTCGCCACAATGACGGTCATTCTCCTCACCAGCAGCTTGACCATGCTGATTGGACTGCGCGACGCTCGCGCCGGAAATAAAGACAAGGCCCTCCGCTGGATCATGATCACTGCAGTCCTGGGCATCCTTTTCGCTCTGCTGCATATTCGCGAGTGGCTCGGGCTTATCGGCGAAGGCATGACCATGTTTAAGAACCCGTGGGGAACTGGACTATTCGGGGCGTCGTTTTTCAGCATCACAGGCTTGCACCTGACCCACGTTACGTGCGGCATAATCGCGCTGATTGCGGTGGGTCTGCGCTATCGCACTGGGCGCTACAATGCGGACGATATCGAGGTTTTAGGGCTGTACTGGCACTTCGTGGATCTGGTTTGGATGTTTGTCGTCCCGTTGGTCTATCTTTTGAATCTCACTCACTAGATCGATAAAGCTTGGGAGCAGAATCTTATGTCAACGACACCTGCGGCAAAACATGAGAGCGTTGGAATCGGTAAATATTTAGTCGTTTATGTTTGCCTGCTCGCGCTCGCGGGCCTGCAATTCGTCATCGCGTATCAGAACATTGATCCGGAGCAGATGTTGACTCGCATGTTGATAGTGGCCTGTGTCGAGGCGGGACTCGCGCAATTGTTCTTCATGCATCTCTGGTCAGAGAAGCGGGCCTTTCTGTGGTTCGTCGTGATCTTTACCGTCTCGGTTCTGCTCGGCATGCAATATGGGTGGACCGACAGCTTCCGCATGCTAATGGGTGCCGCGCCCTACTCAAGATAATTACGATAGAATGGCATCGGGAGTTGGGGAGAAAAACATGGCGATTGCAAAAGCGAAATCAAAGACGGGACCGGCGAGATCGTTGCCGCTCATGGCGATGGCTCTCGTCGCGCTGCTGATGCTCGCCGCTCCGCATCCCGCTTTCTCCCAGAGTTGCGCGCTTTGTTACACGCAAGCCGCGTCAGCCGGTGCTCGGATGATTCAGGCCTTGCGCAGCGGGATTCTGATTCTCATCGTCCCGCCGACGTTCATGTCGGTTTGCATGATTTTTATCGTTCGCCACAAGAGCAATCAGTTCCGATTGGACAAAGAAGTCTCCGATCGTGAGAGCAACTGGTAGCCGACGAAATCATCTATCCTTTGAGAAAAGATGTGCCAACTACTGACTCTTGGCGCAATTATTCGGCGTTGGTTGGCCGTCAAATCTAGCCTTGATCCAGCTGATCTGATCTGAAACGGAGGTGCCCATCGCTCCGCTGGCATCGAGATCGCGATATTTCAAGAAAAGCACACGGCTTCCCTGCTTGCACATGCGGGCCACGGTTTTTGTCGTTATATCCGAAGGGACAATCGGGTCAATCTCGCCGCTGATCACGAGCAGCGGAGCGTGAGCTGCTTTTTGGCCGGGAGTGTTGCGGCTGAAAAATTCCTTTACGAAGCGGTTGCTCTGCCAGCCTGGTTTGAGAATTTCGCTGCTGAGCTCTGTCTCTACTCTTCCGCAAGCCCCGGCGGCACGCTCATACGGCCTCAGCGCGTTATCTTTCAGCATGTCGCTAACTCGAAACTCGGGATAGAGCGCCTTTAAGGTGGCCGCGACGGATAACAGAATGCGATTGGACGAACCTAAGGCGAATCGATCGTAAGCGTCTTGAGCATCCGCCAATCCCGAGGTATCAATGCTACCGAGATAGCCAGGATCGTCCAATTCACTCTCGGCGATCGCCACTGCCGCCAAGCCGCCCTGAAAAGCCCCGACGGCGATCCACTTGGAACCAATCTCCTTAGCGACTGATCGAGCCGCTGGAACGGAATACATGATGTCGAGCGCGTTCGATTGCATGTCGAGCACAGGCTTGCCGGAGTCGGCGCCCAGCCCGGAATAGTCGGTTGCGACGACCGCGTAGCCGAGATTCGCATACATCGCGAGGATCGGCCCCGATCCAAGATTTTTCATCAACGAGGGTGCGCACGAGCGCGCCATTCCTCTGAACTCGTGCCCCCAGGCAATTACCGGCCATCCGTTCGCCGGAGGCTTGCCATCTGGAATCAATACCACCCCCGACACGGCCACGTCTTCTCCAATCACGGTGCGGGAATGATAAAGAATCCGCAAAACGGACAATTCATACGGCAGGTTGTACTGGTCGATCGACTCCGACCGAATCAGTTCTCCAGGCCTGCCCAAGGGCAGTGGATGAGGAGTGTCATAAAAGCCGGTCAGCGGAAGCGTTGCCGGCGGCCGGAATCCTTTAACGGAAGTTGCGGCCTGAGCTCGGGCAAATTCCGAACTCGCCGCCGGCCAAGCTAGAATCAGAAAAATCGCGTTAACAACCATTCTGCCATTGCGACTTGAGAACAAGGGGCGGGGCATGTTGAGCAAAAGGTGATGGTAACATCTCAGGATTTCCGGAGGCCACTGCTGGCGCGCAAAGGTGCGCTCGTCCCCGGGACACGAAAACCCTGTAGAGAGAGTAGAAGAAGAAAGTGAAACAGAATTGAAGGTCACTAGGCTAGCCGCATATTGTGCTTTTCGTGATTGAGGCTACTGACATTTTTCAGTAGTTGCGGAATATCGTTACTTATCAAGATGTATGGCCAGTGAGTGCACTTCGGAAACGTATGGGCAGGGTTACCGGGGACCGGCCTAATGTTGAGCAAACTGTGCGGAGGGGCCTGCGGTAGTGATTGATTTATCGCGTGTTCCTAGCCCGATTACCATGGCCATGTCTTTGGGGTAGACCACATCGCGCCCGCGGGCCAGAAAATGATAATAGATGGACGCCGCGGCTCCATACGATCCGAATCCCGCCCGGAGCACGCGTGAATTCGCCGCCAGTGCGACAACCATCCCTACGAGCTTGAATCCCGACGCGCCATTCGCCGCTCCGTTTCCCGCTTCGCCCACGCTCTGTCCGCCCTGCCCGGCATCACGGTCGGGTGAAGCCTGCGACGCCGCCAGCATAACTTGAATTCCAGTCGTCAGATATCTTGTCCGCGGAGTTGTCACTTCCGCTCCTCCTTCATTGTCGAGCTTCAGATGTTCGCCCTTGGTCACAGCCACGCCTTCGAGGTTCGTCTCGACCTTTTGCTCGATACCGTTCGGGGGCGCAACCTCTCGAAATAGAATTCGCAACTGCCCATTGCGGCCCAATCGACGCGCTGGGGCAACCTGCATTACTGAACCTTTGATCACGCTGCCTTCCGGCAGAATAAGATGATTTGACGCAACAAGCGGCTCGGTAATCACCGCTTCCACCGGGTCTCCCACCTTCGCCGTCGCAGAGCTCAATCCTGTCTCCAGCCGCGCATGTACCACGCTGCCCGTCGGTGGCGGCGCTCCAATGTCGCTCATCGCTCCTGGCTTTACCGCCTCAGTCCCAAAATTCAAAGGCTGCAATAAGTTCGCATCAAAACTTGTTCCTGCGTCGAGGTATTGCGGATGCACCGGCAACTGCGCCAGGACGATCCTCTTTACCTTGTGCATCTTTCCCGGTTCACGGATCTTCTTCTGCAAGTCGCTCCATTGCTGATGTATGGCCTGCCGCGTCGCGCTCACTTTATTCGACGCGGCCTCCTGCACTTTGTTCTTTTTCTTCTCCGCCTCATTCGCAGAGACGAAGCGCAGCACTCCATCCGGAGCAGGAGACGCGACCGTTTGCAAAGCCACCGTTTTCCCATCGGCCATCACCAATTCGTCAAACTGCACGTGCACCTTGCGCACTGGTGAAAAATTCCCATTCGCCGCCTGCATCGTTCGCGCCATCTTTGTTACCGGGTCAATCGCCGCTACTTTGCCATTCACCACCGTCCCAACCGGAATCAGCAGTTTGTCGAACGCATACACGGGCTCCGTCGTCTTACCATGAATTGTCTGACCCACGGCCCGAATTCGTACCTCCGAATCGAGCACCACCTTGATCGGAGTGCCTGCCTCAACACTCATGGGCATGATTATCGGCGGGACGTCCAGGCTCACAGGCTTCTTCTGCGCGTCGGGTACATCCTCATTTTGCAAAGTCCCTGACGGAGGCCGCGGTTTCAGCGTCTGCGCGACATTCACTCCACTACAGAGCCCAACCATCAACAATGTGAGTCCGAACACCATTTGTCGCATTTCAAGAATCCCTCGATTGTGCTTGGCGAAAGAAGAGCCGCCGTTCAGAGCAGCGTGAACCGTAGGGCCAAGGTTGCGAACACCACATGCCCAGAGGAGCGAGAGAAGTCGTGTCTTCTATGAAGCACCAAACACGGCAAATGGTTGCAACTCCCATCGCTGATCGAAGAAGCGTAGCGGTAAAGCGGAGAGGGATGTTGGAAATTGCCGCTGGATGAACAAATTGTCATCTTCCGGAAAGGCGAAGGTAATGTTTAGGTCGTATCGTGATTGCTGGTCTTCGTGTGTCGCCAAGCACGTGGAATTCGGTTTGAACATACCCATGTACGCGCCCGAGAGTAGTAGGTACTGCCTTTTTGTTTCTTTATTAGGCGCAGTCTTGCAGGGGCCTTCGCGTTTTTCGGGAGTTGCCAGATGCTCCGTCAGTGGTACGGAATGCCAGCTTTCCCGCTGTTGAACGCGCGGACGAAGCGTCCGATTCGCCAAAACCGCGACGGCTGTTTCGGCTACACGATCCACCAGTCTGCAGCACTTCCCCTCCGATGTTGTGGTGGGAAGCACCATCGGCTACTTGATCGGACGGCACACTTTCCACGAGCATTGTAAGGCTAGTCTGAGCCCCATATGCCAAAACAGATATCGCATTCAAAAGCGTGAGGTGAATGATGCTCAAGATTTGGCGGTGCCATCAACTCTTTGGTTGCGTTCGGTTCCTTGCCATTTGTTTGCTTGTTCAAGTCGCCCCCTCTCTGATCGCTCAGACCGCGACAGGAGTTGTAAGAGGTACTGTCAGCGACGGGGCTGGCAAGCCGGTTGCAAATACCTCCGTGACGGCGACGAGCATTGAAAACGGGCGGAAACAAACCGTCAATGCAGGGGCTGATGGAACTTACAAACTGGAGTTGCCTGCTGGCAACTACCGGATGACGTTTGAAGCCGCTGGATTCCGGATGTTTGAGATTTCTTCAGCAACTGTCGGTGGCACGGTGCCAGCAGTTGTCGATGGGAAACTAGAACGAGGCGAACCAGTCAATGGTGACCGAGCGCCAACACAACAGGAGAGCTTGCCGAATGCGCCATCGAGTAGTACGACCGCACCCTCGCTCTCAGATCTAGGTCTATCTCCGGAGCAAACTCAGGGAAACGCACGCGAGCAAGCTCTCCTGGATAAACGGACGCACATGCTGAAGATCCATCAACGGATGGGTTTGATCACGACGATACCGCTCATTGCGACGGTGATCCTCGGTCCTGGCGCTGGCGGCAAAAGTGAAGGCACGGCTACTCGCGATTTGCATGTGGCGCTAGGCGGCCTGACGGGAGATCTGTACGGCATCACCGCTTACTACGCCATTCGCGCCCCCAGAATCCCCGGAACCAAAAAGCGCGGTCCGATAAAATTTCACGAGGCGATGGCGTGGATACACGGCCCGGGCATGATCGCCACGCCCATCCTGGGAATTATGGCGTTCGATCAGAAGAACAAAGGCGAAAAAGTTCATGGCGCCGCCTCCGCGCATGGACCAGTGGCCATCGTGACCGCTGGCGCGTTTGGGGCTGCTCTTCTTTCGGTTTCAGTGAAGTTCTGAGCACAGTTTATGAATAAGAAAATATTGATCGTCTTCATGCTCGCGGTGCTGCCCATCTTTGCAGCAGCCGACACCCAATGGCTCCTTCAAGGAAGCACTCTCACCTATCACGTATCGCATCCACTCCATCAGACAGAGGGCGTGAGTCACGCGGCTAAAGGCAAGGGCGTCTGCCATGCCGGGCAATGCGAGTTCCTGATCGCGGTACCAGTTAAGTCGTTTGATTCTGGAGACAGCAACCGAGATCTTCACATGATCCAAGTCACGCGCGGCGCCGAGTTCCCGTTAGTCACCGTACGCACTCGCCTGCCGGAATCGGCGGCCGCATCGGCAAACATCAATGTTGATCTAGAGATTCAGTTCGCCGGCCAGACGGCGCAATATAAGCAGGTTCCTTTCAAACTAGAGGCAAAAGGCGGCGAGACCCATATCACGGGGACGATTCCGGCCACGTTGATCGATTTTAAGATCGATCCGCCATCTCTGTTGACGATGCCAGTCAAGAACGACATTCCAATACGCGTGGACATGACCTGGCGTCCGCAATAGATACGGGACGCGGACCGCAATCGCAAAGTACGGAAAAAATGAACGGAGGAACGGGAAATTTGCCGTTCCTCCTTGGGTGGCATCCCAAGTACACGAGTTAGACTTTATTTGCCGTCGTGGTCTGGATCTCCAGCCGCAAGGTCACCGGTACTTTTCAGGGTAACCGAGTCCTGCGGAATCGCGTTACTTGTGAGAGCCTGAGCGGGCGGTTGTGGCTGACGAGCAGCCTGTTGCGCAACTTCGCTAGTGGAATTGACATTGGCACTGCTAATGGGATTGATCATATGAAATTAGGATCGGCGTTGTGGACGAGAATCTTTAGCGAATCGTGGCTGCGCGTAAGCCAAGTTTTCTAAGGCTGTTCTAACGTTTGAGGAGTTTCCAGCATCCCACCTGGAGGTGTAGAGTTTTGAACGGGCGGGTGGCTCCCATGAGATTGTTGGTGGTAGAAGACGACATACCGATTCAGCAGTTCCTCAAGCGAGCGCTAGTGGAGGCCGGATATCAGGTGGATACAGCCAGTACCGCACAGGCTGGCGAAATGATGGCCTTGGAGGGCATTCACGATGCCTTCATAATCGATCTTGGACTTCCAGATCTGGATGGATTGGACTTGATTGCGCGTTGCCGAGCCCATGGTAATGCGGCGCCGGTTTTGATCTTGTCCGCCCGCCGTTCTGTCGACGAGCGCGTCCGAGGGCTGGAGCAGGGCGGAGATGACTATCTCACCAAGCCATTCGCCTTTCCCGAACTGCTCGCGAGGTTGCGAAACCTCCTGCGCAGGGCCACAGTTCCACAGAATGAATCGGTACGTCTGCAAGCTGCCGACTTGCAGCTTGATTTGGTTCGTCGTGAAGCACGACGGGGCGATCACCTGCTGCAACTGACCCCACAGGAATTTTCTTTGCTGGAATATCTTTGCCGCAACGAAGGTCGAGTGGTGACCCGGACCATGATTCTGGACCATGTCTGGAAGATGAGGATTGACCCCGCAACCAACGTCGTCGATGTTCACATTTATCGTCTGCGCAGCAAAGTGGATCATGACACCCCGCGGCCGCTGATTCACACAATTCGTGGTGTTGGCTACGTTCTCAAACATGCCTAAGAATTTGCGCTCTACCGCCGCTTGGCGGATTTCGATGTGGACAACGCTGGCGTTCGCGCTCGGGACGGCCGCAGCATTCTCCGTAGTGTATTTCCTCGTCGCTCAGGGGCTCCGGGAGCGCAGCGACACTTGGCTAAGTGGCGAAGCTGAGGTTCTAGCTCAAGTGTCGGCTGACACTCCGAGCGATCACCTCTACGAGCGGATCGTTCGAGAGGTGGCAGAGCTTGCTACTCAGGAAGTACCGGATGAACGCGATGCTCGCGGCGAGAGACTGAATTCCGTTTTCTTCTTGGCAACAAATCCCAACAACGCTGAGGGTCCGTTGTGGGTCGGCCCTAGCTCGAAAGATGCTTTCGTTAAGGCGATTCAGCAGTCAAAGCTCGCTCCGGGACCTCCGAAATCCATAACTGTCGAAGGATATCGACAAACGTTTCGCGTAGTTGAGAAGGCGCAAAATGGAAGAACTGTTTATCTGGGACTATCGGATCACGGGGCCAGGCATGTGCTACACACACTGGCTCGCCGTTTCCTGATGGTTTGGGGCGCCATGTTCCTGCTCGGTTTTGTCATCTCCTACTGGAGCGCGCGCCGTACCCTGCACCGTGTGGAACGAATTACGGAAACGGTCGCGCGAATTGGAACCGAAGACTTAAAGGAACGCTTGCCTGAACCTGTGAATTCAGATGAAATTTCGCGATTGGCTAAGACTTTTAATAACATGCTGGATCGGCTCCAGGCTTCGGTGAATCAGCTTCGCACTGTCACTGGCAGTATCGCGCACGACCTCAAAAGTCCAGTGACCTTGATTCGTGGGACGCTGGAATCGGCATTATGTAATGAAGGAAATGATACGTGGCGCGACTCGGTTGGCGGGGCGATCGAAGACCTGGATAGGCTCTTGCAGTTGCTGAACACTACGCTGGATCTTGCCGAAGCCGAAGCGGGAGCGCTTCACATCGATCGCGGCCCAGTTGACTTCTCCGATGTCGTGCGACAACTGGTCGATATTTACCAACCGGCGATGGCTGAGCATCATCACGAAGTGACAACCGACCTCGAAGAGCACGTGGTCGTGGATGCCGACCTGAACTTGATGAATCGTGTGGTAAGCAATTTGCTTGAAAACGAGTTGATTCATTTGCCTGCGGGATGCCGAGTGGATATCCGGCTCCGCTCGCAGCAAGGGTCGGCAGAACTAGTGATTGAAGATAATGGTCCAGGATTCTCACCCGATATCGGCAGCCAAGTTTTCAAACGATTCGTGAAGGGAAAGAATTCTCCCGGTCATGGTCTCGGACTTGCCTTTGTGGAAGCAGTTGTCCAGGCTCATGGGGGCGGTGCACGGGTCTCCGACCGTCCTGGAGGCGGCGCTGTTATAACTTTGTCGCTGCCCGTTAGCGTGCTGCAAGCGGCATAAGCACCACATTTCTAGCGGGCTTCGAGAATCCCTCCATCAAGAAACCACTGGCGAGAAGTGCCCAGAGAAAGTTATGCACTCACTTCGCCGGTGACATCCGGCACCGCGACAGGTTCGTAGGCATCTTTCGCGTCCGGATTACTTGGTCGCGATCGGCGGCCAAAGAAGGCTTCTCTCGCCAGTTTAAGAATGGTTCGGCGGTTTTGTGCGACAACCTTTAGCCATGCCATTTTCCCCATCATGGGGAAATATATCCCGCGGAAGCATAA
>JBEKXO010000172.1:0-9852 GCA_049511995.1 Terriglobales bacterium
TTCAGCGTCGCAAAAAAGCGCCGAGACTCCTCCTCCCACGCCAGCGGAGCCGAATCATTCCACTTCCGGCTCCCATCCGCCATCGACAGTCCCCACTCCATCAAGTCGCCAACATGCGCCAGAACCTTCACCGGCGTGCGCGAAGTTTCAGCAGAACCATACTCTGCAAAGTCAGGCCCAGCACCGCGTATCGACTTCGCTCCCCGATACGCAACCGTAGCCAGTGTGTGCCGCAGAAATTCCCGCGAGTCGCTCATAAAATTCCGCACCTCTTTTTCTTGTTTTCCGACTAAAACCAAATCATTGTCATTCAGAAAGGTGTTCGTTGTCATCCAAAGATTGCCATGAACATTGGCGCCTCCTTCGTGTACCTTAGTGGCCTTCGTGGTTAAAAGCTTTTTGGCGTGTGTCATGGCTCAGCATTGCCCACCTCCCCGCCGCTCTGCTACTTTGATTAGTTTCCCGTCAGCCGTTCGTGTGGAGCGGACACTCTTGTCCGCTTGCAGTTCATAGCCATACAAAAGAGGTGACCGTAAATGCCAGCCATCAAATTCCGCGGAGTAGATTTCATAGGCTTCGACACCTTGCTCAACGACGACGAGCGCCTCGTCCGCGACACCGCCCGCCACTTCATTGAAGACGACCTCATCCCCATCATCGAGGAGTGCAACCGCGCCGGCCGCTTCCCCCGCGAACTAGTCAAGCCCATGGCCGACCTGGGATTCTTCGGCGCCTCGCTCCAGGGCTACGGCTGCGCCGGCATGTCCAACGTCGAATACGGCCTGGTCACCCAAGAACTAGAGCGCGGAGACTCCGGCGTCCGCTCCTTCGTCAGCGTGCAGTCGGCGCTGGTCATGTATCCCATCTACGCCTTCGGCTCCGACGAGCAAAAAAATACCTGGCTCCCCGCCATGCAGAAAGGCGAAAAGCTAGGCTGCTTCGGCCTGACCGAGCCCGACTTCGGATCGAACCCCGGAGGCATGCGCACCCGCGCCAAAAAAATCGGCAAAGAATATGTCCTCAACGGCGAAAAAATGTGGATCACCTCCGGCACCATCGCCGACGTAGCCGTGATCTGGGCGAAAGTCGAAGATGAGAACGATAGAGTACGCGGCTTCCTGGTAGAGACCGACCGCCCCGGCTTCAAGGCCTCCGACATCCACGGCAAGTGGTCGCTGCGCGCCTCGGTGACCTCAGGCCTCTCGCTGCAAGATGTCCGCATCCCCGAATCCAACCTGCTCCCCGGCTCCGGAGGATTGAAATCTCCACTGATGTGCCTGAATCAGGCGCGCTACGGCATCTCCTGGGGAGCCGTAGGCGCCGCCATGGCCTGCTACGACTGCGCCCTGCAATATTCTTTACTAAGAAAACAATTTCGCGACCAGCCCATAGCGTCGCATCAACTGGTCCAGGAAAAACTAACCTGGATGATCAACGAAATCACCAAGGCCCAACTATTAGTCCTGCAGGTAGGTCGCCTGAAAGACGCCGGCAAAGTCGAGCACCAGCACATCTCCATGGCCAAAAGAAATAACGTCTGGATGGCCCTCGAATGCGCCCGCCTCTCCCGAGATATCCTCGGAGCCAACGGAGTAGCCGACGACTACCCCATCATGCGCCACCTGATGAACCTCGAATCCGTAAAAACCTACGAAGGCACGCACGACATCCACACATTGATCATTGGGGCGAGCGTGACCGGGATCGACGCGTTCTAGCCCCAGGGCGAACAAAAGGGAGATATGTTCCACGTGGAACATTTGTTGGTGCAGTTTTGTATGTACTTTTATGTAGATACCGTGGAAGTCATTGATTAGGCTTGGATGGCCCTGTGGTTAAACTGGCACATGGGTGTAATTAGTACACCATGATGGATCATCCTCTGAAGCGCGACGTTAGGATGGGCACCCTCAAATACAAAGTGGCCCAATGGGGTAGGTAACACCACCGTAACCAGTGGAGTGTAATCTTTCGCGGTATCGCCACGCAGCGTAGAGTCAGGGTCGGATACACAACTAAATGCACAAGATGATCTCATGGAGAGCGTTGGGTGTTGTCCTGCTTTGCGGCGGCGTGCTGGGCGGCATCAAGCTCCTGTTCGATCTGGTAGAGAAGAACAGGCGTCCCTAGTGTCAGGGCCAGTCGAGGTCATCGAGCGCCGCGCGGTTGATGCAGGTCATCTTGACGCAGGTCATTGAGACGCAGGTCATTGGGACGCAGGTCATCGAGAGGAGAAGTACGATGTTGGGGAAACGGCGAGAGCCTCGGATGCCGGCGAAACTGCACGTCCGCATTGCCGCGAGCGATGACAGCGGACGTCCGATTCTCCTCATGGCTCCGACGCGCAACATCAGCCGGCAAGGGGCAGCCTTAGAAGGCATTCAAGGCGGGCTGAAGGTTGGACAGATTGTCGCTATTACCTACAAGACCAGTCGAGCCCGGTTCCGTGTGACTTGGGCGGGAGACGGCGAAAGAGCGGGCCAGATCGGCGTCCAGAGCGTGGAAACGGAAAAGTGCATCTGGGATGCAGCCACTTTGCCGCCAATCGCTGCCGACAGGTACGTCGCACCGACTGCCCAAGCAAGCATCGTGAGTGGAGACGCTGTGACCCGCAGCTAGCCCCGCTCAGCTTCCAGGAAAATCCAGTCCCAACGGCGGCAGAGACTGGACGATTTTCACAGTTTCGAGGCTGACGCTGATTACCTGGCCTATCAAGCGCAAAATATATTGGGGGTCATCTTCACGATTCGGATCGTTGGTGATGCCGCTGCGCTTGTCGGTTGAGACCTGATATTGGTCGATGACCCATTCGAGAGCGGAGCGATTGCCCAGGCGGTAATCGTAGGTTTCTTTCGGGATATCGGAGAGCGTGACGAAATCGTTGTAGATGAGGGTAGTCTTGTCTTTGCTTAGACGCATTTTAACGACGCGCCAGTCCAGCTTTTCTCCTGCTTTTTCTTTCTTCGCGAGTTTGTATTCCGGTTGATTCTCGTAGTGGACGTGGATTTCTGTCAGGCGCTGGCCGGCTTTGGCTAGCTGACGGAAAGCGTCAACGGCTTTTACCGCAGAGGACGCCGAGTTCGCCGAGACTCTTTTGGATTTGTCATCCCTTCGCTTCGCTCACGACGACAAAATATGGGGAAGTGCGCAGTTTTTCGCTCGGCCGGATAACAAGGTTTTGGGGGGAAGTGCGCTGGTCCTTTCCCTTCGACCCCGCTCTGGTCAGGACGACAAAACGTCGACAGCGAATTTTGCGGCTCGTTAGCGCAGCGCTGAAGCGCTGCGCCATCCAGAATTCAAATCAACGCTTAGTCGGGAGTGCAGCCCAGGTATTCTTCGTATCCTTCGAAGATTTCTTGCAGCAGATTGTGGATGCGTTCGTTGAGGCTTGCCTCTCGGGGCTTCGAGAACGAGATGCGTTTGTTTTCCAGCGCTAGTTTCAGCTGGGGGACGATCGTTGGATTGGCTGCCATGTGAGTTCTCCTTTTCTTGGCTTAGGGGTACGAGTTCCGCAAAACTGGCTGTGAACTCGTACCCGTGCCCCCTCACTCTCTATAGCGGAAAATCGGGGCGGAACCGGCCAGGATTGGCAAAATTATTTTTTTGGGGAGGTCTGGCGCGGAACCTTTACCACAGGGAGCACGATGCGGTGACAATCTCCGGATGTTTCCCTGCTACAATCGCTAGCTTTATGATTCGAGGGAACTTCTAGGCACACAGAAACGTAGATATGGTGTGCTGTTGAGGGGGCGGTGGTTGGGTCTCCGAAGCGAGCGGGGTGTTTGGCCTCGCGGTTAAGTCGGGGCTGAGCTTCGCTCAGCAGGACAGACGAGGGCGTCTGTCCCTACGTGATTTAGATTGCCCTACGCGATTTGGTTAGGGGCTACGGAGTTTGGTTTTGGATGATGCCCAGGTTGTCGGATTGCTGGTCCGTCGCTGTATTTCGGGCGATGCTGCGGCTTGGGAGGAGATTGTCCAGCGCTATCACCGGCGGATTTATAACGTCTGCTACCGGTTTGCGGGGGATGCGGAGAACGCCCAGGACCTCACCCAAGAGGTCTTTATCAAGATGTACCGGACATTGAATACCTATGACTCCGGTAAAGGGGCGTTCATGACCTGGGTAACCACGATTACCCGGAACCTGCTGGTGGATCATTTTCGTAAAAGCAAGGGTGACCGGGTCACAGATTCTTTAGATTCAACACCTTCCGAGCATGAGGACGCGCAGCCTTTGAGCGAGCGGATAGCGGACCGGGCGCCTCCTCCGGACGCTTCGGTGCAGTCGCGGGAGACGCGGGAGATGGTGCATCTGGCGTTGCAGAAGCTGTCTCCTGAGCTGCGGGAGGCGGTGATTTTGAGGGACTTACAGGATATGGACTACCGGGAGATTGCTACGGCTTTGAGGGTTCCGGAGGGAACCGTCAAGTCACGAATTAACCGGGGACGCGCGGAACTTGCACGGCTCCTACAACGTACATATAGGCAGGTGATCTGATGCCAGAGGAAACTAAACACGGAATGGAGTGCGCGGAGTTTGACGCGCTGCTTAGCGACGCCCTGGATGGCGGCTCGCTGAGTCCGGATCGCCAACAAAAGTTTGCAGCGCATCGGCGCGGGTGCGCGAATTGCGGGCCAATGTTTGCGGAGGCGCAGGCGGGGCTGCAATTTTTGCGGTCGCTGCAAGAGGTCGAGCCCCCGGCATTTTTGGTGCACAACATTCTGGCGGCGACGAGCGGCGTCGAGAGCCGGCGTACACTTACGGCGGACGGGCGCGCTACTCCTTTTGTCGAGCGGGCGCGAGAGTGGTGGGATTCATTCTTTAGTCCGGTGACATCGTTTGTGCGGCAGCCGCGATTCGTGATGTCGTTTGGCATGATCTTCTTTTCGTTTTCGCTGGCGCTGAGTGTTGCGGGAGTGAAGCCGGCGGATGTGGCGAAGGTGGATCTGCGGCCGGCGGCGTTGCGGCATGCGTATAATGACGCGCAAATCAAAGTGGTGAAGTTTTACGACAATATACGGTTTGTGTATGAGATCGAATCGAAGGTGCGCGAGTTGAAGCGGGCGAACACACCGCCGGAAACCACACCTTCACAGCCGAAGGAACGGAAGAACAACGACACTAGTGGGCAGCCAGATCAGAGACAGGATCGCAATTATTCCCAGGAATATAACCAGCCGATGTTAGCCGCGCTGAATGGGCCACCTGCCGTGACGAGGACCACGAACAGGAGGCTGATATGAACTGCGCGAATCATGCGGATGCGCCGGCAGTGGCGTATTGCCGCACGTGCGGAAAGGCGCTATGCGCGAATTGCACGCGTCCGGTGCGGGGAGTGATTTATTGCGAGGACTGCCTGGGAGCGAAGATGGAAGGTGCTCCGGTGGGGGCTGCCGCGGGCTCTTCGGGATACATAGCGCCGGGATTTGTTCCGCCAGCCGGTGGTCACATTCCGCCGCAACCGCTACCTCCTCCTGCGGGAAGCGGGAGTGGACCGAACCCGACGGTGGCAGGAATTCTGGCGGGATTTTTTCCTTTCGGCGTAGGCGCTGTTTATACGGGGCAATATGCCAAGGGGTTGGCGCACCTGGCGGTCGTAGCGCTTCTCTTTGCCGGGGCCAATGCGGGCGACAACGGCCGCAGTGAAGCTCTGCAGGTCATTTGCATCTTGAGCCTCCTCTTTTTCTATGTCTACCAGATCATCGATGCAGTGCGGTCGGCTAAAGCAATACAGATGGCGCAGCCGCTACCGGATCCGTTTGGCCTCGCTTCGACTTTTGGCGGCGGGTCGAAGATAGAGACGAGCAAGATTCCGACGGGCGCGATCGTGCTCATTCTGCTCGGCGTGCTTTTCCTGCTGCATACGATGGGCTTGACGGAATTTGGTTTGGATCGCTTCTGGCCGGTGATCTTGATCTTTATTGGCGGCTGGATGTTTGCGCGCAACTGGGGGTTGCTGGGTGATCGAAGCTGCCGCACGCGGCAGATTTCGAGCTCGGGGTTGTCGATTACGGTGTGCCAGTGTGCGCGATGCCGCACGCGAAGGATCATGGGGCCGGCGATCGTGTTTACGATTGGCGTGCTCTTCCTGCTGCAGAACCTGGACATGGGCAATCTTGGCTTCCATCGCACGTGGCCGTTGATTTTACTGGTGGTAGGCGGGATCAAGTTGATGCAGGGGAATGCATCGACGGAAGGACACGTTTCCTTCTTGAGCTCTAATCCTCCGGGTGCGGGAGGGCCAATTCCTCCCGTGCCTCCTGTGCCACCGACTCCGACCGCGCCGCCGGTTCCACCGGCCGAGGAGGTGAATCGTGGCTAGCCCTGTGATGCCGCCGCCGATTCCCCGGCCTCCGCATCGTTCGATTGCTGGGCCCGTCGTCTTAATTCTGATGGGCGTTTTGTTTCTGCTGGGGACGATGGGGGTTCTCGAAATACACACTTTGGGAAGGGTGTTTGCGCGCTTCTGGCCGGCACTGCTGATTTTGTGGGGATTGCTCAAGCTGATGGAATACGAGCAGGCGAAACGCGCGGGCCAGCCGGTTAAGGGCATCGGGGTCGGGGGAATTTTCCTGATGTTCTTTCTGATTTGTGCGGGGCTGATTGCGACGCAGGCGTCGCGCGTCGACTGGAAGAATCTCGGCGAGCACATCCAGTTAGGCGACGACCAGGGGCTGGACGAAATCTTTGGCGGGTCGACTTTCGACTATAGCGGCGAAGTTAGCAGTCCGCTGCCGGCGGGCGCAGACACATTGCGCATCAATGACGAGCGCGGCACGGTTACGGTGAATGTGTCGGACGAAAAGAAAATACGTGTCGCGTGGCGTAAGAAAGTGCACGCCGAAAAACAGGAAGAGGCGGACCGCTATAACAAACAGACCGATCTGACGATTACGCCGGCTGACAAGATCATCGTGCTGAATGCGAATACGCAAGGCGCGGGCGACAAGGGCGTGACCATGGACATGGATATTTATGTCCCCGCCAATTTCTCTCTGGCGATCACCTCGGGGCGCGGCGACGTAACCGTGGCGGGGAGGTCGAGCAGCGTGGAGATCAACCACCGGCACGGCGAAGTGAACGTCAATGACCACACCGGGAGCGTCTCACTAAATCTCGATGCGAGTTCGGCGCGGCTGCAGCACATCAAGGGCGACGTGACCATTCAGGGGAAGGCGAACGAGGTCGACGTGGAGGATGTCGACGGCACGATGCATTTGAATGGAGAATTTCAGGAGAGTTTGCGGCTGGTGCGGATCAGCAAGACGATTACCTTCCATTCGTCGCGGACGGAGATGGAATTTTCGCGCCTGGACGGCCGGCTGGATCTCGACTCGGGCGACCTGCGGGCGGATTCGGTGACCGGGCCGATGCGGCTGACGACGCGTTCGAAAGATATTTCGCTGGAAGGTCTTTCAGGCGATTTGCGGCTCGAGGACTCGAATGGAACCGTCGACGTCGCGCTGCGCAAGCCGGGAAATATCGAGATCGATAACAAGAAGGGGGATGTGCAGGTTTCGATTCCTCCGAATACGCCGATTAAGGTGGAAGCGCGGACGCGGGATGGCGAGATCGAGAGCGACTTCGCTGAAATCAAAATCGATAGCCATGATCGTGGGGCGAGCGCCAGCGGAGCGATTGGAACGAACGGTTCGCGGTTGGTGATGAACTGCGACAGGGGAGCGATTGAGATTCGCAAAGGAACGACGGCAGCGGCTGGGACGGTCACGCCATTCACGCCGCCGAACCCGGGTAAGCCATTGAAGGCGCTCCCGCCTCCGAAGGCCCCGCCGGTGGAGAGCGAGAACTGAGAGCAGGGGGGCAGGGGCGCAGGTCGCAGACGACAGGTGACAGGTGACAGGTCTTAGGTATCAATATCCCTCCGAGTAGGAAGTTCGCAAACCGCCATTTTAAGTCGTCTTGACAATAATCGTTATAACGGATATTATTGCTCTTGATGAAAGAGGTTGTCCCATCCGTTAAGAGCAAGCGGCGCAGCGGCGGTCCCGAGGAGGCGGCGTTTCTGGACCTGCTGCGCACCACCGACATGCTGTCTCGTGGACTGGTCCGCGTGCTCAAGAGCGAAGATCTCTCTCCCACGCAATACAACGTGCTCCGCATCTTGCGCGGGGCGCCGGAGGGCCTCGCCTGCGGGGAGATTGCCAATCGCATGATTACACGTGACCCGGATGTCACGCGGCTGCTCGATCGCCTGGAGAAGCGCGAACTGATCTCCCGCTGCCGCGAAACCAAAGACCGCAGAACAGTGATGGCTCGGATCACTCCCGATGGACTTAAAGTGCTGGCCCGCTTGGATGAGCCCATACTGGCGGCGCATCACCGCCAACTGGGGCATTTGGGGCGGGAACGACTGCAGGCCCTGGAAGAACTCTTGAGCGTGGCGCGCAGCCAAGTGGCTTGATTTATTTGACTTAATAGTTGTTGCAACGATTATTGTGGTAACGCATCAAATGCAGTAGATCCAAATGGCGGGATCGAAAATATCGAATCCAAATAACTTCGAAAGGATCATGACCTATGAGCACACTCGCTAGTCCGCAGATCGCAACCACCACCTGGAACATCGACCCCGTTCACTCCACCGCCGAGTTCAAGGTAAAGCACATGATGATTTCTAACGTGAAGGGGCAATTCACGAAGGTCCAAGGCGTCCTTAGCCTGGACGAAGCCGATGTAACCAATTCGACTATCGAAGCATCGATTGAGGCAGCATCGATTAACACCCGCGAAGAGCAGCGCGACGGGCATCTCAAGAGCGCCGACTTTTTCCATGTGGAGAAGTTCCCGACGCTGTTATTTAAGTCCACGCGCGTGACCAACTCGGGCGCCGGCGAACTTGACGTCACGGGTGATCTCACGATTCGCGGTGTGACTCGCCACGTGGTGTTCAAGGTTGAGGGACCGACTGCGGCCGGTAAGGATCCGTGGGGAAATATTCGCCGGGGGTTCTCGGCAACTACGAAGATTAATCGTAAAGATTTCGGCCTGACCTGGAATGCCGCGCTCGAAACCGGCGGAATCCTGGTGGGTGACGAGGTGACCATCACGCTGGATCTGCAGTTCGTAAAGGCCTAAGACATTTTGGCGCGCGAGGTTGAGCTTACAAGCTGCGCGACGCAGAAAAAAGAGGAGGGAGTATGTCACTCCGACCAGTAAGAGAGATTATTCAACCGAAGCCGACGATCGAGGGCGCGGGCGTAAAGCTGCAACGCGCCTTCGGTTTCGGCAAAACGAAAGAGTTCGATCCGTTTCTTCTTTTGGATGATTTTCGCAACGAGCATCCGCAAGATTATCTAAAGGGATTTCCCTGGCATCCGCATCGCGGGATCGAGACCATCACGTACGTGCTCGCCGGCTCGGTGGAGCACGGCGACAGTCTTGGCAACAAAGGCAAAATGACCGCGGGCGATGTGCAGTGGATGACGGCGGGCAGCGGCATTCTGCACCAGGAGATGCCGAAGGGCGATCCTCACGGCCGCATGCACGGCTTTCAGTTGTGGGCGAACCTGCCGGCGGCGCTGAAGATGACCGATCCGCGCTACCAGGACATTCCGTCGAACGCGATTCCTGAGGTCACTGACGATGATGGCACGCGAGTGCGCGTCATCTGCGGCGAGTTCTGGGGAAAGCGAGGGCCCGTGGACGGCGTCGCTGCTGATCCGAGTTATCTGGATATCTCGGTGGCTCCGGGTCAGCGGAAGCGGCTCAAAGTCGAGACTACGCGGAACGCATTCGCCTATGTGTTCGCGGGATCGGGAACGTTTCGCGACGCGTCGGATCCTCGGGCGGTGCTGACCGAAAAAGTCGACAAGCCGGATGCGCCGCCGGTT
>JBEKXO010000173.1:0-9816 GCA_049511995.1 Terriglobales bacterium
GTATCGAGCCCGACAAAATCCAGCAAAGTAAACGGCCCCATCGGATACCCGCACCCTAGCTTCATGGCGTTATCGATATCCTCAATCGACCCCACTCCCTCTTCATACGCCCGGATCGCATCGAGCAAATAAGGCACCAGCAGCCGGTTGACGATGAATCCCGTCTTATCCGAAGTCCGCACAGGAACCTTCCCCAGCTTTCTAGCAAACTCATAAGCTGCGTCGTAAACCTCAGGAGCAGTAGCAATCGTCTTCACCACCTCTACCAGCTTCATCAGCGGCACGGGATTAAAAAAGTGCAGCCCGATAAATCGCTCGGGCCGTTTCACCGCCGTCAACAGTTCAGTCACCGAAATCGACGAAGTATTTGAGGCAAAGATCGCGTCCTTTTTCGCGATGCCATCGATCGCCGCATACATCTTCTTCTTTTCCTCGACATTCTCGATGATGGCCTCAATGACAATGTCGCAATCCGCGAGGTCCGCTCTGTTAGTAGTCCCCTTAAGCCGCGCCCGAATCTCGTCCTTCTGCTGCGGAGTGATCCCGCCTTTGTCCACAGGCCGCTCGGCAAATTTCCCGAGCGACTTCTCAATCCCGGCAAACCCCTTGTCGAGATACTTCTGCTCAACTTCGAGCACAGTAACGTCAAAACCAGCCGTAGCGCAGACCTGCGCGATGCCTGAGCCCATCAGGCCACAACCTAGAATGCCGACTTTCTTGATTTCCATACCGATAGCCTCATTGTTCGGGAAGTTCGCGTCCCGCCGCGACATTGATCCGCTCTGCATCGACTAGTTCTGTTATTCCGGCCTCGCCAAAGATCTCTTCCAGCCTTTCCGCGCCTTCGGAAATCTTGAGGGCCATTTCTTCTTTATAGACGGGAACCGCGGCGAGAAACCAGATCTTGCTGCCATCTTTCCTGGTCAGGTGTTTGAACTGATCGGGAGCGAGCTTTGGCTCTAACAGCACCCACCCACACAAATCAGTATCTGCCGAGAGAGGCACCGGAGGATCGCCATTCGGCATCGAATGTCCCCACCATAACGATGTGCCGTATTCGTGAGGAAAACGAGCGAGTTTCCTTAACCAGATTACCGGCCAATCCTTTTTCGCGGTGTCGCCAGTGATGACGTCACCCGCGCTTGTCTTCCACGAACTCGGCAAGCAGAGCATTAACTCAGCGAAGTCGAAACCTTCGCCTCGTACTTTTGGAGGCACATTCATCGGCTTGTCACTCATCCCGCACGTAATCAGCGTGTAGAAGTCGCGATCAGGCCGCGGAGGAACCACGTGAACATCTACATGAACATATGCGGACGCGAGCTCATGGAATACGGTCTCAGGCTTCCCGATATGAGCTGTAATATGCTCAACGATAATCTCCATTGAAGGAGAATCACCGCCAACAAAAGCACACGGATTCCGCTCGTTGTGCCTGACGATGCGCTTCGCGAATGGCCATTTCACAGAGCACGCTTTCCTATAGCCAATTTGTGAGTTTAACAGCAGAGAAAAGAGATGAGTAAAAGTTTCAGAGGATGGAGTTTCGTTTACGCGGGACCTTCCTGTGTGGCGCGGACACTCCTGTCCGCGAAAAGTTGGCGAGGGCCGGAAAGTTAGGGCCGGAATTGCAAAGACTCGCTCGGATAAGTACAGGAACAACGGCAGCGGACAGGAGTGTCCGCTCCACACGAGCAAGCTTTACGCCACCGCAGCTGAAGCAGCAAACTGCGGTGCCTGCGTAACAATCTTGCCCACACCCTGCGCCACTGCCAGTTCGAGAGCGTGATCGGCTCGGTTCGCTACTTCAGTCACGATATCTACAGGATCGAAATGCTGACGCATCACCGCCTGCGCCAGGCCGGCACTGAATTCGACTGCTTTGTCTTTGCCGGGGAAACGCACCTCCGTCAGCAGACGACGCAATTTCTCTACCGCCAGCAACGCTTCTTTTTCGCCCGTATCTCCGAGCACCAGCGCGACCGTCGTCGCCTCATAGCGGAAAGCGAGATCGTTGGTTCGAATATTCGCCGAGAACAGTTGCCCGATCTGCTCCATAACGGCCGTCACCGACTGCTCACCATATTCTTTGATCAGGGCACTGCGCCGTCCGAACTGCATGAGGAGTACCGTCACCGTCGTCCCCTGCTGCAAGCCGCGCCGGGTTTCTGCCTGCAAAAGATCGAGATATGAGGCGCGCTTCAACAGTCCCGACTTCTCGTCGGTCACGGAAAGATTTTTTACCAGCCGCCGCAGTCCGGCATTGTTGAGGGCAATCAAGACCTGATCGCTCAGAGTCCGTATGACCAGCACCTCGGCCGGCTGCCATACGCGCGGCGCGTTCTGCGTCAAAATCAGCACCCCGATCTGCTCTTTATTGCTGTCGTTCCCTTCGGTCAACGGCAGCGCCAGCAGGGATTCAATCTGCAGCTCTTCGACTGGATTGCGCACCCCCATCAACTCGGGCGAGTTCTTGGCGTCGTTCACCGTCACTGTGCCGCGTGCCACCGCCAGATCCTGCACGGTTTCGACCAGGCTGACGAGCGCGCCCGAACTCGCCGGAATCAGACCGTCTGTGTGATATTCCTGCATGCTGGAGGGCGGCAGGCCGGGCTTGCGCAAGGCGACAATGCAGCGCGCGGTGCGCCAGTTCGAGCCGATTTCGTTTGCGGTTGTTTTCAAAACTCCTTCTGCGTTTCCCTGGTGATAAAGCTTGCGCGTAATCTCGGCAACTCGTGCCAGGCTGCTGACGTCCGCCGCGTCGCTCGTCGCAACTGGCGCAGCGGGTGAGTCAGCACTCGCCGTTGCCGCCGGAGCAGCGACGGGCGCAGGCGCACCCACCTGCGCCTTCGTATATTGCCGTTCGATGCCAGCGGCCATGTAGAGCTTTTGCAGCTCTGGATTGCGCTGTTCTTCATGGGGGAACAGTTCCTGAATTCTTTGTAGCCGCTCGATCGCCTTCGAGCGCATTCCGTACTGCACCAGGATCTCGGCTTGCAGCATTAGGTCTTGGAGTGCGGCTGGACCGAGCGTAGGCTCTGGAACCTTGACTGTGTGCTCTTCTTGTTTCACCGACGAAGAGAAGCGGGAGGCGATGACGTTAAAGCGCTGATCGTCAATCTTGCCGCGCAACGCCTCCAGTCTTTTCTGATGGCCGGTCTCGTAGGGATCCACTTCCGCCGCCCGGTCGAGACACTCGCCTGCCTTCTGGTAATCGTGCTTGGTGCAGTAGAGATCAAAAAGTTTAAGCAGCGCCTGCGCATAATCGGTTTCGCGGTTCGAGGCGTTGAACAGCTCCGCCAGAAATTCCAGCATGTCCGCGGAGGGGCGATGCGAAGCCAACAGCTCCTGCATGGTGGCGATGAACGATCGCCGTTCTCCACGCCGCCGCTGGAAGGCTTCGAGCTTCCGCGCCAGCGCCACGGCCTCGGCGTCCAGTTCGGAGTCAATCATCTTTCCGATCAGTCCCACCACCTGGTGAATGCGCGCCGGATTCTGCTCGAATAATGCCCAGATCAGCGGCTCGCTCTCGAGGCAGCGGTCGGCCTGAAGCAGCGCCTGCGCGTAGAGGTCACGCAACTCGAGGGACGCGTCTCCGGAGTGCACCAGCGGCTCGAAAATAAAAATCGCCGCTCCAGCCTCGCCTCGGGTCAGCAGGCTCTTGCCATAGGCCAGCGCGATCTTGGCGTCCGCCGGATTTTCGGTGTACGCTCGCTCGAACCACTGGCCGGCGTTGCCTCCGGCCGTCTCGGCCAATTCCGCCAAGTCCAAGAATGATTGCGAGGCCATTACATGCTCGCCCAGTTCCGCCGACAATTCGGCGACACGCAGGTGATTCGATTGCGACGGCTCCAGACTCACAATAAGCCGCAGAACGAGCAAGGCTTCTTCTTTTTTCCCCTGCTTGTTCAGATCCTCCAGCGCGTTTTCGTAGGTGCCAATCGCCAGCTTCTTGTTCGATTGCTCGAGCAACTGGCCGAAGCGCACCTTCTGCTCCCAGGTGGGATTGGTATAGCGCGCCAGCTTCTTATAAGTGAGGCTCGCCCGGGTGGCATCGGCTGCCGCCACCTGGCGTTCGAACAACTCACCCATAAGGCGCACAGCTTGCGGCCCTTTGTTTACTGAGAGACACAAGTCCGCCGCCATCTGGCGGACATTATCGTTGGTTGGATCGCTTTCCAGGATGAGCAAATATTCCGCCAGCGCGTCGGCCGTTTTGCCCTTTTGCAGGAGTTTCTCCGCCTTTTCTACGCGGCGGGCGATCTCGGCACGATTAGGATTTTCCGGCATCGGCGGTCTTTGAACCTGGACAGAGAGTTCCTTTTTGATTCTAGGATTTGGCCTCTATCCCAGCAACGCGCTTCCCGTGCTTTGCGATTACGAAAGTCACGCAGCACTTCAGCTTCCTTTCTGTAAAATGAGCGTCGTAGTTTGCGGTGCTCCCTGCGGACGTTCTGTGCTCTCGGTAGTTCAGGGGAAGCGTCGGGCATAGAGCACGATTCTCCGCCAAACGGGAGTGGAGTTTTCACTCGTTCCGCCGATCTCAATCACGAGGCTTGGTGTGTCTTCCTAGACCTGACGATGACCGCGGCGAATTCTGAAGCAAACGTTCTTCCACAGCGCACGAATATGAGTTCAGCGTTAATCGTGGGCGTTGCCTTCGCCGTGCTGATTGTTGCTCAAGCCATCGGTTTCCTTTTGCTCGGAACCGCCCGAGCCGGCTGTGCATTTGCCGAGTCCATCCTGGTGCTGGATAGTCTTGTGGCGCTAGCCTGTGCCGGGACAGCGTTCCGGCGCGCGCGCGGAATTTCTGCCCTGTTTTGGTTTCTCTTCGCATCCATCCTTGTGGTTTTGCTGGTTCCGACAGCATTCCAGACCTATGACACATTGACAGGTCAAACCACCTTGTCGGATTCGACCTGGCGCCTGCTCTATTGTCTCTATGGCGCTCCGATCCTGATGATGCTCTTCCTTCCCGAATCCTACCGCGGCGCGCAGGTCAAGTCAGAGATTGTTCTCGCTCTGGTGCAGATCGCGATTGTAGTGGGGCTGGTCTACTCCACTTTTTTCTTTCTGCCAGACCGGCGGATGTTGCCAGCAGATGCCCTGCTCCACGACATCACCATCAGTGACGTGCAAAGCTTGCTGCTTCTGATCGCCGCCGCGGTGCGGCTGCAATTCGCCCGCCTTGCCAGCACGCGCAGCCTGTTGCTTCGCCTGGCGGTTTTTCTTGCGGTCTGCGCGGTCGCCACTTTCATCGGCGACTGGATCGACCTGCACCACTATGTGTTCGCCGCCGCGTGGTTTAACTTGGGCTGGGCCGTCCCGCAGGCTGCAGCAGCCCTCGTTGCCATTACATGGAACCCCGCGGCGGAACTCGAAGCTGCCCCGCCCGCCACGAATTTCCTTGGCTTTGTCGGCACCAACCTGGCTCTGGTCTCCATGCTCTGCGGCCTCAATTTACTGATGGATCGCTGGCAACAGGCATATGGCAGCGTCCTCGCAGACGTTGCCATCGCCGCTTCCTTGCTCGCCTTCACGCTACGATTGGCCCTCACACAATTCCGGCAACAACAGGAAATCGCTCGCCGCCAGGCCGCGCAAAAGGAGCTGACTTCCTCCCATCAGAAGGTTGCGCGCCTGCTCGAGGATGCGCGACGACAAACTGCCGAGATCACCCAGATCAGCGAACTGGGCAGCGTCCTGCATGCCTGCGCCAGTCGGGAGGAGGTTTTTCGGCTGATCCCGGAGCGCTTGCGCCGTCTGTTCCCGGGCGCCTCCGGGAGCGTTTCGCTGATCAGCGCCTCCGGCAATCGCGTCCAATCGGAAGCGGCGTGGGGAATGCTTTTTCCCGCGGACCAGATTTTCGCTCCCGAAGAATGTTGGGCTCTTCGCCGTGGATGTACCCACGCCGAGTCCGGCGGAGGGTCAAGCACCCGATGCACCCACCTGAGGGGCCAAGGCGCCTCCGTATGCATTCCTCTAATCGCCAACGGCGAAGCTATCGGGGCTCTCGCCATTCAGAATGACGATGCGCTGCATCATCCGCTCTCTGACCTTGACACTGATGTTGACTCCGATTCCTTTGCCCACCGCCGCCAGCTCGCGGCCACCGTCGCCGAACACATTGCTCTGGCCGTGGCCAATGTCAATCTCCAGGAAGCGCTTCGCCTGCAAGCCATTCGCGATCCGCTCACCGGCCTTTACAACCGGCGTTATATGCAGGAGTTCCTCGAGCGCGAACTTCATTCCGCTCGCCGCAAGCGCCGTCCCCTCTCTGTGATGATGCTCGATCTCGACCACTTCAAACGCTACAACGACAATTTCGGACACTCAGCCGGCGATCAGGCTTTGGCCGCGGTGGGCGAGATGCTGCTGCGCATGCTACGCGCCGAAGACATTGCCTGCCGTTACGGTGGCGAAGAGTTCACGCTTATCCTCCCCGAGTGCCCGCTCAGTGAGGCGACCGTGCGCGCGGAAGAGATTCGTAAGCGCCTCAAAGAAAATCATCTTCGGCCCGAGGGTTCCGAAGCGCACTTGAGTTGTTCTATCGGACTGGCTGCCTTTGATGAGACTACTGACCGTGTCGATCTATTGCTCCAATTCGCCGACGACGCTCTTTATCAGGCCAAGCGCGCCGGCCGCGATCGCGTTGTCGTCGCCCGATCCGTCGCTGCTCTACCCCAGGCAAATTTCACCGAATCCGCTTCCACCGCGACCGCCTCCGGAAAAGTGACGTAGTCCAAAAGGTTTCAGAGTTTCGAAGTTTCAGAGTGTCAAGGGAAAACAAGACCTTGAAACATGCCATTCTGAAACTCTGCAACCCTGAAACTTGCCTTTTCTGATATACGAGTACGAACCTTGAAACTTTGAAACCTTGAAACCTAACCCTTTGAAACCTAGCGCTTCATCCACCAATCCCGAATCCGGTCTCCGCCGCCAACTCACCGCAGGGCAGATGACCATGGTTGCGGTCGGCGGCTCCATCGGGACCGGACTCCTCCTCGGCACCGCTGCCGCCATCGAACTCGCCGGACCCGCCGTTATCCTCAGCTTCGTCCTCGCCGCCTTCATCAGTTGGACCGTAGCCCTCGCCCTTGGCGAACTCGCCAGCACGCATCCAGCGGCTGGTTCCTTCGGCGTCTATGGTGACCTTTATCTCAACCTCTGGGCCGGATTCATCTCCCGCGCCGGATACTGGCTGGCCATCGCCGTCTCCATCGGCGCCGAGATGGTGGCTTCCGCCACTTACATGCAGCTCTGGTTCCCGCGCGTTCCCGCGGTCGTTTGGGTCTTTGTCTTCTCCCTGTTCCTTCTCGCTATCAATTTTCTTAGCGTCCACAGTTACGGGCGCTTCGAATTCTGGTTCGCCATGATCAAGGCCGCCGTCATCGCCATCTTCATTGTGCTTGGCGCCGCGCTCCTTCTGACCGGACGCTCCGCTCCGCAATACACCACCCATGGCGGGTTCTTCCCCCTGGGCGTTGCCGCGCCGCTTCTCGCGATTACCTTCGCCATCTACACCTTCGGCGGCGTGGAGTTCGTCGCCGTGACTTCGGGCGAGTCGGCTTCCGCCCAGGCCGTGGCCAGAGCCGTCCGCTGGACCTTTCTTACCCTCGCCGTCCTTTACCTTGGAGCCATCACCATCCTCGTCGGCGTTATGCCATGGAACCGCGCCGGCGTCACCGAGAGTCCCTTCGTCACCGTGTTCCGCTCCGTCAACATCCCCGGCGCCGCTCACTTCATGAATTTCGTCGTGCTCACCGCCGCTCTCTCCGGAGCCAACGCCGCTCTCTACATCTCCTCCCGCATGCTCTTCTCGCTGGCGCGCACCGGATGGGCTCCCCGCGCCCTCGGCCGTCTCAGCGCAAAGGGCACTCCGACTCTGGCGTTGCTCGCTTCCTCCTACGGAATCATCGTCGCCATCGTTCTCGAACGCTACGCGCCCGCTCGCGCCTTCGAATACATCATTCGCGGCGCTTTTTTCGGCATGATGCTCTCCTGGATCATCTCGCTCGCCGCCCACATCAACTTCCGCCGCCGCTTAACCCCCGACCAGGCCTCTGCAATCCCCGCTCGCTCGCCCCTAGGCAAATGGGGATCCATCATCGGCCTCTCGGTCGTCTTCGCATCCGTAGGCAAAACCTGGTACGACTCCAGCGTCAACCGCATCGCAGGAATTATTTTCCTGATCGCACTCACAATCCTCTACTTCCTGTTGCGCCGCGGTGCGTTGCCGCGCGATTCTTAGCACGCTTCGTGATACTTGGTGTCCTTCGTGGTTTAGGCTTTTAGTCGGCTTTAGGCTGAAACTAACCAGCGCCAATTCTTCTCCAGCACCAGCAAGCCCTCCCGGATTGGGAACAACCCCTCTCCCGCCCTCCCAAACTATTTAGCCGTTTCTGTTGGCAATCGCACATTCCTTGCTATGATGAACTCGTCTCGGGAACCATCTTAACGGCGGGACGAACCCGGACTTCCCTACCTTTTGCGACTCCCAGTCGCGATAGTTCCCAGCCGCTCTGTTCCCCCGAGACGAAGGAGCAGCGATCGTGTCCAACCAGCGAAAATTTGCGGTATTAGCAGGGAGTGAACGCCAGCCCGTCCGCGGCGCCCGCCTGATCCAGGCTTCGCATCCGGACCAAACCATCGAAGTCTCCATCCGCCTTCGACACAAGTCGGAGACCAAGCAGAAAGAGTTGAAAGCCGCCCTAGAGAAGCCAGGTTTCAAGCCTATCCCACGCGCGGAATACGAAAGTCAACACGGCGCCGATTCCGCCGATCTCAACCAGGTCAAGAAGTTCGCCCAGGAGTTCGGCCTCAAAGTTCACGAAACCGGCACCGAACTCGCCCGCCGCACCGTGCTTGTCTCCGGCACCGTCAGCCAGTTTCAAAAAGCCTTCAACGTCGAGCTCAAGGAATACAGCCATCCCAAGGGAAATTTCCGCGGCCGTGTTGGCGCGATCAGCGTGCCCTCCGACTATGCCGACATCATCACCGGTGTCTTTGGTCTCGACAACCGCCCCCAGGCTGAGCCGCACTTCCGGCGTCTGCCTGAGACTCCGGGGATTAAAGCCCACGCCGCCACAACTTCCTACGATCCAAATCAAGTGGCGCAAATCTACGACTATCCTTCCGGAGACGGCACCGGCCAGTGCATCGGCATCATCGAGCTAGGCGGCGGCTTTCAACTCGACGACCTGAGCAATTATTTCGGCTCGCTCAATCTCGCCACGCCACAGGTCATCTCCGTCTTGGTCGATGGAGGCACCAACAGTCCCGGCGATCCCAACGGCCCCGACGGCGAAGTGATGCTCGATATCGAAGTCGCTGGATCCATCGCTCCGGCCGCGAAGATCGTCGTCTATTTCGCGCCCAACACCGACCAGGGCTTCCTCGACGCCATTACTACAGCCGTACACGACAGCACGAACCAGCCTTCGGTGATTTCGATAAGCTGGGGAGGTCCCGAGTCATCGTGGACTACGCAATCTTTAACCAACTTCGACGAAGCCTTCCAGGCAGCGGGCGCAATGGGCGTTACCGTCTGCGTCGCCTCCGGCGACAACGGCTCGACCGATGGAGTGAACGACGGCAACAACCACGTCGACTTCCCCGCTTCCAGTTCGTTCGCGCTAGCCTGCGGCGGCACCACGCTGCAAACATCGAACGAACAAATTGTCAGCGAAACCGTCTGGGATGATTTGCCGAGCGGAGGCGCCACCGGAGGCGGCGTCAGCAACGTTTTCCCTCTTCCCGCCTACCAGGATGGCTTGAACGTGCCCGCACCCACCGTGCAGGGCGGCGGACGAGGCG
>JBEKXO010000174.1:0-9812 GCA_049511995.1 Terriglobales bacterium
GTGTCAACCATGGAGGGCTAAGAAGTCGAGGAACCGCCCCGCCCCGCGGCGACGCTTAACGCTGAAGTCTTTTCCTAGCAGCGATTGGGCTGCTGTGGCTCCGAGGTAGACGAGCGCCTGCGGCTTTACTAGCAAGATTTCCGCGTCGAGCCTCGGAACCCAGACATTGATCTCCGAGGCTCGCGGCTTTTTCTGGATGCGACGCTTTCCTCTCGCGGGAACCAACTTGAAATGTGTGCATTCTTTGTCGCGAATAATTATTTCCCGTTTCGATGACCCCTTTGGGCCGCCTTTCCCGCCTTCCTGTATGAACGCGCCCGGCTGAGCACGCGCTTCATGAATATCAATTCTCAGGAGATATCTTATGAAAAGCACAATCGCTAAAGCTTCGGCTTTATCGCTATGTCTGGCTATCGCACTCCTCGCTTTTCCCGCTTACGCTTTAACTAACGAGTTGGTAGGCAGCAGTGAGAGTCACAGTATCGAAAAGTTTAATAGCACTGGCAAATGGATCAAGACTTTTGCATCCACCGGCCCCTGGATTTCGATGGGCATCGCGGCCAGCCCGGTTACGGACGACGTCTTCGTCGCAACCATCACTCCCACCATCCTGCGTTACAACAAAAACGGCGGTCAGTTTGGCCCCGGCGGAAGCTACTGGACCACCTTCAACATCGCTGCTCTAGTCGGATCCAATCCGATCGGAAGCCTGCTCTTTGATTCGAGCGGCAACCTCTATGTGTCCACGATTTACGGAACCTCCGGCTATCAGGTCCAGATTTACAAATTCACGGCTGCCCAACTGCTTACGAAAACACCAGTGCCAAGCGGACCGCCCATCCTCACCACGGCCGGTCGCGGCGATCAGATGGCTTGGGATGTTTTTGGCGACATCTGCATCGCTTCGTTCATCGCTCCTAATACCGTGCAATGCTACAACCCCAACACGGCCGCGCTGGTATTCGACTACGCTGCGGAAATCCAAGCTGCTGGAATGCAACCGGTAGGTCTGGCGTTTGGCCCAAACAACAACCTCACCGCAAATAGCGTCTTCACCGGAGAAATTTGGACAGAAGCAGTCGAGCAGACTGGACCGATGAATCTTGTAGCATCCGGAATGACCGAGGACGTGGGTTGGATCGCTGTCGATAGCTCCGGGATGCTGTACATGCCGAGCTACAACAATCCGGGGGCTCGCTACGAAACCTCACCCTATTTCTGCTACTTTTACGCCTGCATGGACTACGACTTCAACTCGGACGTTGTCTACAAAATCGATCCGAGCACTGGCACAGTTACCAACTTCATCACGCAACACATCTGGGGACCCTATCAGATGATTTTCGTTTCGTTCTAAACCTCATCAATCCGGATCAGAAGGGCTCCGCGTCTGGAGCCCTTTTTTCTCGCACCGAATAATTTCCGCGATCTTTTCTGCGTTCGATGACCCGTTTGGATTGCACTTCGCGCTTACCGATATGAGTGCGGAATTCGGGTTGATCGCGAGTTCCGCGAAGATTCCGAAACCAAATTCCATTCTTAAACAATTCATCGAGGAGACTCAAAATGAAAACGACGAACAACAACACAATAGTCAAAATGATATTGGCGACCGCGGTTCTATTCATCGTTCCACAAATGGCATTCTCGCAATTGCTGATCGACGACTTTTCGACTGGCCCCTACCAGAAGGCTCTCAAATCGGGAACGGACACAAATTTCCAATCCGGCAGCATGATTGGAGGCAGCCGCGAGACCTCCTTCTTTGCCTGCGTCCCCAAGAACTGCGGCCAATGGAACCCGTTCGGTCAGGCGAGTTCGTTCGAAGTTCGGGGGAAAACGAAGACTACTCCGAGCGCATTGATCTTCAACGGCGCCTACAAGTCCCAGGCATATCTCGGAGTGTTGTACGGCTTTTCCGCTCCCATGACCATCGACCTGTCTTCCTATGATCGTTTCCGCGTGACTTTCGACAGCGCCGACCAAGGAGTCAACTTCAATATCATCGTCTGGTCGAATGGGGGTGCCCTGTACAGCCAAACTGGCTGCTGGCTGTCGGATCCTGGTCTGGGAACGTCTTTCAGTGTTGACTTCCCATTCGCCGATTTCACGCCGGGCGGGGGCACACCAGGAGCAAGTTTCAGCGGGATCAACTACATGGATTTTCTCTTTGATGCAGCCCAAGGCACGCTTACCGGCGAGGACTGGGCAGTGACCTCCTTGCAGGCGATTCCGATTGGCGCGCCTCCGGCCAACATCACCTGCAACGGGTTGGGAACCTAGTGGAGTAGGCACCGACCTTACGGGAATGAAACAAGCACCGTGTATGGTTTGAGTCGACGGTAGAACCGTAGCCGACGAAAGCTGAAACGAGAGACAGCTATTCATAACAGGACGCGAACTTTTGCGTTACAACTCAGGAGGCATCAATGAAAACTTCATCCATTAGTTCGCCAGCACGCAATCGGATCCGATTGCTGGCCTATCTACTCGTGGTTTGCTCGGCATCGCTGACGCTCGCGCAACAAACGTCACCGCGGCTTTCACGTTCGGGGGTGCAGGCGGCCACTCCCAGGGCACTCCCGGCTGATCAAGACCCGGCATCTCCCGCTCAAAGCGCGCCGTCGCCGCTGTATACATTCACCTTCGGGGTCGTTGCTTTCCCCCGTTCGCAGATCAGTGGAATTTGGGGAATCAATGATTCCGGGAAAATCGTGGGCGGCTATAACAACATGAATATCGAGATTTACACGGCCGACCACGCTTGCGAATTGAAAGAAAACACATTCTCGACCATCGACTATCCAGGCGCTTCCCAGACGGAGTTGTTTGGGATCAACAAGAGTGGCCAGATGGTCGGCGCCTTCCAGGACACCAGCGGCAACATACACGGATTCAAGCTGGCCGGAGGCACATACAGCCAGCTGGATTATCCGGGAGCCAAGGGTCTTACAGTGGCGCTAGGGATCAACAGTTCTGGCGAAATCGTGGGCATATACGACGACCCCGGGACCGGCAACGCCGATGGTTTCCTGCTGATCGGCAGCACCTATACATCGATTGTCGTTCCCGGAGCAACCTACACCTACACCGAAGGCATAAACAAATACGGGGTTGTCGCTGGCTATTACTTTGACACCAGCGGCAATTCCCATGGCTTCACCTGGAACAAGGGCACCATCACTACAGTTGACTACGGCAACGGCTATCCCAACACCTACTTAGCCGGGATCGACGATAGCGGCGTGATGGTTGGAGGGTACGGATCAAACATGACCATCGGGTCAGTGTTCTATCCCTGGGAACACGGTTTCCTCTACTCCGGTGGGACGTTCAGCACCTTCGACGCGCCTTTCGGGGACGTCCAGGTGACGCAACCGTGGGGCATGAACAACAAGGGAGAAGTCGTCGGTGGGTATGTGGACAGCCAGGGGATGCTTTATGGCTTTTACCTGAAGGCGCAATAAACACTAAATCGACAACAATATTAACGGGCCCTCAACGAGGCATGAACGATCCCGCTCGAGCTCAGCTCAGCTCGGGCGGGGTTTTTCGCTGCACAAGAAGTTGCGCAATCTGAACGAAAAGTTGAGGCGATGGCATCGCGGAAAAATAAAGCCCTGCTCCGGCGTCTTCAGAAAATCGCCTGACTCAATGGTCGGCGTTTCTAGAGTTAGCCGTTAAGCAGGGCTGGCAAAAGTAAACGAGGCATTAGGCTTGATAAACCTGCTCGTGCCGGCGCGCTTCATACCAGAGCGCCAGTTCGACCCGGTTCCACAATCCCAGCTTGTCGTAGATCAAGCGCAGGTAATTCTTCACCACGTGCTCGGTAGTGCCCAGCGCGCGGGCGATTTCAGAATTCTTGCAGCCTTCGGCTACGCGTTGAATGATGAGTTGCTCACGTTCACTGGGCCCGACGGGGATTGTTGCTTCTCCAACCATAATTGCCTCCGATAAAGTAATGTAGCGAGTTTCACCCGCTTAATTCCGCCGGTGATTCCAAACCTTAGAAATAGGCGGTTAAAGTGTGCTTTGACGGTGCGCTCGGCGATGTTAAGATCGCGAGCGATTTCTGAGTTGTCGCACCCTTGCAGCAACAGCTCAATAATTTGCCGTTCCCGTGGTCCCACTTGTTCGAACTTTTCTTCCATAAAACACCACACCTGACCGATGCATCCGATCCACCGCGAGTGGCCTTTCAGTTCCGGCTTTGGGACGCATCTGGATTAGGGTCGTTGCTGTTCGTTTTGCACCCACACGGCCAAATGGAGCCTCAAAACGTGAATACTGCATGAAATTTGCGTTTTAGTGGCATTTTGCGAGTGAAAAGGGGGTGTGACTTCAGTAATTTCAGAGGTTTAGGCTCGGCCGACTACGGTAGTTTTCCGCACGTTCTAAGGTGAACTACTTAGTACAAAATTCATATATCTAGCCTTCCAAAGCCCATATTTACACACAAGTGCATCCAAAAACTGTTTGCGATTCCTCCTCTATAATTAGGGTGTGGATTTCAAGCTGGTAAGCAACTACAAACCTCAAGGCGATCAGGCGCGAGCCATTGAGGCGCTTACGCGAGGTGTCTTCGATCGCGAGCAGCATCAGGTCCTGCTCGGCGTAACCGGATCGGGCAAAACTTACACCGCCGCCAAAGTGATCGAGGCGGCTAACCGCCCCGCCCTCGTCATGGCCCACAACAAAACCCTGGCCGCCCAGCTCTATCACGAGTTCAAGACTTTTTTCCCTCACAATGCCGTCGAGTACTTCGTCTCCTACTACGATTTTTATCAGCCGGAAGCATATGTACCCGCGGCCGATCTTTACATCGAAAAGGAATCGACGATTAACGATGAGCTCGATAAGCTTCGGCTCTCGGCCACGCGATCGCTCTTCGAGCGCCGCGACTGTCTGATCGTTGCTTCCGTCAGTTGCATCTACGGTCTCGGATCCCCCGAAGCTTATTACGGCATGATGCTGTTCCTGGAGAAGGGACAAAAGATCAAGCGATCAAATATCACGCGCAAGCTGGTAGATATTCTTTATGAGCGCACCGAAGGCGA
This sequence comes from Terriglobales bacterium, assembly GCA_049511995.1. Taxonomy (GTDB): domain Bacteria; phylum Acidobacteriota; class Terriglobia; order Terriglobales; family Acidobacteriaceae; genus Acidiflorens. The sequence continues at coordinate 5,058 of JBEKXO010000174.1, forward strand.
TTTTCGCCGCGGGACGTTTCGTGTGCGCGGCGATGTCATCGAAATTTATCCGACCTACGACGATAACGCCTATCGCGTGGAAATGTTTGGCGATGAAGTCGAATCTCTTTCGCAAATCGATCCTTTATTCGGAACCGTCAAGCAGCGCTACATGCGGCTGCCGATTTATCCGAAGACGCATTACGTGATGAAAGAAGAAACGCGAGCCTCGGCAGTGGCTTCGATCAAGGCCGAGCTCGCGTGGTGGGAAGTGGAACTGGAGAAACAGGGACGGCTAGTCGAAGCGCAGCGGGTCCATCAGCGCGTGATGTATGACCTCGAAATGATCAAGGCCATGGGCTATTGCCATGGCATTGAAAACTACTCGCGCCATTTCACGGGGCGTTTGCCGGGAGAGCCTCCGCCAACGCTGCTCGATTATTTCCCGCGCGACTATCTGATGTTTATCGACGAATCGCATCAGACAGTACCGCAGTTGCATGGCATGTATCACGGCGACCGATCGCGCAAGCAGACGCTGGTCGAGTACGGATTCCGCTTGCCTTCGGCGCTCGACAATCGTCCGCTGACCTTCGAAGAGTTCGAGCATCGCACGAACCAACTAATTTATGTCTCTGCCACGCCGGGGCCTTATGAACTCACGAAGTCCGCAGGAGTTGTGGTCGAGCAGATCATCCGCCCCACCGGTTTGATCGATCCGCCGGTTGAGATTCGCCCCGTAAAAGGCCAGATTGACGACCTGCTGCATATGATCCGCGACCGCGTGGCGCGTAACGAGCGGGTGCTTGTCACCACGCTGACCAAGCGCATGTCGGAGGATCTCGCCGAATATTACAGCGAAGTCGGAGTAAAGTGCCGTTATATGCACTCCGAGATCGAGACGCTGGAGCGCGTGAAGATTTTGCGCGATTTGCGTAAAGGCGAATTTGATGTATTGATCGGCATCAATCTACTGCGTGAAGGCCTCGATCTGCCAGAAGTATCGCTGGTAGCCATTCTTGACGCCGATAAAGAAGGCTTCCTGCGTTCGGCCGGCTCGTTGATTCAGACGATTGGCCGCTGTGCGCGAAATCTGAATGGCAGAGCGATTCTTTATGCAGATCGTATGACCGACTCCATGAAGAAGGCGCTGGATGAGACGAACCGCCGGCGCGCCATCCAGGAGGCATATAACGTAGAAAACGGAATCACTCCCGAATCGATCATTCGTCCGCTCGATATGACACTGGTCGCGATCGTCGGAGCCGACTACGCCGATCTGACCTCGTCCGAAGTCGACGGCATCCCCGATCTCAAATCGCAAGAAGAACTAGACGCTTACATCGCGAAGCTAGAGAGCGATATGCGCGAAGCGGCCAAGCGGTTTGAATTTGAGAAGGCGGCGAAGCTGCGGGACACGATCAAAGGGCTGAGAACCAAGGAATTTCTGTTCGCCTAGCAGATTTGCACGCAGTAAATGGGTAAGCCCGTCCCGGACCACACCTAATGGCCATGAAGCGCATTCTTCTTTCCTGGAGCAGCGGCAAAGATAGCGCATGGAGTCTTCATGTTCTCCGCCAATCCGGAGAGTATGAAGTCGTGGGACTGCTGACTACTTTCAACGAAGCGGCGGATCGTGTCGCTATGCATGCCGTCAGACGCGAATTGGTCGAGCAGCAAGCTGCAGCTGCCAGAGTTCCGCTCTGGCGTGTTCCGCTCCCCTGGCCATGTTCGAACGAACAGTACGAGTCACTGATGGCTCAAACTTGTGCCAAGGCAGTCTCCGAAGGTGTCGAAGGCGTCGCGTTTGGCGATCTGTTTCTCGAAGATGTACGCGCCTACCGGGAAAAACAAATGATGGGAACCGGATTGCAGCCCATATTCCCCGTTTGGGGCCGGCCGACGCTGGCTTTGGCCGAAGAGATGATTGCCGGAGGCCTGCGAGCCAAGCTGACTTGTGTGGACACCACAAAACTTGAGCAGTCTTTCGTAGGCCGCGAGTTCGACCAGAGGCTGCTTTTGGAACTCCCCGATGGAGTGGATCCATGCGGCGAGCGCGGAGAATTCCATTCCTTTGTATATGCGGGTCCCATGTTCAATGCCGCCATCCCGGTTTCCGCAGGAGTGACTGTGGTTCGCGATCAGTTTGTTTTCGCCGATTTGACTGCGGTTGAGTGTGCGCATCCGAGAGAGGTTGTCTGAAAGAAGCGCCGCCGTGGTTAGCTATTACCTGGCACCGACCATGAATCGCCTTTCCCGAATTCACGCGCTTTCTCGGCTCCATGCGCCGAGGACCAGTTCCGCCACGCGGCGGGATCATTCGGCAAATTGACGTTGGTGATCTCGCGCAGGGCCTGATAGACCCAGTTAAGCGTAGTGGCATCGAGCGACGGATCGTCTGCCAGATCGATCAGTCCGGGCACCGCCTTCATGCGCTGTTCGCGAGTCATCATGCCGGATTTTGCCAGGCTGCAGCCGGCGCGTTCGCGAACCTCTAGCGTCGGCTCGTTGCGGAAAACATCCAGAAAGTCCTTGATCGTTTCGTCAGTGCCCAAATGTGCGAGACCCTCGACCGCCCAAAACCGCGTTTTCTGATCGGGATCATGAATCCACTGCTCCAGCAGTTCGTGGATGCGCTCGGTTTCGATGCCGCGATTAGCCAGCATGCCCAGTTCCCAGGCGAAATAAGGGCGGCTTCCCGTAAGTTTGTGAGCGGTCTCGATCAGCCGATCCGCTTCCTGATCAGTCTTCTCGATATGCCTGAGCGCAAGATTGATCTCGATCGCCGCAGCCCTCACGCGTAAATCGTTCGAGTAGAGTGCCGTATCCTGCAGAGTTTCCCAGCGCGGTGTGTCATGCAGCTTACCAAACCACCCTCCAACCATCTCGGCAATCATCTTCGTCGCGCCCACATCGTGATTCACCGCCGCGCCCAACAGGAATTCCATCTGCTCCTGTGGCGGCTGCGTCTGCACCCATTCAATGTTGTGTTCCGATAACTTGCTATGATCAGCGGGCACAAGACGCCCCGGCACGGGTAGATCTTCTCCCGATTGCGGTACTTGCGGCTTGGGGACTGGCGCAGCCTGTGGCGCGGCTGGTTGGATTGCGAAAAATGCCGCGAGCAGAGCGAGGGCGAATGTGCGATGGCGAACACAGTTACGCGTATTCAGGTCGGTCATGCCCCAAGTGTAGGGTTCATCGGTCTAGACGCAAGTTACGCGAGTTTCCGCCAGCAAGGCCACATCGAAGGGTCGCGACTTGCGGTGCGGATGTGTTCGAGGAGCTGTCGGTGTGACCGGGCAGCTTGCAATAATCGAGATGGGTGCGAGAGCATATCGGCTCCAAACGGACCCAAATTGATTTTCGGGGTTCTCTCTAAACCATTCAAAAGAATGGCGGGGACGACGGGACTCGAACCCGCGGCCTCTGCCGTGACAGGGCAACAACGAGATGTAACTGATTGATATCAAACGGTGTCGGCGGACGTCGTTTGGTACAAAATGATACCGGAGATCACTTCTTATCGTCCCCTTAACGTCCCCAAATTTCCGGGGCTCTCGCAAAAAGGAGCTTACTATCTTCTACATATCTTTCTTTCCCGTACGGACACATCAAAACAAAGAAGCTAGGCGGCGCCAACGCTCGCCGAGGGCTCTTTCGCCTTCACCAACGGTGCGTCAACCAAGTGCTCACTCAAAAACCATACCTGAAGTTCATTTCTGCGCAGCACCTCGCTGACAACGAGATCGTTTGTACCGTCATCCCCAATGGCAGACGCCCGGCGCGCCAGCTTTCGAGCTTCGCCAATGATAATTTGGTGAGCATCGAGCAGCCGTGACAACTGGACCGGAACTTCCTCGCGACCGCGAGGGGGGCGCTCGATCTGCGTGGTTTCTGCCACATCTGCGGCCATGGCCAAACTGACGCTCCCAAGCAGCTGAATTCTTTCAGCGATGGAGTCGACGAGTTCAACTTGTTCGTCATAGTGTTTGTCGAATAACAGATGGAGTTGATAAAAGGTCGCGCCGGCGACCTGCCAATGAGACTTCTTGTATAGATCGCGAAGTGTCATCGTATCCGCGAGGAGTTGGTTCAACTGTTCGGTCATTTCCAGGCGCACTGGCTCTTCGAGTTCGAGCGGCAGAGCATGGTTCACAGTTCCGTACGGTTGAATCTCTCGCGCACGCTGGTGAAAGCGGGGTTGGGCGTTGATGTGGTCGGCAGTTTTAGCCTCGGTCTGCTTTTTACCCATGGTTCTTCTCCTTCTGACTCGTAGATTGTTTGCGAACGACGAGCGATGCCTAAACTCCAGTTGGCTGTTCCAGTCCGTTCTTATTCCGCGACCTTCGCCGCCAATGTCTCGACTCCAGCGATGGTCTGCATGAGTTCTGGTGGCAAGCTGTACCGTCCCTGCAGATAGGCCGGGCTGTTGTAAGAGACCCAGACCTTGCCCTGAATGTCTTCCCAGATCAGAATCTTAAGAGGAAGATCGATGGCTATGCTCGGGACGGCCAGCATCAGGGGTGTGCCGGCTTTGGGGCTTCCAAAGATCAGCAGCTTGGTGGTAGGCATTTTCATCCCCGCTTTTTCCGCTTCACCGCTATAGTCGATTAGGGCAAACAGGATGACTCCTTTTGCCTTCAGAATTCCCTTGAGCATTTCCACAGTCTGGTCCACTGAATAATTGCAGGGCGCACTGATAATCCCCTGTCCCGCAGCGACCGTCATAGCTAGCCCCTCCTGTTCCTGGACTGCAAACCAATCCAACCGCAG
>JBEKXO010000175.1:0-9796 GCA_049511995.1 Terriglobales bacterium
CTTCTGCGCCACGCCCGCAAGCGGGACGTTCTGGCCGGAGTCGGCCCCGCCCGCCTCTCGGCGCTTTCCGTCCTCGTCTTCGGAGGCCCCATGGCGTTACGCCAATTGGCCGCCGCCGAGCAGGTCAAAGCTCCCACCATGAGCCGCATCGTCGCCGGGCTGAAGCGCTCCGGGTTGGCCAAGATTGAAACCGATGCCGCCGATGCGCGCCGCGTTCGTGTGACCGCAACCGCAAAAGGGGAACGCCTGCTCCAGGAGGCAAGAACGCGGAGAGTGCAACAATTAGCGGAAATTTTCAGCGGGACGACGCATCGAGATCTCGATACGCTTCGGCGCGCGGCTGAATTGATCGAGCAAGTCGTGAGGAACGCTGCGGACGCGAAGCAATAAGCCAAGGGCTTCGCTTGCTAAGCCACGGGATTGCTCAATTTCCCAATCCCCTCGATCGATACTTCAATCACATCCCCCGCCACCACCGGCCCAACGCCTTCGGGCGTCCCAGTAGCAATCAGATCACCCGGCTCCAGCGTCATAATTTGCGAGATATAGCGAATAACAGTCCCCAGCGAAAAAATAAAATCGCGCGTATTGCCCGACTGCCGCACCTCGCCATTCACATGCGTCTCAACTTGTACACCGGTCCATGGATTGATCGCATCAGTCACCAGCGGCCCAACCGGACAGAACGTGTCGTAGCCCTTGCCCCGCACCCACTGGCTATCTTTCTTCTGCAGATCGCGCGCCGTGAAATCGTTGACGCAGGTGTAGCCCAAAATATAAGGACGCACATCTTCGTTTTCGCCCAGCCGGTGGCAACGCCTTCCAATCACCACTCCCAACTCGCCCTCGTAGTCGGTGCGCTCGGAGATCGCCGGCCTGAGAATTGTTCCGCCCGTTGCCAGCAAAGACGATGGCGGTTTGAAAAACAGCAGCGGCTCCGCTGGAACTTCATTGCCTAGTTCGGCCGCGTGCTCCTTATAGTTGCGCCCGACACAGACAATCTTCGACGGCTGCACCGGCGGCAGCAACTGAGCCTGTGCGAGGGGAATCCGCTCCATCCGCCGGCTGGGCAAGCCCTCCACGTCCCCATCGCTAGAGTGTGGTAGCTGCAACAGCAGGCGAGTGATTTCTTCGTCCTGACCACCCGCAACAGTTTCGACTAGCCCGTAGTGGGCAGATCCGTTAAGCGCAAATCGGCAATATTTCATCTGGGATCATTCAAACACAATTAAGAGATCTTCGCCGCGATTCAACCAGCAACGGGCCGCTGACTACGGCACAACCTCGCCAGCTTCCTCGGACCGCCCACTTTCATTCCCCCGCACATCAACCGCGGAGACCGAGTAGGTATACGTCTTCCCGGATTCAACCGCGCTATCGCGATACGCCGGCGACTTCACCAACTCTGCGTTTAACTTAACCATCCCCTCGCCCGGTCCGCTACTGCGATAGACGTTGTATCCAGCAAAATCGGCATTCGTCACCGGAGCCCATATCAAATCAATAAACGGTTTCTGCCCCTCGCCCGAGTAAGCCGCCTGCAGCCCCGTAGGCACCGACGGAGGAAACACATCATGCGCAACGACGCGTACCGGAGCGCTGTCATCACCCTCCACCTGCACCTCGCTGTCCGCCCGCTTGATGACCGTCACCGCCGTGACGCGATAGAGATAAGTCTTCTCCCACTCAAAAGCGGCATCGGTGAAGTGCAATGCCTCGCTCTCGCGCAGCGAAACCTCGCCCGCAATCACGTCTTTGCCCGAGCTCTCCTCGCGCCGATAAACGCGATAGCGAAGCTGCAAGCTTGGCGATTTGCCGCTCATGTCGTTAACAAGCTTCCGCGCCTCGACCCCGCTCGTCCATGTAAGCTCCACGCCATTTCCATTGAGCGAAGCAGACAGATCGCTTGGCGGAGGCAAGGTTATGACCGCCGGCACATGCACCTGATTCGACAATCCCGCGCCGCGGGCGTTGCGGTTTAGCACCTCAACCGCATACGTTAACTCCGCCGCCGCGTCCGCTCGCAGCAAGTTTGCAGGCAGGGTGTCTGCATAGCTGTGCGGAGTCGCCTTCTCGGAAGACTTCCGCTCGCCGTGGCGCGGGGCGCCGGCCTTTCTAGCGGTCGCAGGTGGCGCCGGCAACAGCGCCGCGGGATTCCCGCATTGTTTGATCTCAGTCTCACCGCTGCGGCAGACAAGCGTTGGCCCAATGTAGCGCACACTTTGCCGGTCGGTAGTCAGCGTAGGCTCGCTCCAGCTCAGCGTAACCCGATCGCCCTTCCTGCTCGCCCGCAGATCGGTAGGCGGCTTGGGCAATTCGAGCGAAGGCGGCAGTGGCGGCCCAGTCTGCGCGCAACCGGTCATCAGTACGCATAGCGCCAGCACGCCGAGCGCCTCCGACGCGATCAACTTTCCTGGATGTGCTCTCATGCGGAAAGGAAAGAGTATCAGAGCCAGCAGTGCTACCGGGGGGACTCTGGCCGCAGCGTATCTGCGGCAACCCCAAAAGCGCACCAGCGTAACCTTGGCCGCGAGAGATGATCGGCGGAGAATATACAAAAGCCGTGATTCTCATCGCCCATCCCAATGCCGCCGACCAAATGCGCACCCTCGCTTGGTGGGGCCTAGCCATGGTGGCTGCCTACTTCACCGCCGCCAGCCTTTGGCTGCGCTGGCCTCGCCGTCGGGGCGTGCGCGTGGCTCAATACGAACCGCCGCCAGGAATCTCTCCTGCCGTGGCCGCCTATCTATGGGAACGTGGCGTTAGCGATAAGCCTTTCGTCGTGGCTCTGCTAAATATGGCCTCCAAACGCGGGCTGAAAATTGAGCAGGGCCCGAATGATTACCTCATATCGCGCGGAGACTCCTCTGCACGACTCGAATCCGAGGAGCAACTAATCGCCGACGATCTTTTTCGCGGCCTGACCTCCGAGCATTACGTCGGCGGCAAGCTGATCTCAACCATCGACGCGCGGACGAATTCGAGGTGCCTGTCTCAGCTGACCACCCTGGAGCGGACGGCGCGGAGTGTGCGCAATGCGCTGGAATCGGCGATCGAACCGGAGCTTCTCTCATCCCATTTCGCATGGTTCGTTCCGGGGCTCACGTTGACTTTGTGGTGTCTGATCGCAGCTCTATATCCGGAAGTCGACGGCCTTGGACAATCTCAGGGGCCTGGACCCGTGCTAATGCCGGCGTTGGCATTGGTCGCGGTTTGGGCTTTGCTAGCGACCATCCAGACGCTGCCGGCAACCCTCTACAAGCTAAAGAGCCACTTGCCCGGGCGGACTCCGCGCCCGCTGCCTATGGTCAAGAGCGACCGCGTGGTTTTTATTTTGCTTTTGGTGGCGTTAGTGTCGCTAGTGCTTTTCGCGTGGATCACTTCGGTTCCGTTCGCTCTGCAATTGGGAGGCTTCCTGATGGCGAATCTCTTTGGCCTGGTCGCGCTTCGCACGCCAACGGCGGCCGGCTACGCCCTGCTGGCCCAACTCAGCGACTTCCGAATGTTTCTGGCGCAAGTTGACTCGGACCGCGTGAATCGCATGAATGCTCCGACCGCGCCTTCTCCGATAGCGGAGAAATACTGGGCGTGGGCTTTGGCTTTGAATGTGGAACATGCGTGGGGCGAGCAGCTCACCGCAGCGATTCTAAATCGTCTGGGGCCGGTGTCGGCGACGGACAGCGTGAATGCTGTGGCTCCCGAGGGCGGCCGCGCCGGCGCGGAAATCATGGACCTGCATTTGCGCTAGCGGGAACATCTTTGAGTTCTCGTTCCGGTTTCCAGTTCTCAGCAAAATGTCTCTGGTCTTACGGAGAACTGACTAGAATCCATCTCATAATGAACCTGGGGAAGTAGCCCAGCGGCCCCCTCAGTGGCTAAAGCCCTTGTCTTTACTCCCCTTTTGCGGCACGGCTGAAGCCGCGCCCTATCCAAAACCGATTTATGAGATGGCTTCTAGAGAGAACTCTACAGTATGTACCGCGACAAATCCTGATCCTTAACGATCTCGCTCAGCATCTTCTGCACGTACGCCGAATCAACTGCAAACGTCTGCCCCTTTCGCTCTGGAGCCTCAAAGCTGATCTCATCCAGCACGCGCTCCATGATGGTGTGAAGACGCCGCGCGCCGATGTTCTCCGTTCCTTCATTCACGCGAAACGCAAAGCGCGCCACTTCCTCGAGCGCGTCGGGTGTGAACTCGAGTTTCACTCCTTCGGTCTCGAGCAGCGCGATGTACTGCCGCGTCAGCGACGATTTCGGCTCGGTCAGAATCCGCACGAAGTCAGCCATGGTCAACGACTGCAATTCCACGCGAATGGGAAAGCGTCCCTGTAGTTCAGGGATAAGATCGCTGGGCTTAGAAACGTGAAACGCGCCCGCCGCCACAAATAGTATGTGGTCAGTCCGCACCATGCCATAGCGCGTATTCACCGTCGTGCCTTCGACGATAGGCAGGATGTCGCGCTGTACGCCTTCGCGCGAAACGTCGGGCCCATGGCCGCTTTCACGGCCGGCAATTTTATCGATCTCATCGAGAAAAATGATGCCGGTATTTTCGACGCGATCGATGGCCGCTCGCGTGACCTGCTCCATGTCGATCAACCGCTGCTCTTCTTCCTGGATCAGGTACTCGAAGGCCTCGTTGACCTTCATCTTCCGCTTTTTCGTGCGCTGGCCGAAGATGTTCGGCAACATGTCCTTAATGTTGACGTCCATCTCTTCCACGCCCTGGTTCGAGATGATCTCAAACGACGGGAAGTTGCGTTCGCGGGTTTCAATCTCGACCGTGCGATCGTCGAGCTTGCCTTCGCGCAGTTGCTGCCGCAATTTCTCTCGCGTGCGATTGGATGACTCAGTCAGGCTGGTGCTGGCGTCAATGACCACGCCACCGGATGACGAAGCAGAATCCGAAGGACGCGGGGAAATCGGCGGCAATAAAATATCCAGCAGCCGCTCTTCCGCATTCAACTCTGCTTTATCCGCGACGTCTTCGAGCTTTTCTTCCCGCACCATTTCGATGGCGATCTCGACCAGGTCGCGGATCATCGACTCCACGTCGCGGCCGACGTAGCCGACTTCTGTAAACTTCGAAGCCTCAACTTTGAGAAACGGGGAATTGGCCAACTTGGCGAGGCGGCGCGCGATCTCGGTCTTACCGACGCCGGTCGGCCCAATCATGATGATATTTTTCGGGATGACTTCTTCCGCCATCTCGGGTGTAAGCTTCTGGCGGCGCATGCGATTGCGCAGGGCAATCGCCACGGCGCGCTTCGCATCCTTCTGCCCGACAACATACTTGTCAAGCTCAGTGACGATCTCACGCGGAGTCAGCTCATCCAGCGTGACTTGCTCTTCCTCAGCAGTTCCAGGTAAATAAATAGCCATAAAAAAAATCGATCGCTATTCGTCCTTCGCTATTCGCGCCATCGCGGATGGTGGAGCGAACGACGAACAGCGAACGACGCCCAGCTAGAGTTCCTCAATCGTAATCCTCTCATTTGTATAGATGCACATCCGGCTGGCAATCTTCATTGCTTCTTCGGCAATCTGCCGCGGAGACAGCTGCGTATGATCCGCTAGCGCCTGCGCCGCTGCCTGCGCAAACGGCCCCCCCGACCCAATCGCCGCAATCCCCGTATCCGGCTCGATCACGTCGCCCTGCCCGCTCAACAAAAACGTAGCTTCCTTGTCCGACACCAGCAATAAAGCCTCTAGATGCCGCAAATACTTGTCGGTGCGCCAGTCCTTAGCCAACTCTACCGCCGACCGCCCAATATTGCCGTGATACTGCTCCAACTTGGCCTCGAACCGGCTAAACAAAGTAAACGCATCGGCGGTTGAACCGGCGAATCCCGCCAGAATCTTGTCCTGATAAAGCCGCCGAATCTTCTTAGCCCCATGCTTAATAACCGATTCGCCGAGCGTAACCTGCCCATCGCCAGCCATGACGACTGAGTTGTCGCGACGCACGCAAAGCACGGTAGTGGAGCGAATTCGACGTGGGGCGTTCATGAGAGCAATTGTTGATTATAGCAGCGCGGTAGCGGCCGAATTGCACGCCCCAGATTTGGGTAGTGTCTTAAAAAACGGCTTGTCCCGCGCAATCACAAGGCCAGACAGGAACCGAGCAACATGCTATTTAAGACACTACCCAGATTTGCTTGGATGGGTTCGTTTTCAATTCGGCCATGAAAGGCCTGAATAATAATGAAGATGGGCTCCATGGAAAAATCCCCCTAGGACGTTACCGGCTGGTCGCGAAGCGCCGACCTCACGCGCAGTGCCCATGGTAAACTGAGATTCCGCACGCCGGAGAGGTGGCCGAGAGGCTGAAGGCGGCGGTTTGCTAAACCGTTATACGGGCTAACACCTGTATCGAGGGTTCGAATCCCTCCCTCTCCGCCATTACCTTAGTTATCTGGCACTTGCAAGCCGGTGATACCTACACTGATTCCAATGGGTATACCTTTTCGGAGCCCCAAAAGGAGTAGTGCGGTATGGCTGAGCAATGGCGCGATGTCGCGGGGTACGACGGCATTTATCAGGTTTCCGACCTGGGGCAAGTTCGCAACACCCACACCAGCAAGCTTCTTCAGCCCATCAGGATGAAGAACGGGAGACTTTACGTCACCCTTTCCAGTGATGGGTTCGCGCGAAAATGCACGGTCCACGGCTTAGTCGCGGCCGCGTTTCTGGGCGATTGCCCACCCGAACACGAGATAACCCCCAAAGACGGCGACTACACGAACAACGCCGCGCTAAATCTTGAATACGTCAGCCGGGGCGATAATCAAAAGCGCTTCGTGATGAGATCAGGCGGGTATTCCGTGCATCTCACGAAACGGGTTCAGACCGCCAACGGTATGCGTTACTGCCCCGTGGCTGAGTCCGCCAATGGTCGAGTCAAGCCCGACATTGTGATTGTGAATGGGAAGGAAGAGCGACACCCGGAAGGCGCCTATTATCTGGAGTGGCGCGAAGATGCGAAACGCGTGCGCCTGTCGGTCGGCAAAGATCCGGCCGATGCCAGTGCGCGCCGGTTGCGCAAAGAAGCCGAGTTGAACGCGGTCAATAGCGGCGTTTCCGTCATCCCCGACGGGCTGAATGGACATCGGTCGGTGGCTGCCGCGGTCGCTGATTTCCTGGATGAAACCAAGTTAACGAAAAAGCCGAAGACGTATGCCGCGTATTCGACCGCCTTGTCGTATTTCACTGAATCTTGCCACAAACTCAGCCTCGACGAGATCGAGCGAAAAGACCTGCTGAAGTTCTCAGCGTTCCTTCGTGACGAAAAGGAGCAGGCTCCACGCAGCGTTTACAACAAATTTGAGAATGTCATGACGTTCCTAAAGGCAAATGGGATTCGCGGGCTGGTGGGCAAGAACGACTGGCCGCGGTATACCGAGGAGGAACCGGAGATTTACGAGCAGGAGGAACTCGACAAGCTGTTTGCTAAGTGTGACGCGGAAGAACGACTCTGGTATGAGTTTTTCCTGATGACCGGGATGCGCGAGCAGGAAGTCATGTACACGTACTGGTCGGACATTAACCTCGCCGCATCCACGGTCCGTGTGAGCCACAAGCCAGACCGAGGCTGGACGCCGAAGGCATACAAGGAAAGGGAGATTCCCATTCCTACGAAGCTCGTCAAGAGCCTGAAGGCGTGGAAGGCGAAATCGGACAAAACCTGCAATCTCGTCTTCCCAACCTCAGGCTGCAACCCGAAGCTCGACTTTCTCGATGACCTGAAAGCTTTGGCAGGGCGGGCGAAGCTGGATAAGGAGAATTTCTGGTTGCACAAGTTTCGTGCGACGTTCGCTACGTGGTCGCTGTGGGCAGGTGTCGATCTGCGTACGGTTCAACAGTGGCTTGGTCACTCTGATATGGAGTCTACGATGCGGTATTTGAAGCCGTCACGCAGCCAGCAAGTGCGGGATAAGGTAAACGAGATTTTCGCTTAGCTCACAAGAATTGCCCGAAGACGAGCCCGTGAAATTTTGAGGGTGAGAAGGGCAGAAAGAATTTTGTGAACCTCCTACCCTCCGGTCCCGAACCAGATTTCAGTCACTCAGCAAATTCGACACGGATAGGCTACGCCGAAGTCAAACTGGTCGGTGAGCGAGTTGGTCAGCGTCGTCAGCCGGTTCGCCGTGTCGTACTGGTGACCTGCCCCTGTTTCCGTCTGCAGGCATCCAATCCGCCAGCGCCCTAGGGGGCGATGGTGATTGCAATGCTAGCGGAACTTCGCCGGGCTTTTGGCGCCGCATCTTCCAACGAGGAGAAACACTCTACGTTCAAAGACTCGTTCTGCTTGAACCCGAGAAAGATCACGTCGGCTCTTAGGGCCTGAATCGAATTGTGCGAAAAATCCGTCATGGGCAGGCCTGCCCGGGTCCACTTAGTATGGTTATCGTGGCCGAAATGGATTTGGTTGTGTCGGTTACTGACCTTGCGGTTACGGTCACGCTTTTGCCGCTGGGAACCGCGTCAGGGGCTAAGTAACAAGTTGGAACGGCAGTGTGGATGATGTTCGGGGAAAAGCTGCCACATTGATTGGCTGGAGCGCATGTCCAGGTCACGTTGCCGCTGCCAGTGTCGTTGGTAAGTATGGCCGCAATGCCTGCATAGGCCCCCGTATCGAGCGAAGTTGGAGGCGGAAAATTGGGATCAAAAGCTACCACAATCGCGGGGGCCTGCCCCTTAGGGTCTCCACAGGCGGCCAGCGCAATGATAGCGACCGTGATGAACATCGTCATTGCAAGCAATCGGAGATTTAATTGTCGAAAGGTCATTCGATACAGTCCTATCCTCTGATAACAAGAAATATGTCTTTTGTTGCTATTTCAAAGGCTTCGATTTCTGCCCGGCTAGCGGAATCCGGTTGGTTGGCCCGTCAAGTGTCGTCCGAGGATGGCCGACGAATGGAAGCCCGAGCCTTCCCTCAAGTTTGAAACCCGGCATATCACCCACCACAGTGAACACACCAATGACATCGACTGCTTTACGTTCGAAGTCTCATGGCCCAAGGCCTAAACAGAATCGCTTGAGGACGCTTCTTGTCTAATTCTTCCGGAGCGCTCTTGCTTGGTTCCCATCCAAATCGTTCTACCAGCCGAAACCACATGTATCTCTTGACATCATCCTCTCCACTGCCCGATCCATGTAAATATGCCACGCCTATATCGTAGGCCGCGACTCGATGGCCTTGCAGAGCGGATTTAAGGTACCACCGAACAGCCTGCGAGTCGCTCTTCTCGGCACCGTAGAGCAGTCGGCAACGCACATGCTCACAATCGTCTTATGCGATTGCCGTACAATGCCTTGTTCAGTTCCCACTCATGCTGCCGCGTACGCACGCGTTCTAATTCCTTCTCCTGGGAGAGCTTCTTCCTGAATTCAGGGTATTCGCTCTCGGAGAATGCCTCGTTTAACGCGTCTAGGCGAGGTCGCACTATATTCGCGGCGTCATATAAATTGGCCACTGGTTCAAGCTCTGTTACATCTCGCGAGTCGAGAGCAGCGATTACGCAGTCGAGGTGATGAGAATCTTCTAGGGCACGGGAGGGGGAAACCGTTATGTTGAGTTCACGTTGACCGCGCGTGAAACGAAAACATAAGTTATCGAAAACGATGCGGATCGATGCATAGTCAAATGGGTGTATATGAATATGTTTCTCCTTAACTAGCTTCCCTCTCGAAGTCAAGAAATAGAGGTTTGATTGGACATCACCCCACAACGAATTATTCGCTCTCTTCTGACGCCACGGGTCGTACCACCAAGAAAAAAGAGTCGAGT
>JBEKXO010000176.1:0-9755 GCA_049511995.1 Terriglobales bacterium
AGCGTGGTTTTGCCGACTCCGGGGACGCCTTCGATCAGCAGATGGCCTTTGGCGAAAATGGAAACGAGCGCGAGGCGGAGGACATCGTCTTTGCCGCGGATTACGCGGCGCAGACTGTTCTCGAGCGCCGCGGCGCGGCGCGAGGTTGCCACCAGAGTTTCGGGAGCCATTGTTGCGATTCTACTATGGGGGTCGTACTGCTGGCGGTTACCAATGTCACAGAAGAGTTCTCAGTTCCCGGTTCTCAGTTCTCAGTAAAACCGAACATTCTGGTTGGTCAGGGATCACTGTGTTTCGCCCATAAACACTCGATAATTTCATTTTCGGAGGAGCTATGGGTCGTTCTTATCGCGATCTGATCGCATGGCAGAAAGCCATGAAATTGGTCACCGAAATCTACGAAGTGACTCAGCGGTTTCCGGGCGAAGAGCGCTACGGACTCACGAATCAATTGCGGCGGGCCTCCGTTTCGGTGCCAAGCAATATTGCGGAGGGGCAAGCCCGTTTTTCGCAGAAGGAGTTTCATCACTTCCTAAGTCAGGCGCGCGGCTCGCTTGTGGAAATCGAGACTCAGCTTCTCATCGCCAGAAACCTAAAATACATCCAACCGGCTAAGGTGGACGCTATCCTGGCTAACGCCGACGAACTCGGCAGAGTACTTAACGGGCTCATCGCCTCAATCAAAAGCCGCGCCGCATAGGCCGGCTTGGTTTTGCTGAGAACTGAGAACCGGGAACTGAGAACTATCGTTGGAAGAATTCCGCCGGCCGTCCTGTCAACCGCTCGATTCTCTTCGCTGTTGGCGGATGGGTCGAGAACAGGTTGCCAAAGCTTATTCCGCCCAGGAACGGCTGAATGATGAACAGATGCGCGGTGGAGGGGCTCGCTATTAGAGGCATGCGCTGGGAATAGTTTTCGATTTTGGCCAGTGCGCTAGCGAGAGCATAGGGATTGCCTGTCCAGTGCGCTCCGGTGTCATCGGCTCCATATTCGCGGGAGCGCGAGACGGCTAGCTGGATTAGCAGGGCGGCCAATGGGGCCAGGAAGATCATGATGATTGCCGCAATGCCGCCGCCTTCGCGGTCTTCGCGCTCGCCGCGCATACCGCCGAAGATCATTCCCCACTTCGCGATCGAAGCCAGCCATGTAATGGCGCCGGCCAAAGTAGCCGCGATAGAGCTGATCAAGATGTCGCGATTGCGGACATGGCCGAGTTCATGGGCGATCACGCCTTCAAGTTCTTCGTCGTTTAGGAGGTTGAGAATGCCCTGGGTTACGGCGACGGACGCGTGATTTGGATTGCGTCCGGTGGCGAAAGCGTTGGGTGAATCGGTCGGGATGAGGTAAACCTTGGGCATCGGGAGGCCGACTTTTTGCGAGAGGCGCTCGACGATGTTATAGACGCGCGGCAGTTCTTCGCGGCTGATGGGCTGCGCGCGATAAGTTGCGAGCGCGATTTTGTCGGAGAAAAAATAGGCGACAAAATTCATGACCGCCGCGAAGGCCAGCGCCATGAACATTCCATTCTGCCCACCCAAAGCGCGACCGACGAGCATGAACAGCAGCGTCATGATCGTGAGCAGAAGTGTGGTTTTGAATACGTTGCTCATAAGTGCTTCGGGATGATTGATTCAATTTCCCCGGGTACGCCTATTTGATGCTGAAGGCTAGTCTTTAGGCTCTAAGCATGCTTCGGCTGTTGGCAGCTGCCGAGCTTCGCTCGGCTGGACAGACGAGGGCGTCCGTCCCTACGTGATTTAGCCCTGTTGCCGCTTTAATGCACGGTCTAGCGTCTGGTCGAGCGCGGCTCTCGCTTTTTCGTATTCGGCGGGAGTGATCTTGCCTTGCTTTCTTTCTACTTCTAGTTGGAAGAGTTCTTCTTTCAGCGCTTCGAGCAGCATTCCCGATTTTGCCGGAGGCGGGCTCACCACTGGATTCGAAGATGTCACCGCAGTCGATGATGACGATGGCGCCACGGGCAAACGCGCGCTTGCGCCGCGAACGGCGACCGCTGTGCCAGTCTTTGCGGCAGAGGCAGCTGCTGGTGAAGCGGCTGGCTGCCGTTTTGTCACGACCCATCCTCCGACGGCGAGCAGCGCGGCGAATCCGAAGAGAATTGGCCAGCGATATTTTTGGAGCGCGTCGGGAGCATCGATGGGCGCTCCCAGTCCGCCGCCGGGGCGATTGTCGCGTCCTGCCGATTGCGGTTGGCTTTGCTGATCCTGCTGGGCCGCGTTCGAAGCGGTTTCTCCCGGCGACTCCGTAATCATTCCCTTTCCTCGCAGAGTGAAGGCCAGCCGCTGCCCTGGCTTCGCTTCGCGCGCAACTTCGACCGCGCTGTCTCCCTGACTCGGATCGTTCATCGATTCAAAACTCGGCGGATTCGCCGCCGTGAACTGCATTGTTTTTGGAAGAACGATGACGAGGTGCGCGGCGGGATAGAGCGGCTTGGGGTCGATCTTGATCTCGCCCGTGTAAGGCAGCGTGAACTCAAGCTGAAACTGCGTTTCTCCGGGCCGCAGCGGAAAGTTGATGGCGTAACGGTTCTTCTCCGCTTGGGGCACGGCGTCGGCACTGATCGGCTGGCCATTCGGAGCGCGGGCCTGGAGTTGCTCGACCTTCGCGCCGGCGGGCAGATAAAACTCAAAATTGTGATCGTTCATCTGCGTCTTGGGCGGAGACGACGTGTTGTTGACGACGAAGAGGCGGACGCCCTGCATCGTGCCGCTGTCGGCCTGGAAGCGAATGACGTCGGCGGTCACGCTAAGACCGGTGACTTTGGTTGCGACATCGTAGACATTTACGTCGGCGGTGTTGACGCCGGGAGGCGCCATTTGGTGATAGGTGACTCCCTGATGAATGGCGCGGATGAGGTGAGGGCCGGGTGCTCCGGTGAGTGGGAAGCTGAATTTGCCGGCGCTGTCGGCCTTAGTGGTGGCGGCCACGTTCATGCCATTGGTGAAGTCGATGAGCAGGACTTCGTCGCCGGCGGCGGGCTTGTTGGTGGTGCCGTTGGTGACGGTGCCGGTTAGGGTTTGGGCGGCAGCTGTGGCTAGGGTAAGAGAGACGATGGCGACTATCAATGCCGAATACGCGAATTTCGTCAAAAAAACTCCTTGTGATGGCTTGGAAAGGCTTTTTCGGCGGAGCCGGACATCTATCGATCCATCGAGCATAGTAAGAGGAAATTGCTTTGTCACGGCTTGCACGTCCAAATGCGGTTTACTCGTTTCAACTTTATTTTGCCTTCGTCCAGATCCGCGATCTTTATCTTGCCGAAAAATGAAGCTTGCCCCAGGGTTCCGTCTATTTTGACGGCATGGGTTTGAACGATTTCCTTTTTCGAGGGGTATTCGATAAGGTGTTCAATCCAATTTCCGGCGATAGTCAAATCCTTACCCGAAATGTGGCCTGGTAAATCTATGCCGCCGCCGACCGCCGAGCCCTCATACACATACAAGAGTGCCTCGACGGTACCATCGCGATGTTGTTTTATGGCCAACTCATATCCAAGAAGGTCGCCGCTTTCCTCGTGGACATAAGCATTGGAATAAATGCGCATAGACTTCGTCCGGGCGCACTGATCTGCGGACGTTTGAGCCGGCGCGATCAACGAGGCGATGGAGAGGAGAATCGACGCCAAAATTGCGGACCGAAGTCGAGCCGATGTCATAATTTTTAGTCAAGGTTGCCTACGTGGTTTGGCCGACCGCCTGCTCCAACCGCGCAACCTCCGCCATGATCACAGCCACTTTTCGAGCGACGCGAGCACCTTGGACTGGCAATCAAGCGCATGTCTGCCTCACTATGCGTGAAGTTCATGGAGCATGTGCTGGCGGCGGACCTTGATTTTGCTTTCGTCCTTGCGGGCCTGGGCGAGGTCGTAAGCAAGTTGCATCCGCAACCAGGTTTCCGGTGTGCTGCCAAAGGCCTTCGAGAGCCGGATGGCCATCTCGGGGCTGATGCCCGATTTGCCGTGAATGACATTGTTGAGCGTTTGCCGGCTGACGCCGAGAACCTCCGCTCCCTCGGTTACGGACAGACCCAAAGGCTCAAGACAATCATGCCGCACGATGCGACCAGGATGTACAGGATTTTTCATGGGCATTGCGTTTTCTCCTTCTCGCGCTCAGTGATAGTCGATCAGTTCAACGTCAAAGGCATCGGTTCCCTCGAAGCGAAAAACGATGCGCCAATTCGCCCGCACCGTCACCAACCAAAACCCTTTCCATTCTCCGTTGAGCGGGTGCAGGCGATAGCGGGGAAGGTCAAGAGCCTGTGGCGTGGCTGCGGAATCGAGGACCATGAGGATTCGTTCCACCGTGTCCAATAGGTCTGGCCGTATTCCGCTGCGGTCGTCCTGTTCGTAAAGCCGTTTCAGGCCGCGATGCTTAAAACTCCTGATCATTCAGGATACACTGTAAAGTGTACATTGTCACTTGTCGAAAGTCGGGGCTTCGCAGACTCTGCAACTTACGCCATCTGCCCTGCAACCTGCTCCAGTCGTGCGATCTCGGCCATGATCGCGGCCGCTTCTTCTTCGAGCGAACTACGCATCGACTGATAGTCGGTGTCGGGGACTTTGCCGGCTTTGTATTCGAAATTCAGGTCGCGCAGGTTTTCGTAGACGGCTTCCTTGCGTTCGCGGAGATAGCCCAGGCGGGTTTTTTCTTCTCCGGCGTAGACTTCGCCGGGGAAGAAGAAAACGTAGTAGAGGCAGGCTAGCGTAACGGCGCCACAAACGAAGGCAATCATAAATCACTCTCCTGACAGCGAACTTTCTCCGATCGCGGCTTTTCGCGGACAGGAGTGTCCGCGCCACACTTGATCATCATGAGTCGGTCTCCTTGCGCGCCCTCTCGCGGAATTCATCGAGTTCGTGGTCGTTGCCGCGTGGGATGGTGATACCGTCGGCGAGAGCGGGTTCGGGGCGATTCTTCCACGAGCGCACGATGTGGACTGCAAAGGCGATGCCTAGCGCCAGGACTAGGAAGGGCATGATCCAGGCCACGCGATCGAATCCGGCGGCGGTGGGGGCAGCGATGACGGTCGGTCCGTACTCCTGCACGAAGCCTTGCAGGATTAGGTCGTCATTGTTGGTGTTGCCTTTATCGAGCGCGGCGAGGAGTTCGTCGCGCATTTTGGTGGACGACTGGCAACCGACGTGATTGCATTCGAGGAGGATCTGGCCGCATCCGCAGGTGCACATCATGCGATGGCCGAGGTCTTTGAAGCGGGCGCTGTCATCGCCCGCGCCCATGAAGATGAGTACGGCGAGCGCGAGCGTAGCGGCCTGTAGCCAGCGACGCGCGGAGTTGCGCATATCGCCGCTAAAAGCAGATCCTTCGCTTCGCTCAGGATGACAAGTCGTAAAAAAATTTTCGTGTTGCTGCGACGTTTTCATTCAGTCACCTGCTCCCACCTGGGCTGGTTCGCGAACGGGTGTGGTCGCGGTTACCCGCACCACAGCCGCGTTCGGAATAAGCGCGGTAATCGTCCCGAAGACCATGATGATCAGGCCAATCCAAATCCACGGCACCAGAGGATTCAAGTGCGCTTTAATGATGGGGCGTCCGGTGGTTTCATTTTTGCCTTCATAGACTAGATAGACGTCGGTCACCAAGAATAAATCTTCGCGGAAGCTGGGATAGATTCGCGGCAGCGTTTGCGGCTGTCCGCTGGCTTTGTAGAAGCGGCGCTCGGGATACATGGTCGTGATTTGTTTGCCGCCGCGGAAGACGTTGATGATGGCCCACTCGTTGCCGTAGTTGGGATTGTCATCTTGCGTGTAGGACTGGCAGACGAGCGTGTAGGGGCCGATGTTGATTTTGTCGCCAAAGCCCATTTCTTTTTCTACTTCTTTGTTGAAGGGTGTGCCGAGGATTCCGATGATGACGAGGGCGACGCCGAAGTGGACGATGTAGCCGCCGTAGCGGCGGGTGTTGCGATGATAGAGCTGAATCATCGCCGCGAACAGATTCTGCCTACTCTTGCCGGCGATGACACGGCCTCCGCGAAGGAATTCGGAGATGACGGTGAAGATCACGAGCGCCGAGAGGATAGCGGCCATGGTGGCGTAGAAATAGGAAGGGTCCTCCCACGGACGAACGCCGAAAAGAATCATCATGCCGCCGACGGCGAGGGAGCCAATCGCGGGGAAAAGAAAATTTCGTTTGAGGCTTTCGATGGAAGTCTTGCGCCAGGCAAGCAGCGGGCCGACGGCGGTGAGGAGAAGAAGCAGCAAGGCAACCGGAATGGCTACGCGATTGAAAAACGGCGGGCCGACGGTGACTTTGTGGCCTTGCACAAATTCGGAGAGGATCGGGAAAAACGTTCCCCAGAGAATGGTGAAGCAGACGACGAGCAGAAGAAGATTGTTGAACAGGAAGCTCGATTCGCGCGAAACCAGCGATTCCAGCTTGTGTTCGGACCTGAGGTGGTCGCGGTTGGCGACTAGAAAGAAACTGCAGACAGCTAAGGCCAATCCGATAAAGACCAGGAACCAGGTGCCGATCGAAGATTGCGCAAAGGCGTGCACCGAACTGATCACGCCGGAGCGCGTCAGGAACGTACCGAGCATCGAAAGCAGGAAGGTCGCGAAGATCAGCGACATGTTCCAGACCTTTAACATGCCGCGTTTTTCCTGCATCATGACCGAATGCAGGAATGCCGTGCCTGTGAGCCATGGCATCAGCGAAGCATTCTCCACCGGATCCCATCCCCAGTAGCCGCCCCATCCGAGGACGGCGTAGGCCCAGTGCGCTCCGAGAAAAACGCCGATGGTCAGGAAGCACCAGGTAACCATGGTCCAGCGGCGGGTGATGTGGATCCATTTTTCGCCGGGATACTTCATGATTAACGCACCCAGCGCAAACGCGAACGGCACGGTGAAGCCTACATATCCGAGATAAAGCATGGGCGGATGGATGACCATCTCGGGATACTGCAGCAGCGGATTGAGGCCGGTGCCGTCGGCGGGAAGGGCGCCCTCCATGATGGCAAAGGGGTGAGCGGCAAAATTCAGAATCAGCAAAAAGAAAACCTGCACCGAGGCAATGATCACGGACGCATACGCGAAGAGGCGCTGGTCGGTTTTATAGCGCAGGCGGAGAACGAATCCGTAGCCGGCCAGAAGCAGCGACCAGAAGAGCAGCGAGCCCTCCTGTCCGGACCAGAGCACGGCGAACTTATAGGCGGCGGGCAGGTCGCGATTGCTGTGATGGAAAATGTAGGCAATCGAGAAATCGTCGTTGAACGCGGCCAGCACGAGCACGATGCCGGCCAGCAGCACTGCGGCGAAAGTGGCGATTCCCGCGCGGCGCGCAGTCTCACCGAGGCGGGCCGAAGCCGCGCTCCGGCTGAACAACGACAAGAAGCCTGCCACGAAAGAATACGCACTCAGGCCGAGCGCCAGTAGAAGCGCAAAGCTGCCTATTTGAGACATGGGTGGGACTCCACGGTATATCTCGTATTTTTTCAGAGATGCGGGAGGTATGCAATCCGGGGGACGGCCAAACGTGCGTTCTTACCGCCCTTTTTCCAGCGGATAGCCCTTTTCGCGCCAATCACGAATTCCGCCGTCCATGGAAATAACGTTGGTATAACCCATCTTTTGCAGGTTATCCGCGGCGAGCGCCGAGCGGAAGCCGCCGCCACAATAAAGGACCAGTTCGGTCTTCAGGTCGGGATACTTGCCCTCAACGTCTCGCTCGATGATCCCTTTGCCCAGATGGACGGCCCCGGGAAGGTGGTCGGCATCGTATTCGCGGTCTTCGCGCACATCGACCAGAATTAATTTCTCTCCGCGATCGAGTCGGCCTTTAACCTCGTCAACGTTGGTTTCGCGGACGCGCTGTTTGGCGTCGTTCACAATCTTGAGAAAACGCGGTGGATGAGCCATGGTCGCCGTCCCTCCTCACTCGCGGTTGAGCTTCGCTGAGTGCGTACCGAAGAATAATAGCAGGCGAGCCCGTGCTTCTTCTTGCCCCTTCCCCGGCCCGATGTGCTAAAGATTATGTACGGAGAAAAATTGAACCGCGCCCCGTCCATCGCTGCCCCATGACCTTAATCATCCGCCAGTCCCGCATTCACTCTTTTGGTTGCTATACGACGCGCCGCATTCGTAAAGGTACGCTCATCATTGAATATGTCGGCGAGCCCCTTACCTACGAACAGGCCGACGATCTCTACGACGATTTTCCCAACACTTATCTATTCGGACTCGACGGCGGCAAGCGGATCATCGACGGCTATGGAGTTGCCGCCTTCGTCAATCATGCCTGCGAGCCGAATTGCGAAACCGATCAGATTCGCGGCAAGATGTGGATCATCGCGCTGCGCGATATTGCCGCCGGAGAAGAATTAACTTACGACTATAACCTCTACGATGGCGAGGACGATGCTCCCTGTTTATGCGGTGCGCCGCGCTGCCGAAAGAGTCTCTACTCGGCTTCGCATCTGCGCAAGCTAGCGAGGAAGCGCGCCAAAGCCGCGGCTACAGCCTCCGCAGCAGCGTCGTAAAGGCAGCAGTATTTCCGATGCTACAATCGGGTTTCGTTGCCTGCTCAGGAACTTTGAGGTCTTGCCTTGAATCGTGCTTCCGCCGGACTCGAAACCATCGTTGCCAAATCCTTGCACCGCGCTCCGGCGAATGAGAGCGCGTTGCTGGCATGGCCAGTTGCCTGCGGCAGCGCGGTCGCCGATCGAACCCGCGCCGTCAGTTTTTCCAATGGCATTCTGCAAGTGGAAGTTGCCGATGCCGGATGGCGGCGCGAACTCGCCAACCTAGCTCCGCGCTACGTGGCGTTGATCAATAAGTATTCGGTAAGTCCGGTGAAGCGGATTGAATTCGTGGTGAAAGCGTAAAGGTCAAAGCGTAAAAGTGAAAGCGTGAAAGTCACCGACAAAGATGTCGACTATGTGGCCGACCTGGCCAACCTCGATCTCACCGAGGTCGAACGCGCTCGCATGCTGCGCGATCTAAACTCCATCCTCGAATATATCGAGCGTCTCAGCAAACTCGATACCGGCAACATCGCGCCGATAACGCAGGTCTCGGACCGCTATGGCGTGGATGAGTCGCGCCAGGGGACCGAGCGCTTCACGTATGCGACCCGCGAGGACATAAAGGAAGGTTTGCGAAAATCGCTGGGGCACGATGTGGCCTTGAACAACGCTCCCGACACGGACGGAACATTCTTCGAAGTGCCGAAGGTGATCGAGAGATAGATGGCCGCGACGACGATCGACGATATTCGCGCCGCGATCGCAGAGCGCAAAACGACGGCAAGCGCTTTAGCGAACGATTTCTACTCGCGCATTAAGAGGGAAGACCCCGAGATCGGAGCGTTTCTTACTCTCTGCGAGGATCGCGCGCTGGCGCAGGCTGGGCGCATGGACGCGATGGCTGCGGCGGGCAAGCCTTTGCCGCCGCTCGCCGGGGTTCCGGTGGCGATCAAAGATGTCATGGTAACCAGCGGCGTGCGGACGACGGCCGGTTCCAAAATTCTCGGCAATTTTATTCCGCCTTATGATTGCACAGCGGTTGCGCGGCTCGAAGCGGCGGGCGCGGTGATTCTTGGCAAGCTCAACTGCGACGAGTTTGCCATGGGCTCTTCCACCGAGAACTCGGCTTATCACCCCGTGCACAATCCGCGTGACAAGAGCCGCGTGCCGGGAGGTTCGTCGGGTGGATCGGCGGCTGCAGTCGCGGCGGACATGGCCATAGCGACACTGGGCTCCGACACCGGTGGATC
>JBEKXO010000177.1:0-9738 GCA_049511995.1 Terriglobales bacterium
GTCCAGCAGCAATTAACCGGCATGCCCAAGTTCCGCCTCCACGGGCTAGGCTTCAACGCCTACATCGAAGGCTGGGCGCTCTACGCCGAAGAACTCGGCAAAGAGGTCGGCTTCTATCAGGATCCCGTCTCCGACTACGGCCGTCTCTCCTCCGAACTTTTTCGCGCCGTCCGTTTAGTCGTCGACACCGGCATCCACTCCAAAGGATGGTCCCGCGACCAAGTCGTAGACTTCTTCCGCAAATCCGGAGCCGTCGACGAGCCCACCATCCAATCCGAGACCGATCGCTACATCTCCTGGCCCGCGCAAGCTCTGAGTTATAAGCTAGGCCAGCTCAAGATCCGCGAACTCCGCGAGCGCGCCAAAAAAGAATTGGGCCCAAAGTTCGACATCCGCACCTTTCACGACGAAATGCTCGATGGCGGCACTCTCCCCCTAGACCTCCTGGAAGCGCGCACCAACAAATGGATCGCCGAGCAAAAAGCAAAATGACGCCGCCCGCAGGCCGGGTATGAGCCGTTCGACCTATGGAGGCCAAGACTGTCCAGCAAAGGCTATGGGGCGCCGTGAATTCCTGCTGGCCGCTGCTGCCACGGCCGCGGCGGGCTTGTCTTCAGGATATTTGCGAGCGCAGACAAGTTCTGCGCAGACCAATCCGGCGCTTAGTCCCGCCACCGCTGCTGTTTCGAACACGATCGCCAAGAGTCTGGTTACACCGAACGCCGATTTTTTTATCCGCAATCACTTTAAGACTCTGGTGATCAACGAGGAGAAATGGAACCTTGAAATCGGCGGCGCGGTCACCAACCCGACTAAGCTGTCGTACACCGATCTTTTGCTGGCGTCGTCCGTTCGATGCCCACTGACGATCGAGTGCGCGGGAAATCTCTCGGGCGGCCCTGGCGTGAGCACGGCTGTCTGGTCTGGGTTACCCGTTGCTGAGTTGCTCAAGCAGGCGGGTATTCAAGCCGGGGCAACGACGATTGTTTTTCACGGCGCAGACGCGGGCGATGCGGTGGGCACGCCGCCCGGAACACACTATGCTCGTGCGATTCCGCTAGAGAAGGCGATGGATGGGTCGACGCTGTTGGCCTACGAGATGAATGGCGCGCCGCTGCCGCCGGAGCACGGATTCCCGCTACGGGCGCTGGTTTCGGGCTGGTATGGCATGGATTCGGTGAAATGGTTGACGCGGATCGAGGTTTCGCAAGAGCCGTTTAAAGGCTACTTTCAGCAGGAACATTATGTCGCGCTGGAGGCCAATGGCGGCCGGGAAGTTATCACGCGCATGCGCGTGAATTCCAAGTTCCTACGGCCAATGGATGCGGAGGAGATTCGCAGTAAGACGTATCGGATTGAAGGCGTCGCCTGGGCGGGCGAGGCTAAGATTGCAAAAGTTGAGTTGCGCTTTGAAGTCAACGGTCCGTGGCAACCGGCTGAACTTGGTCAATCACCGGCTGCTCTGGTGTGGACTCCGTGGAGCTACGCGTGGAGCATTCCGCGTCCGGGGCAATTCAAAATCGAGGTTCGCGCTACTGACGATCAAGGCAACAGTCAGCCACTGGTGCGTGATCCGGATCGAAAAGACGACTACGAACTGAATACCACTCATCGCATCACGGTGAGCGTTCGGTCTTAATCCGGTGGTCCTGTATGCTCTTTCAGGCGTAACTATTCAGGGGATGTTTCATGGGGAGCCCGACTGTCTCAGCTGGAATTCGGGGTGGAAGCGTAAGCGTAACAGTAACCGTGATGCCGCGCGTCGCGCTCATTCTTTTTATATGTGTCGTGATATATGCCGGTCTGTTGGCGACGGCTGCCCAAGCGCAACAAAGTCTCGCCGACCTCTCCGCGCAAGGGAAGGCTGCGCTCGGCAACCAGCAATTTGATCAAGCCGCAAAGGTCTATGAGCAGATCGTGAAGCTCGATCCGCGCTCGGCGGAGGCTCATTCCAATCTTGGTTTCGCTCTTTACATGAGCGGCAGTTATCAGCGGGCAATCGCGCAGTTTCAAAAAGCCCTCGCGCTCGACCCGCGCCTTGATCGCGCGCAGGTTCTCCTGGCCCTGGCTTATTTTGATAGCGGAGAGTTCGATCGCGCCGTTCCATTGCTTGAAAAGGCTTACCAGACAAGGAAAGACGACCCGGTCGTAGTGGCTCATCTCGGCCTTGCTTACCTGCGCCAAAATAAAGACGATAAGGCGCTGGCCATGCTCACGCACTGGGCTGAACTTGAACCGAACAGTCCCGACGCGCTGTATTTCAAGGGAAAGGCATCGGTATATGTTGCCTCGGATGCTTTCGATCAGCTGTCAAAGGCGGCGCCCGATTCTTACCGCATGTTTCAGTTGCGCGCGGAAATGCTCCGGCAACAGAACATGACCGTTGCGGCGGTTAACGAATATAAAAAAGCCATCGCTCAAAAACCTGATGCTGCCGGACTTCACTATGCTTTGGGTACGGTGTACCGCGAAGCCGGGCGCCTCGACGAAGCCCTGGCCGAATTCAACTCTGAGCTCAAGATCACGCCCAACGATGCGATGACGGACTATCTTATCGGCGACGTATACATTCAACAGAGCAAGCTCGAGGAGGCGCAACAATACCTGACGCAGGCACTGCAATTGCAGCCCGGACTCGCAGATGCGCAGATTGACTTGGCCAAGACGTATCACACCCAGGCTAAAACCGACGAGGCGGTGAAGCTGCTTCAGGCGGTGGTGGCGTCGGATCCCAGCCGAGATGATGCGCATTACCTGCTTTTTGGTCTTTATAAAGAGCAGGGGCAGATGGAACAAGCCAAGAAGGAATTGCAAATCTATGAAGAGCTGAAGCGAAAGACCGCGGACCGGGAACAGAAGATGTTGCGGCTTGATTCCACGAATTAGCGATCCGATCTGAGGTAGTTAGAATCCTGGGTTTACGGCACGGAGTCACGTTGTGCTGGGCGAGAGAATCTTGCTTGACAAATCGAGTTGATGCTCGTTATCGTTCTAAGCGCTTATTATAATCTAATATTTTGTTGGTGTGATTCAGCTCCGGCTTTCTTGTGAGGATCGATACGATGTCTGCTCAGCCCGTTCTCGCCGCCGCGTTGGTGCAACCTGGGAAGTACGAAGTGCGCGAATATCCACTCCCGGAGCCAGCTCCCGGCTGTGTGCTGGTAAAGATGGAGATGTCCGGCATCTGCGGCACCGACAAGCACACCTACCAGGGATACACGACGCAATACGCGGGTGCAGGCGAAGGCAAACAAATTCGCTTCCCGATTATTCAGGGCCATGAAAATGTTGGGACCGTCGCCGCGATCGGGGGAAACGGATATTACACCGATTTTGAGGGGGTGCATCTCGAAATCGGCGATCGCGTTGTCGTCGGGGCGAACGTCTCTTGCGGCGATTGCTATTACTGCCGCCACGACTTTCCTTATTACTTCTGCGAGAACATGACCGATTACGGCAATAATCTTTGCGCCGCCGATCCGCCGCATCTTTTTGGCGGATGGTCGCAATATATGTACATCATCCCGGGCAGCTTTCTGGTGCGCGTTCCCGACGATCTGCCGTCGGAGGTGGCGGTTCTCACCGAGATCATGGCCGTGACCGTTGGGCTCGATCGCGCGAAGCAGATGTCGGTTTTTCCAAGCGAGGCTTTCCTCTTCGACGACACCGTTGTGGTGCTTGGTGTGGGTCCGCTGGGCATGTGCTTCCTGATGAAAGCACGGATGCTTGGAGCCGGAAATATTATTGCGGTCGATCTTTCGGATTATCGTTTAGATTTTGCCAAGCGCTTGGGTGCGGATCATGTGATCAACGCGTCTAAAACGACGCTCGCCGACAGGCTGGAATTCGTCCGCGGATTAACGCACGGACGTGGAGCTGACCTGGTGATTGGAACCGCCGGCGTTCCCCAAGCCTTCCGCGAAGCGCTCGAACTGATGCGACTTGGCGGCCTGCTTGTTGAGGCTGGAAATTTTTCCGACCTCGGCGAGATCCCGATCAGCCCGCATCGCCATGTATGCGCGAAGAGCGCGCGAATTCTGGGCGTAGGGGGCGAAGAGCCTGCCGCATATGGGCCGAGCATGCGACAGATGGCGCGCTATATGGCCAACTATCCCCTCGGCGAACTTGTTTCGCATCGCTTTCCGCTTCGCGAAGTGGAGGCGGCGGTGCTCAAATCAGTCGCTCCCGATTCCATGAAAGTGGCAATCATGCCGTGGGGCTGATTTCGAATTCAGAGTGCGTGACCGATCAACATAGCTGTTAAGGAGAACGTTCGATGGGAAAACTGGCAATCACCGGCGGCGAGCCAATCCGAAAAAAGCGCTTTGATCCTTGGCCTATTTACACCGACAAAGAGCGGCAGGCGCTCGAAGACGTCCTGACCAATCACAAGTGGGGAGGCCAGCCTTTCCCCGGCAAGCACGGAGACGCTTTCGGCAAGGCATTTGCCAAATTTCACACTGCCAAATACGGTCAAGCCGTCAACACCGGCACCGTTGCGATTCAAGCCGCTCTCAAAGCCATCGACATCCGTCCCGGCGACGAAGTCATCGTCCCGGCCTACACATGGGAGGGAACCGTCGGTCCCGTTCTCCTTATTAACGCCGTGCCCGTTTTCGTCGACGTCGATCCCGACACCTATTGCCTCGATGCCAAACTGGTCGAAGCGGCGATTACGCCAAAGACCAAAGCATTTCTCCCCGTTCATCTCGGCATGAGGTTTGCCGATCTTGACATTCTTGTCCCGCTGGCCGCCAAGCACGGCATCAAGATCGTCGAAGATTGCGCTCATGCACACGGTGGTATGTGGCGCGGCAAAGGCGCGGGTTCCATCGGAGATCTCGGCGCTTTCAGTTTTCAATCGAGCAAGCTGATCACCTCTGGCGAAGGCGGCGCTGTCATCACCAACAACCTCGAATATTTCGAGCGCGTTCAGTCCTACATCAACACCGGACGCCGCAGCGTCACCGACGAATTCCATCACCGCATGATCGGCTTCAATTACCGCCTCGGCGAATTTCAGGCGGCCGTCCTAAACCCGCAACTGGAGCGGCTTCCCGAGCAAGCCAAGGTGCGCACCGCCAACATGGAATATTTCGAGTCGCGCCTGAAAGGCACCGTAGGCATAGGCCTGCTCAAACCTGAGCCCCGCATCACTCGCCTCGCTCCTTACGGCTACGTGCTGAAGTACTACGCCGAGCAGGTGAAAGACATTCCTCGCGCCAACTTCGTCGCCGCGCTTCAACTCGAAGGCATACCCTGCGACGGACTTTTCTATGAGCCTGTGTATCGCAGCTCGCTCTTTCCACTCGATCCGACCGATTATCCGGCTCTGAGTTGGGGACGGCCGAAGCCGCTCGATCTGCGCAACATGTATAAGTGTCCCGCAGCCGAGCGCGCCGCCTATCACGAAGCCGTCTGGTTCTCGCATCATCTTTTCCTCGGCGGAAAAGAAAATGTCGACAGCATCGTCGATGGCATCCGCAAAGTTCTCGACAACATCGAAGAGCTTCGCGGACTTGAACACCGCGCCATCAAGGACCAGGGACTAAGCCGCGCCGACCGTGAAAGCTGATCGCGCCGGTTCGCAAAAAATAAAGAGGAACTAAATCGATGGCATCGGGGAAACGAGTCGGATACGCCGTAGTCGGCCTAGGCAGCATCTCGCAAGTCGCAGTGCTGCCCGCCTTCGCTCATAGCAAAAAAGCAAAGCTGATTGCAGTGGTGAGCGGCGATAAGAAAAAAGCTGCAAAGTACGCGCAGGATTTCAACGCCGCGCAATCCTGCACCTACGACGAATTCTCCGAATGTCTCGAGAATCCGCAAGTCGAAGCCGTCTACATTGCGACTCCTCCAGGTGAGCACGAAAAATACGCCATAGCCGCCGCCCAGGCCGGCAAGCACGTCATCAGCGAAAAGCCGCTCGCAGCAACGGTTGCGCAGGCTCGCAACATGGTGAACACCTGCCGCCGCAACAAAGTCTTATTCATGACCGCTTATCGAAAATACTTCGAGCCGAGCAGCTTGATGCTCAAGAAGCTGATCACTAGCGGCGATCTCGGACGCATCGATATCATCCACACTCTCTTCGCCGAGCTTCGTCCCTTCGGCGACAACTCTCCCGCCTGGCTCTTCTCGAAAGAATTATGCGGAGGAGGCCCGCTCACCGACCTTGGCGTCTACTGCGTCAACACGACGCGATGGCTGGTCGACGAAGATCCCACCGCCGCCACCGGCATAAGTTGGGTCCGAGAGCGCCGCCGGTATAAAGATGTAGAAGAAGGAGTCGCCTTCCGCCTCGATTTCAAGAGCGGTCTCGTGCTGCAAGGAACGGCAGCTTACAGCGCCGCCTTCTCTTCCTTCGTGCACGTTCATGGAGAAAAGGGCTGGGCGGAACTTGCTCCCGCCTTTGCGTTCGAAGAGGAGCGCCGCATCAGCGGCAAGGTCGCCGGCAAATGGTTCGCCAAAACTTTCAAGCCCATCGACGAGTTTGTTCTTGAAATCGACTATTTCGCCGACTGCATCCGAAATGGCCGCGAGCCCGAACCCTCCGGCGAGCAAGGCCTCCGCGACATTATTATCATCGACGCGATTTATCGCGCCGTGAAACAGCGTCGCTCCGTAGCAATTAAATATTCATAAAGTTTGCGGGAAGATTTGCGAGGACGATTTACCGAGGAGAGTTCATGGCGAAGCTAGGCATAGGCGTCTTAGGCGTCGGCACGATGGGAAAGCAGCACGCTTACAATCTCAGGCACCGTATTCCTGAGGCGCAGTTGATTGCGGTCGCCGACACCGACGCGAATCGCGCGAAGCAAGTTGCCGACGAACTCGAGATCGAGCGCCACTACAACAACGTCGAGGCGCTCGCCGAGCGCAAAGACATCCAGGCCATCGTCGTCGTGACCCCCGCCAAGTTTCACGGCGCCGCAATGAAGGTCTGCGCCCACGCGGGCAAAGATATTTTCTGCGAGAAGCCTTTCACGCTCACGGTCGAAGAGGCGGACGAGGTTCTTGACCTCACACAAAAAGCTGGAGTCCAGGTCCAGGTCGGCCACGTCCGCCGCTACGATCCTCCGAACGTCCGCGCCAAGCGCCGCATCGAAGCTGGAGAAATCGGCGATCCCGTCATCTTCAAATCGATCGCCCGAGATCCCGCGCCTCCGCCGGTGAGCTACATGGCCAGCGGCGTCAACGGAATGTTTTTTCAGGATTCAACCGTGCACGAATTCGATCTCGGACGCTGGATCATGAATGACGAGATCTCCGAGATCCATGCTTACGGCGCCGTTCTCGTCTTCCCCGAGATCGCGCAATTCAACGACATTGACACCGCGCTCCTCAACATGAAATTTTCTCGCGGTGCGCTGGGAGCGGTCGAGAACTACATGCAATCGGGCTACGGATACGACGTTCGCACCGAGATCGTCGGCTCGAAAGGCACGATCATCACTGGATATTTGCAGCAGACCGCCGAAGTAGTCCTGACCGCGGCCGGCGCGAAGACCGATATTGTCGATCATTTCCTGGTTCGCTTTGCTGACGGATATCTCCACCAGATGCGTGACTTTGTGCAGACGGTCATTGCCGATCGCCCAGTCAAAGTCGATGCCTTCGACGGCCGTCAAGCGGTCGCTGTGGCCGCCGCGGCGGAGCGATCGTACCGGGAAGGGCGCGCGGTAAAGGTGGAAAATAGACAGCGCGCGTGAGGCATTTCTGACGGCCGATCGTCACGCTGAGTTTTGCGTAAGCTCACGGTGCAGCCATGCTTTAGCCATCTTCAACTCGCGGTGCACGGTTGCTGGTGAGATTTTTAGCGCCGCCGCCGCTTCATCATAGGTAAGACCGCCAAAGCACAATAGTTCGATGATTTCGCCCTTGCGCTGGTCAAGCGTGGCCAGGCGCTGGAGAGCGGCATCCAGTTCCACGATCCCACCCGACGTCTGCGGACCGATCATCACCGCCTCATCGAGTTCAACCATCTCCGCGCCACCGCCGCGTTTCTGGCGATGATTCGCTTTGGCGTGATCGACCAGGATGCGCCGCAACAGACGCGCCGAAACTGCAAAGAAATGGACGCGGTCCTGCCAGGCCACGTCCGCATCGACAAGGCGCAGATAGGCTTCATGCACTAATGCAGTCGCCCGCAAAGTGTGATTGGTTCGCTCCGAACGCAGGCAGATCGCCGCCAGCTTGCGCAGTTGCTGGTAAACAACCGGCATCAGTTCGTCGAGCGCATCTTTATTCCCACCACCCCATTCTTTGAGTAGACGCGTCACCAACTGGCGCTCCGAGGGTAATTCCGGCATAGGCGCCTCCCGTCCATCCTTAATCGACGATTCTATCCAAATCAATGTTACGAGCGGGAGAATCCCGGCAAAGATTTTTTGCACCGGTGAGGGAATCGGCGGAGGAACGTCGCTTTTAGGGGTGAGTAGTAATTAAACCTAATTCAAAAAGGAACTCCCATGAAACTCAAAACTTTATCTCTCTCCCTTGGCGTGGCTGCGTTTCTCTGCATCTCCGCCTTCGCGCAATCCTACAACTTCACCACTATCAACTATCCAGACGACACGTTCACCCAATTGCTCGGTATCAACAACTCTGGTGACATCGCCGGCTACCACGGTGCTAGCCCGAACCTGGGATTCACCTACACGGCCGGCACCTTCACCAATGAAAATTATCCTAAGTCGCAGCAGACGCAGGTGATTGGCATCAACAACCGGCCCTTTAAGACAGCTGGGTTCTACATTGAGCACGGAAAGACCATCGGCTTCACCGATTTCCAGGGAACATTCACCAGCGTCGCCTATCCCCACAAGCCCTTCAATCAGCTCCTCAGCCAGAACGACTACGGGCAAGCGGCGGGATACTACAGCAGCAACCTGGCTGGAACTGACCCGGACGTGCCGTACGTGTATGACGAGTTCGGCGGCGTTTTCGAGGTCTACACCATCCCCGGCGCCACCGGCGGCGCGCAGGCGACGGGCATCAACAACTCCAGCAGCGTCTGCGGCTTCTACATCGATGCCAACGGGATGAGCCACGGCTGGCTCCAGGTCCAGGGACACTTCACCGTCCTCGATTACCCCCAGGCCGCGCAAACGTCGGCCTCCGGCCTAAATAACAAAGGGTTGGTGGTTGGCTTCTACGTCGACAGCCAAGGCAACACCCACGGCTTCGTGTACAACACGTCCAGCGCTGCCTTCACACAGGTGGACGATCCGAGCGGAGTTGGCATGACGATCGTGAACGGTGTCAACGACGATGGCGATCTGGTTGGCTTCTATGGCCCGAACGCTTGCACCGGCAGCTCAACCTGCAGCGGATTCGAGGCGACTCCGGCAGAGTAACAGCGCGCTAACCCCAACGCGTTAATTGCAAGAAATGATGGGAGTCCGAGAACCTGCGGACTCCCATTTTTCTTGCCGAGGTAAATTCTTTCCAAAATTTACGATAAGGTAATGATTATAGAAATTTTAACCGGGTCCCGGAGGCAGCGCGCTAGATGAGATTGGAAAGGACGGTTGTGTTCTGGGGCTTGGTACTAATCTTCTTTTTTTTCGTTTCCGCTGGTTCCAGCCACGGCCAAGGCGGACCGCCCTACTACACCAACGATCCGGGCACGCCGGGGCCGTTCAATTGGGAAATAAACATTGGCTACATGCCCTTCTATTACAGCGACCAGAACGTCTCCCACGTTCCCGACGTCGACATTAATTTTGGCGTGGGGGA
>JBEKXO010000178.1:0-9536 GCA_049511995.1 Terriglobales bacterium
ACCGGCAGCCGCCGCATTCACGACCTGTTCTGGGCCGTGATAGCGAGCGAGATGGGGGATCATCGGCGTTACTTCGAACGCCAACTTGTCCCGCGCCGACTGCAGGGGCACGGCCTTGCTCTTATTCATTTGGACGCTATCGTCCCATGGGTCGATCTTGATCCGGCTGCCCAAGGGAAGAGCCGCGATCTGCGTGACGTCGGTAGTCTGCAGCGCGGGCGCGGATTGGAGCAGTGCGCTCATGCGCAAAACGCTGTCACCCTTCGCCATGCGACTGCCGAACTCAGGCGTGATCAGCGACGACAGTTGTTTGGAGTGAGATTCGAGAGCGCGCAGGAAAAGGCCGGCGTTCTCGAGTTTGTCTTTGTAAGGCGAATTCTGCAGGAATTCGAGCGCCTTCTTATCCGCTGCTTCTTCCTGGGCCGGATTGCGCGACACCTGGATGCGGCGGAACGTATCTTCGTCGGGGAAAACCATGCGATCGCCAAAGGCATACTTGGTATCGAGACGATGGTCGAGAACAATGTGGCCGAGCTCATGAGCCAGGACCATCGCCAGCGCGGCCTCATCCGGCAACACGTCGAGCAGTCCGCGGCTGATCACGATGGTGTGACCCAGGGTGAAGGATTCGAGCGGCGTAGTAAGCAGGACGCGCGCCCGGACCTCGGGCTCGATGTCGAGCTTGTTGGTAACTTCGATGTTGTTGATGACCGTCTGCAAGACTTTCGAGACGTCGCCGTCGGGGGCCAAGAGTCCTGCCCGTTGCAAGCGATCAAGCACGTCGTCTTCGGCTTCGCGCTCCCATTTGTGAGAACTCTCCACAGGAACAATCTCGTTCGCGCCTCCAGTCTGATCGGCGACATTCGAGGCTGAATCCACTTCGACCGAGGTGAACTCGTCGGTGTCGGTGGGCAGCTTCAGGTTGTATCCCCATAGGCGCGTCTGGCTGCGCATCGCCAGCTTGCGGAACAGGGCATACTTCGCGTCCGACTCTTCGCTATAGACAAACGCGGGCAGCCATACTCCGGGGCGCATGTTGGTGCGCCAGCTATCAAAGTGAAAATAGAAATTCAGGCGGCCTTGGGGAAGATACGTGCCGTTAAAGCGGACGATGGTGTAATCCTGATCTTCGACCCAGATGCGACCGAGGAAGTGTGCTCCTTTTACCTTCCGCTTCGGCGATACATCGAAGACGAGGGTGCGCACGTCGCCGAGGAATTCCTGGTGGAGAAATTTCAGGTCATAGTTCTGCTGGTCAAAGCCGTAGATGTAGACCATCTGCATGAAGCCGAGAGCAACGTAGTTCATCTTGTAAAAGCCGTTTAGCTTTTCCAGAATCTTGCTGCGCATCGACTTCGAGTTCTTCTGGAAGGACAAGTCTTCCAGGCCCTTGTGCATGATCAGGCGTCCGATGAAGTACTTATCGCTCGTCGGCAGCTGTCCGAGTTGGTCATCGCTCTTGTAGTCCTGGATATAGGTCTCGACCATCGGAGTGTAGGATTTCAGGTCCTGTACGAACTTGGCTTCGCGATAGAAAATGCGGTCGGCCACTTCATTCTTCGGGCGCTGGCTATCCTGGGGTGCGGCCGCGTTCGGCTGCACATCATCCGACGCCCACAAGCCGGCGGCGGAGAACAGTAAAAGTGCTATTGCAATCTTTTGAATATGCATACGGGACCTGCTCATTTGGGAAAAACCTCCGATCAAAACTCCCTCTCCAACCATGCCACGCGTTGCTGCCGCACTGGAACCCGAGCAGAAACGTCGGAAGCAGTCGCACGCATAACAAACCCCGGCAAAAAAAACGAATGCCGGCAAACTTGCTTCCAGAACTCGGAAACTTCGAGCTCGGACGATCTACTTACGATGCGTTATTGGGTGAAGGAACCGGCGGCCGGGTTGCCGCTGTCGACGCGCAATTTTCTATCGAGTTTTTCGTCTACTGCAAAGTAATCGGCTAACTACTGCAAATTACTCATACGCCAACCCATAACAAGCGAGCAGACTCTAAGTTTGAGCCGGGGGAGAGAATTATGAAAAAACGGATCGGAATAGTCTTTGGGACTCGTCCGGACGCAATCAAAATGGCCCCAGTGGTCCTCGAACTCAGAAAACATCCAGACGAATTTATTCCGATAGCGATCTCGACCGGCCAACACCGGCAGATGCTCGATCAGGTGCTGCAGGTATTTGATGTGCGCACCGACATTGAGCTCGATCTCATGCGCCACAACCAGACGCTCAACGGATTGACCCGGCGCATCCTCGAGTCGATGGATACACTGCTGGCTGAAAATCCGCTTGATTGTCTTCTCGTACAG
Source organism: Terriglobales bacterium (assembly GCA_049511995.1). GTDB lineage: Bacteria > Acidobacteriota > Terriglobia > Terriglobales > Acidobacteriaceae > Acidiflorens. The sequence continues at coordinate 2,322 of JBEKXO010000178.1, forward strand.
GGTGACACGACGACCGCGTTTGCGGCAGCTTTAGCCGCCTTCTATAGAAAGGTTCCGGTAGCGCACGTCGAAGCGGGCCTGCGCAGCCACGACATCTATCAGCCTTGGCCGGAAGAGGTGAACCGTCGCCTGGCCGCCGTCGTTACGCAATTGCACTTTGCGCCGACTCCGCTGGCCGCGGAGAACCTGCTCGCCGAAGCGATTCCATCTCAGGATGTGGTGACCACTGGCAACACGATTGTCGATGCCGTGCACAAACTTCTCGAGATGCAGAGCATTGAGCATCCGCTTCCGCAAGGAGTGCCTGACGACGGATCTCCGTTGGTGTTGATGACTTCACATCGCCGCGAGTCGTGGGGCGTGGAGCTGGAGAACATTTGCGATTCGATCCTGGAACTCGTCGAGCGCTTTCCGCATATCCGCGTCATCTATCCGGTGCACCTGAATCCGAATGTGACTTCGACGGTGGAAGCGAAATTAGCGAATCGCGATCGCATTCACCTGATTCCGCCGGTCGATTACTTCCAGTTTCTGTCATTGCTGCGCCGCTGCTATTTGGTGCTCACCGATTCTGGCGGAGTGCAAGAAGAGGCGCCGATTTTCCACAAACCGGTGCTCGTGTTGCGCAAAGTTACTGAGCGGCCAGAGGCTTCGCGGTTGGGTATGGCCAAGATCGTCGGAACCTCGCGCCAAGCGATTGTGCGCGAAGCATCGCGGCTTCTGAGTAATGAACATGCCTACAAGTCCATGGCCGAGGGCGAGTGCCCTTATGGCGACGGGCGCGCGGCCTCGAGAATTGCGACCGCATTGTCGCGTTGGCTGGATGGTGAACGCCCGGTGCTGCATGACTCGGAGCAGTTCCAAGGTGCGGGGAGTGGCGAACAAGTTCCGATGGACTCCGACGAACTCGTGGGACAAACAATGGAAGTCGGTGGGGAAGAATTGGCTGGCCAGGCAGAAGGACGCGGTGAAGATGTATGTTAATGCTTTTATTTCGCGCGATTTTACTACTCATTTGTATCTACACATTCCGTCACTATTACTTCACGTTCAATCGTCTTTTCGCTAAGCAGCGGCATCCCTATGTGGATTTGGAGAGTGCTGCGTGGCCAGAGATCACCGTATTAATCGCCGCGCACAATGAAGAGGCGGTGGTTGCCGACATCATGAAGGCGCTACTCGAGGCGGATTATCCCAAAGACAGGATGTCCATCATCCCGGTCAATGACCGGTCGACGGATCGCACGCGCGAGATTATCGACGCCTTTGCCGAGCAGCATCCGAGCATCGAGCCCTTCCACCGGGTGGGCGGAAAGCCGGGCAAGGCGGCCGCTTTGAAGGATGCGATGACGCTGGTGAAGACCGAGGTCGTGCTGATTTTCGACGCGGATTATATTCCCGGCAAAGCGCTGTTGCGGCAGTTGGTGGCGCCGTTCTTTGATCCGGAGATTGGCGCGGTAATGGGACGCGTGGTGCCGCTCAACGTGGGCAAGAAGTGTCTGACGCGCCTCCTGGATCTGGAGCGTTCTGGTGGTTATCAGGTTGATCAGCAGGCGCGCATGAATCTGCACCTCGTGCCCCAGTATGGCGGAACGGTTGCCGGCGTGCGCAAGAGCGCGCTCGAGGCAATCGGCGGCTGGAATGAGAACGCTTTGGCGGAAGATACCGATCTGACCTACCGCCTTCTCATCGCTGGATGGAAGACCGCTTACGAGAATCGGGCTGAGTGCTACGAAGAAGTTCCTGAGCGCTGGCCTGTTCGGGTGCGGCAGATTACGCGCTGGGCCAAGGGCCACAACCAGGCGATGGTCAGCTATATCGCGCGCACGGCGAGATGCCCGGGTCTCGGATGGTTCGAGCGCATTGACGGCCTTCTGCTCCTGGGTGTGTATCTCATGGGGCCGGTGCTGCTATTGGGATGGGTGCTGGCGGTCGTCCTCTTCTATACCGGCGCGCAAATCGGCGGCGGCTTGACGGTGCTGGCTCTGGGCGCTTTCACCACGCTGGGAAATTTTGCCGCGTTCTTTGAGATTGCGGCGGCGGCGCGCCTCGACGGTTCACGGCAAAGAATTCGTCTGTTGCCCCTGACGCTCTTCGGTTTCATTGTGAGCCTGATCAGTGTTTCGCAAGCGGCGCGGCAGCAGGCGCATGAAAGTCTGTTTGGAAATCTCTTCGGTAATCACGAACTGGTCTGGGACAAGACTGAACGTTCGCGCACGGCGCCGGTGCTCGACGACGCGTTATCACCCACTGCTCCTGCATTGAGGGAGTCTGTCTAATGTTGCCGTGGGCTCCGCTCGCGTTGACCGCGGTCACGGCGGTTATGGTCATGGTGCCGATCACTCCCGCTTTGTACGAGTTGTGGAAGCGGGGGGATGCGTCTCCGCTGCCTACCTCGCGCCATGATGCACGGATCGCGAACTTTGCCGACGTCTTGCGTACGCGGCTGGAACCTCTGCGCGCGCAAATGGAGCGCTGCCGCGCGGAACGCGAAGTCTTGCGAACCTCGCTGGCGGGGATGGAGATATTGATCGTAGGGGCAGAAAACTTCGATTTTGATCCGCAGCAGACGCAAGGCATCTCGACATTGATGTTCAGCGATGCGGCGCACATTCCTGCTGGCCAAGTTGTTGATGCCGATGTGTACGCCGACGGCCCTATCGATTTAGGAGAAGGCGCCGCGCTGCGTGCAGCGGTGGGAAACGACGACATCATTCTCGGGAAAAATAGCACTGTCCTGCGCTGGCTTCACGGCAGCGGCAACATTTATCTGCGCCCCGGAAGCAGCGTCTATGGCCGCCTTTCGGCCGGTCAATCGATACGCCTCGAGCGCGGCTGCGCCTTCCAGCACATGCATGCTCCGCAGATCCTCACCATTGATTCCGACAATACCCGCACCCTCGCCACTTCAGGGGCACACGTTTGCCAGGCCCGGAAAGATTCACAGGAGGATCCGGAGAATGCGGAGATGGGCGATATATTCGCGTTGTCACGGCCGCGGCTGCGAGTTGAGGGTGACTTCGTATTGCCTCCCGGCGAGACGCTCAATGCCAATGTCATCGCCACCGGCGAGCTTCATATCGGGCGCGGGGCGCGCCTTCTCGGTAGCGCGAAGAGTTACAAGGACACGGTGATCGACGAGGACGCCTGCGTACACGGCAGCATCGTCTGCGGCGGAACGGTGTGGCTTGGTCCGCGCACGTTTGCGGCGGGGCCGGTGATGGCGGAATCCGATGTTTTAATTGCCCGCGGCGCGCGAGTCGGCGAACCAGATGCGCCGACGACGATTTCCTCCATTGGCGCCAACATCGCCGCCGGTTGCCAGTTGCATGGCACAGTCTGGGCACGCGTACGGGGAACCATCGAGGCTTAATGCCTATCCGACCAGCAGGGTGCAGGATAGGCTCGCGCCGTGACCGGCGCTCTTGTGTGCCCGCCGAATTTGTAATCATCTCGGTTGTAGCGTTGGTTGCATTACTCGGCCCGGGAGTACAGGCGGAGGCCGCGACTGCCTTTGATCCTTCAACCTTTCAGGCTCCGGATGGCGCGATCACGCTGACGCGGGGCGGCAACTATGTCGAGCCGTACTTTGCTACCAAAGCGCTGCTCGTCGCGCAGGACGGCGGGTTGGACATTCGCGGAGCGGCGCAGGCCTGGATCGATTGGACCTTGCCACGGCAGCGGGCGGATGGACTGTTCCGACGCTTCTGCCGTGCGGCCAGGAATGCGAGCGCGAATCCTAATACAAACTATGCGTGGCGCGATTGCGCGGCGGCCGATGCCGACGATTCCATGCTCGCGCTGTGGATGCAACTGCTTTACCGCATGGCGCCATCGACGGGCATGCCAGCAGAGTGGCAACGCAGCCTCACGCTGGCTTCGAAGCAACTGGCAAAACTGCGCAACGGTCGGCTGGGCGTGTATCACGTCTCGCGCCTCAATCATGTGGCGCTGTTCATGGACAACATCGAGGTTTATGCCGCGTTGAGAGATGTGGCTCGCGGGCAGTCGCGTTTGCACGATCCAGCCGCGGCTGCTACGGACGCCCGTGCGCATCAACTTGATGCCGCGATCCAGCGGATTTTCTGGGACCGTCGCACCGGACGCTTTCGTCCTTCGATGCAGAAGAGCAGGCCGGCTTTTTACCCCGACGTTGTGGCGCAAGTCTATCCCTGGCTGGCGGATGTGAGTGGCCCGGGGCAGGATCCGCGGCAGGCGTGGCAACGGTGGAGACAGACGTTCGGCGCGGGCTGGATTGAGCGGCGTTATGACACAAACCCGTGGGGCTTGGTCGCCCTGGCTGCCGAGAAGCTGGGAGACGCGAAATCGGCGGCGTGCTGGACATCCCAATCCGACTCGCTGCGCGGCGGCAACTCATGGAATGTGCTGGAAGAAGCGGTGTGGCAATCGCTGCGAGCGCATTTTCCACAGGCTCAGGTACTTGATCCCCAGGCCTGTTCCGACATCTGGGATCCGCAGGAAAGCCCAACCGCGAATGGGGCCCCCGGCATCCAAGTACAACAATGAAAAAAGGGGCCAAGTACGTGTGCGTCGCGATGCTCGCGCCGCTGTTGCTTTTCGCCGTCGGATATATGCATCGGCGCGACAGCAGCATGTCAGGCAAGGGCGCGGACACGTTGCTTCTGCTATTGCCGGACTCGGTCGACGCCAACACTCTTGACGTGCGCGAATGGCTCGATGCCGCCAGCGAAGAAGGCCTCCACCTGCAGCCGATTCACGATTCCGACTTCCTCGATCCGCTGGCGGCCGTTCATGCCGCGGGAGTCATCATCCCGGATCAACTTCACCGCTCAGCCAATGACGTGCTAATTGGTGAGTTGTATCGCTATGTGCGCGCTGGTGGAAATCTCATGGTGGTCTATGACGCCTGCACTTGGGATCTGAACGGGCGTTTCCCTCCGGGGGATTCTCGCCTCTCAGGACTGGTAGGTATCCGCTACTCTCTCTACGATTTATATGACACGAAGACGATGGAGTCGGCACAAATTACCGGCACTGCTGCAGCGATGCAGGAACTCGGTATTCCACCTGGAAGTTCCGTCCCGGTTAGTGGCGATGGAGGCAAACTGGCGCGCTGGCGTCCGGTGGCGGAGCGCGATGCCGCGACAAGCCGATACGCTTTTTCCGCTTATCAATATGGCGACGTGAGCTACCCCGTTTTTCGAACCGCGGGCAACTTCGACGGCGAGGTCTTGCTGAAATCGAAGCGCGCGGTGGCCGCTGGCTATCGCCAGGAAGAACTCGGGCAAGTGCTGTTTGTGAATCTCCCCCTGGGATATTTAGCGTCGCGCACCGATGGACTGTTGCTGCATTCTTTCCTGCATTTTTTTGGCGTTCACATGCTGGGCCTGCCTTATCTGGCGTCGGTTCCCGACGGCGTGGGTGGACTGGTTTTCAACTGGCACATCGATGCGCATTCATCGTTAAAGCCTTTGAAGACGCTAGCCGACGAGGGCGTTTTCGATCATGGGCGGTTCTCGATTCACATTACGGCAGGACCCGACGTCGACGCTTTTGGCGATCACAAGGGACTCGACGTTGCCCACGATCCGGAAACGCAGAAATGGATCCACTATCTTCTGGCGCACGGACAGGAGATTGGCAGTCACGGCGGCTGGATTCACAACTACTTCGGTGACCACGTCAGCGACGACAACGAAAGTCAATTCGAAAAATACCTGGAGTTGAACAAGGACACACTGGAACGCGCCACTGGCACTCACATCACCGAATACTCCGCGCCGGTGGGCAATCAGCCCGCGTGGGTGACGCGCTGGCTGGAACGCCATGGAGTTGTAGCCTACTACTTCACCGGCGACGCCGGTCTGGGACCGACGCGCGTCTATCGCGACGGTACGCGCGACGGCCCTAACATTTGGGGTTTTCCTATTCTGCACATGGGCAAAGAGGCCAGCCTGGAAGAGATGGGCTTCGATGATGTGCCGGTGGGTGCCGTCCGCGAATGGCTGCTGGCGGTAACTGACTTTACCGTTCGTCAGCACGCGGCGCGTCTGGTGTATGCGCACCCCTTCGGAGCGGAACGTTTCTTCGGCACGCTGCGGACCTGGCTCGACAATGCCGATGCAATGGAAAAAGAAGGCCGCTTCCGCTGGTACACCATGACGGATCTGTCGGGCTTTCTCACGCAGCGCGACACGGTGCGCTGGACGCTGCTTCGGAATTCCGGGGGCAAGGTCACGTTGACGGCCTCGCATCCGAAGTCGCTCGCTCATCAGACATGGGTTTTCCCGCAGGAATACTACGGCGACGCCCGAGTAGTGGGAGGCAACGCGGCGATTCGAGTGGAGGATGGAATGGTTTTTGTCGATGCCGGCGAGGGCCGGCAATTGAGCATTGAGTTCAAATTGCGGCGGGATCCCTGGAGGTCGCGGGGAGAAGCGGTTGAGGCAAAACGATGAAGCAAACGCTGCTTCTCGTGTGGTTGCTGTCGTGTGCTTTGGCTGGCGCACAGATAAATTCCAATAGCACCGCCGCGCCGGGGTCGAGCCTTCCAGGATTGGGGGCCCTGACATTGGGCATGGAAGGGCCGGGATATATCGAAGTTGGTGGCAGCCATAGCTCGCTGACCGACGGCTATGCTGACTGGAATGACTTCTATACGCGAGGCGTGATCTCGGGCGGCCGCAATACGCTGACGGGAGAAGTCACACGCGAGGCAAGATTCGGGGATAGCGGCTGGTTTGGAAATGTCGATCTGGTGCGCACCCTGTCGGAGAACTGGTACGCGGAAGGTTCGGTGGGCGGCAGCGTCGGAGGTTTTTTTCTGAACAAGTTTCAGACCACCGGACTTATCAGCCGCAAGCTACTTCCTCGCCGGCAGCTTGTCGCCACAGTGGGCATTGGTTTTGATCAAAGCAAAACGACGGATAGTGACATACGCGGCCAGGTGGGAGCTGCGTACTACTTTCAACATCCGCTCATACTCCAGGGTGGCTTCATGTGGACACACGCCAACCCGGGAGACATTCTCGCCCGCACGCAGTATCTGGCGGGCACGTGGGGCCACGAGAAGGAGCACTTCCTTTCGCTCCGCTACGAGTGGGGTCGCGAAGGATATGAAGTCATTCAACGCCCATCGGGTCAGACTCCGTTTTTCAATGTGGCGCTGGATTTTCCTGAGCATACGGTTACCGGAACCTGGCGGCAATGGATCGGCCCGAACTGGGGGCTGAA
>JBEKXO010000179.1:0-9440 GCA_049511995.1 Terriglobales bacterium
GCAGAGTCCACTTGAGATTTCCGTGGAGCGCACGAAAGAGGTCGAGGTCGGGCTGCTTGCCGAGCCACTTCACGAGAAGCGGTTGAGTAATGAAGAGTTCGATCGCTTCGAGCAACACTCCGGCGGTAAGACCAAGCATGATCGACGTCTTCCAGTTTCGATAGAGCGTGAGGCCGACGCTCCGCCAATTGCTCTTTCGGAGCCAAAGTGAGAGCCAACCAAACAGCAGCAGGAATGGAGTCTTGCTGAAGGGAATGAGATGGCGGGCATCGGCCAAGAAAATCAGAGCGACGACGACCAACTCGCCGACGGCCAGCCACTTGCTCTGCCGCCAATTTTGCGCGCTGTTTTCTGGCTCTGAACCGCCGCCTTCCTGAATTGTTGCGTCCGATTCGGCGCGATTTGTGGATTGAGTCATAATGGTTTCCTCGTGAGTCGACTGTCTCGCTGATCAGATTTTCGGCAGAGATAGTGATTTTCGGTATTGCCGCACGAACCAGACCGCGATGTAGGTGGTCAACATGACGAGTGCGCCGCCTGCTATCCAGCCGATGGGGACGATCCACCAACCAAATAGATCTTTTCCGTCAGCCGGCACACTTCCGAAGCCCAGTCGAAAAGACAACTCAAAGTCGCCGCTGTTGGGAAAGATCCACAATCCCGCGGTGTGCGGATGAACTATTTTCAACACCGCCACCAGCATGAGAACGGCGCCGAAGAAATATCCGAGAAAGGAACCGAGCAAAACGAAGAAGCCGGCGATGCTCAGGCTGGCCCAGCGGAACAAACTTTTTAGAATACGCAAGGGTGACCGGCTGACCTCAGCTTGCGCCAGAAGGATATCCGTCGTGTATTGGCTTGCCAGCTCTTCTGGATCGCCCAGACCAGTCAATGCCGCATCAACCGAGGTGATTGTCATTTCGCCCACAGCGGCAGATTTCTCCATAATGTGGCTGCGCAGCTCTTCGATAATCTCGCGGGCGTCCTGGTCGTCCAGGCCGCGCAAGCGCTGGCGCAAACTGCTCAGATACACATCGATCTTCTTTTGTGCGTCCTGTTGTTGGTTCTGCCGCGCGTCGGCTGACATGGTTTTTATTTCCCCTTCACTATTTCCCCTTCACTACCGGAGCAAGTAGCCGGGTCATGCTCTGTGAGAACCGAGACCACATCCCAGCCATCTCGCGGACTCTCTGCCTTCCGGCCGAGGTGAGCGCGTAGTATTTGCGGGGATGGCCGGCATCGGACTCCACCCACTCGCTCTGCGCCAGGCCTAACGCCTTGAGACGGCTGAGCAGCGGATAGACGGTTCCTTCGGAGACGATGAGATCGGAATCGCTCTCGAGGCGGCGCAGGATCTCCAGGCCATAAAGCTTGCCCTCCCACAACGACGCGAGAATCGCCAGTTCGAGGCAGCCCTTGCGGAGTTGGACTTCCCACTTGTCGGCGGCCTCGGGATCGCGGATTTCGGCTCGCTTCACCTCGATACTATGCACTACAAGGTATGATGCTGTCAATTACATTAAGCGGAATTTACATTCTGATGACATTTTCTTGTGCCATCTGCACTATGAATAGAGTGTGCCGCCGAATGGTGTGTGCGAACGAGTGGGCGCCAATCGAAGGGCACGCGGAGGTCTGCGTATGCCACGGAATGGACTCCTGGTTGCGATCGGCAAGAGCCTGGGTATCGCCGGATTGAGCGCGATTCTAGCGGTCGCGGGCTTGGCCCAAAGCACAGAGACGGTACTGCACACTTTTACATGGGGCAGCGACGGCGGATTTCCTTTCGCGGGCCTCAGTTTTGACGCGAAGGGAAATCTTTATGGCGTCACCGACCAGGGCGGCATACAGAAATCGGTCTGCTGTGGTGGGGTGTTTCAACTGACGCCGAAGCCTGGTGGGGGCTGGAACTACAGAGTGATCCACCGATTCACGGCGCCCATCACGCAGGGCGAAGCGCCGTCGGGCAGCGTTGTTTTCGACGCGGCTGGAAACTTGTACGGAACGACGCAGGACGGCGGGTATTGTGGCAACGTCTACAAGCTTTCGCCCACAACCAAGGGCGAGTGGAAGGAAACCGTCATCCACGAATTCAACGATTACAAGAAAGGCGTTCTGAATGACGGGTGCATTCCGTCTTCGTACTTGATTTTCGATCAAGCGGGAAATCTATACGGCACGACACAGCAAACCGGCTTTGGCGACTGCATGACCAGCGCTGGTTGCGGCACGGTGTTTGAGTTGTCTCCAGCCAAGAACGGCCTGTGGACGGAGAGCATCATTCATCGTTTCCCACAACAGACTGGAGACGGGAGCAATCCATACGGCGGCTTGGTTTTGGATAGCGCCGGCAATCTCTGGGGCACGACTCTTGAGGGCGGAATCGCCGGTGGGGGCACCGTTTTTGGGTTGACGCCCGCGACAGGTGGAACATGGAACGAAACTGTCGCCTTTAATTTCACTGGAAACGGCACAGGGTACACTCCCTACGCAGGATTGGTTATTGATTCGGTGGGCAATCTTTACGGCACAACTTACAATGGCGGCTCTAACGGATATGGCACAGTTTTCGAGATGACACCTCAGGCGGGTGGGCAACTGAGCGAAACTCTGATTCACGAATTCACTACATGCACACAAAGTGAATGTCCCGACGGGATCGAACCGTTTGGGGGACTTGTCTTTGATGGCGCGGGAAATCTCTATGGGACGACGATGTTCGGCGGTGGGGCTGGAGGACAGTACTGCAACGGCGATTCAGACTTCCGCGAGGGCTGCGGCACTGTGTTTAGATTGACGCCCGGCCAAAATGGGACATGGGACTACAGTGTCGTGTTTAGCTTCCCAGGTCTGGCCGACGGATCGGACGGAGCGATTTTGACGGACGATCATCTGGCGGTGGACGCGAACGGCAACATTTTTGGCACAACATTCTCGGGAGGGGACACCGGACAGAACAGTATTTGTCCGCCGGCGCTTCCGGGGATGGTGGGATGCGGCGTGGTGTTTGAAATTACGCAGTGAGTGGGCCGATGGCGTTCGCGATACTGCGTCAATCACCGGCAGCTTCGACTGCAGGGATTTCTTCTTTCGCGGGGCTGCGCGTTGAGACCTTGGCGCTGGTTACCAGCACCACCGACGCGATGATGATTGCGCTTCCCATCGCGATGTAGCGATCGATGCGCTCGTGGAGAACCAGCCATCCCAGGAACAGTGCAACCACGGGATTGACGTAGGCGTAGGTGGAGACCTTGGAAGTGGGAACGTGCTGCAGGAGCCAGATGTAGGCGGTGTAGCCAATCCAGGATCCGCACACGATCAGATACAGAATCGCGGCCCCTCCGCGGAAGGTCCAGGTCGCGTTTGACGGTTTTTCCACCAGCAGCGCGAAAATCAGATTCGCAATTCCCGCGAAGAACACCTGCCATGAAATGGCGCTAAAGGGATCGGCCGCCGCAGTCTGCCACTTTTTTGAGAGCACAGACCCGAACGCCCAACTGAACGATCCTAGTTGCAAGGCGAGCGACCACCAGAGTTCGCGATGGCCCAGGGAACTGTCATGTCGAAGATCGGGAAGGATGAGCACGACCACGCCGACGATGCCGATTGCGAGGCCGATTTTGCCGCGGCGGGAAATGTGATGGTCGCCGAGCAACAGGCTATCGAGCACAAGGAACCAGAGCGGGGTTACGGCAATCAGCAATGCGGCCAGTCCGGTGGGAACGATCAACTCAGCATAGGACAGCGTGAGATTGCCACCCATCAGCAACAAGGTACCAACAGCGGCAAAGTGGCTGAGCTGCCGCGCCGAAAATCTGATTCGGCGTCCGGTTAGCGCGCAGTAGGCGAGCATCGCCGTTCCGGCAATTAGAAAACGAGTGGCGCACATGAGCCCGGGAGGGATCTCTTCGACCGCGATGCCGATGCCGAGATAAGTAGAGCCCCAGAAGACGTAGACCAACCCGAAGGCAAGAATGATCTTCCAACGGGCGGCGGGGACGGTGAGCATAGGATAAAGAAACGGGAAAAGTCAGAATATCAGAGCGGGCGTGGACATCTAATCGTCGAGCGACCGGGTTGTCCTGACGTCTTTCATTCAACTGCTGCTGACGGTTGCCGAGCTTTGCTCGACTGGGCAGGTGAGGGCACCCTTCGACAAAGCTCAGGGCAGGCTCTGCCCCTACGTGAGGAGCGGAGGTGCGTGAGGAGCGCTACGCGCCGTTTAGCAGGTTGCGGAGAACCGCGACTTCGGCTTTGATACCCGAGTGCAACGCGGGATCGACATCGGGTGCGAAATAAGGAGAGTGATTGGAGGGAAGCAAGTTGCCCGAAGCTTTGCTTTCGGCATACTTCTGTGGGTCGGCGCCTCCGAGGCTCATGTAGAGCGATGGGACTCCCTGCTCGACGAAGAAGGCATAGTCTTCGGAGGGAGTGATGGGATCGGTGGTGATTACGTTTTCTTTTCCTAGCGCAGCTTCGAGCGGTGAGCGCAGACGATCGGCGAGATGGGGATCGTTGTAAACCGAGTCCGTCGACTCGTAATGCTCGATGAGGGTTTCCTGTTGCGCGCCGCCGGCGACGGCCTCGGCTTTGGCGATACGGGTGATCGCGGCCAGCACCTGTTTGCGCACTTCTGCTTTGTAGGTGCGCACAGTGAGGCCGAGTTCGGCCTGGTCGGGAATGATGTTATTTTTCGTGCCAGCGCGAATGTATCCGACGGTAACGACGGCCATCTCTCCAGGTTTTACTTCGCGGGAGACTATAGTTTGCAGAGCAAGAACGGTGCGAGCGGCGATCACGATTGGATCGATAGTCGCCTGCGGAGAGGCGCCGTGGCCACCTTTGCCGTAGATCGTGATTCGCAGAGAATCGGCATTGGTGTTGTAGATGCCGGGAGTGATGCCGATCTGACCAGCGGGAAGATAATTGCCGACGTGGAGAGCCACGCCAACATCCGGTTTCGGAAATCGCGTGAACAGACCGTCGGCGATCATGGCCTTGGCGCCCGATATGGTTTCTTCGGCGGGCTGGCCGATCAGCATCAGCGTGCCGTGCCATGTGTCTTTGCTGTGTGCCATGATTGCCGCCGTGGCTACGAGCGATGCCATGTGCAGATCGTGACCGCAGGCGTGCATGACCGGGACGTCGCGTCCGGAGTCGTCTTTGGTGTGGACTTTGCTGGCGTAGGGGAGATTGGTTTTCTCTTCGACGGGGAGGGCGTCGAGTTCGGTGCGCAGCATGACGGTGGGGCCGGCGCCGTTTTTCAGGATGGCGACTACGCCAGTGCCACCGACTTTTTCAGCGACTTCATAGCCCAGACTGCGCAAGCGAGTGGCGAGTTTCGCCGCAGTTTGGGCCTCGTGCGAAGAGAGTTCGGGATTCTGATGGAGATCGATGTATAGATCGTGGGCCGCGGGGTAGACGGCGTCGACTTCCTTAGAGGTTGGTGCCTGTGCGCAGGCGTAGACAGTTAGTGAGAGAAGGAGAAGGAGGCTTGCCAATTTCATGATTCACCGATGATATGCATCGGTGAGGGGCGGGGCAAGTTTGAGACGCTATCGTCGTTCGCTCCTCGTCGTTCGCTATTCGCTATCCGCATAGCGGCAAATTTGGCGAACAGCGAATAGCGAAAGACGAATAGCGTGTATCTCAATCCGCGTGCTGGCGATCGACCGACCAGATTGCCGCGGAGTCTTTTTCTAGCGGATAGAGATGGACCATCCAGTTGAAGATGATTGGATAGAACTGGCCGCCGTTCGCGTCGCATTCTTCCTTGCTGACGATCGAACCTTTCAGACCAAACTTGGGATTCGGACCCATTGCTTCGCCCCTGTGGCCGGCAGCTGGGCGGCACAAATTCACATGCTCGTGCCACTGCGCGATGCTCAGCGGGATGCGCTGGTTCAGATCGTCTTCGGTAAAGCGCTTGGGGGCCGTGTACATCACACCCGCCAGACGATAACCATCGCCTACCTTCTCATAAAGGAGCGAGGTGGGATGCTCGGGATTGAAAGCGAATCTCGCTTCGATGGCGTAGGCATAGTTGGTGAAGTGATATTGCTTCTGGGGAACTTCGGGATGAAAAATCTTGAAGCCGGCGTCGAGCGCCACGTGGTAGTCCTTGTACTTTTCCATTACGCTGCGCGCGGTATCTGCGACCTTCTGAGCTTTCTCGGCATCGCCAGGCTGCGGTGTGCGGAGCGCGGTCATTTTCATGTGCGGGCCCATATCCATGTGATGGCCTTCCATGGAATGCATGGCGTGCATGTTCGCGTCCGCGTCCTCTCCATCCTGCACGCCCATTTGCGACATGTCGTGACCGGGCATGTTCATGCCCTTCATGTCCTGGGAGGAATTTTGTTGCGCGAAGCAGAATGCTCCGGTCAGGCAAAGCATAGTCAGCAGAGTTTTCATGGCGTTTCCTACACCCCTTTTTATGGCGATTATATTAACCCTGCCTTAGCTGTGTAGTTGCTTGCAACGGAGATTTCGGAAGTAATATTACGGCGGTAATTGGGGAGTAAGGTTGTGCCCACTACAGATCCCTCGCTGCGCTCGGGATGACAAAACGACATCTAGCGACTATGCCGCCGCAAAGTGACTGTCCGCGGGTAGCTAGGCGGCGTTACTCAGGCCCATCGTGGCCAGGACTTTAGCAGTCGCTTCGGTGCCGGAGCGAACGCAGTCGGGAACGCCGATGCCGCTATAGCCGTTGCCGGCCAAGGCGAGCGTTGGGAGTTGCTGGCGCAGCGATTCGATGCGTTGCAGTCGGTCGAGATGCCCGACCGTATATTGGGCCATCGCCGCCTTCCATTTGTAGACGCGCGCGAAGAGCGGTGCGGCACTCAGGCCGATAATTTCGCGCAATTCCCGACGCACGATTTCGAGAATTTCTTCTTCGCTCGATTGCAGAATCTGCTCGTCACGCGCGCCGCCGAGAAAGCAGCGGATGATGGCGCGATTTTCGGGAGCGCGATGCGGGAATTTATTGTGAACGAACGTGGCGGCTAGCATGCGTCGGCCTTCGCTGCGCGGCACAAGAAATCCAAAACCCGGTGGAAGCGAGAGCCGAACTTTTTCGTCATAACCGAGCGTGACCGTGACCGAAGAGCCGTATTCAATCCCGCCCAACTCTCTCGCCAAGTTCTCATTCGAACTTTGCAAGACCGCGGCAGCGCCCTGCGTTGGGGTCGCAAGGATCACGGCATCGAAGCGATCTGTCTTGTCACGGACGCAGACGGTCCAACCGCTGCCGTCACCCCCTGGAAGCAGCGATTCGACGGGCGACGTTGTTCGGAGGGCATTCGCGCCCAGGCGCGCAACTAACGCGTCGATCATCTGCTGCATGCCGTCTTTGAGCGAGGTGAAGAGCGGGCGCGCGGGACCTTTGGTCGCGGCTTTCATTTTTTTGCGCGAGGCGAGCATGGCGCGGCCGAGGCTGCCATATTGCGATTCCATGTCGGCGAAACGCGGCAGCACGGAACGCACGCTTAATTGCGAGGCTTCGCCACCGTAGACGCCGGAGAGCAATGGATCGGCAAGAAGGTCGACCATCTCAGGGCCGTAGTGGCGATCGACCATCTGGGCAACGGTTTCATCGCTGGTGGCTTTATGGGGCGGATGAAACCATTCCACCGCCATGCGAAACTTCGTGCGCCAGGAAAAAAGCGGCGAGAGCACGGTGGGCATAATCTTGGTGGGGACCATGAACATCAGTCCATCGGGCATCACCACAAGCTTGCGATTGGTCACGATGTAGGTCTTGCGATCGGAATCGTTGGAGCCGATGAGTTGGTCGCTTAAGCCGATCTTTTTGCATAGGTCGGTGGCCCACGGTTTTTCGGTGAGAAAAGAATCGGGGCCGGCTTCGACGAGGCAGCCGTCGACGTGGTCGGTGACGAGGACTCCGCCGAGGCGCGGGCTCGACTCGAATAAGACGTACTCGACGGGCGCTCCGGCTTTGCGCTTTTCTTCGAGCGCGTAGGCGGCCGAGAGGCCGGAGATTCCGCCGCCGATGATGGCTATGCGTTTCATAGAAGCGGCTCTTAGCCTTTAGCTCTTAGCTAACGAGCCGGAAGCTTTCACTCGACTGCTTACTAATTCCGCTAGGGCTGCCGTCAAAATTCTCGATCCGTTTAGCGATTCGGCTCGCCACAGGCGCATGTCTTCCTTTTCTGCGAATTGTTTGAAGAAGATGTCGATGTCGTAGAGGACTTCGACGTGATCGCAGAGAAATCCGACGGGATGCAGGAAGACGCCGCGATGGCCTTTCGCTTTTAGATTTCTGATCGTGTCTTCGACGGTGGGGCCGATCCATGGGCCTCCGGACATGCCTTGGCTCTGGAAGGCAAAAGTCCAATCTCCGGGCGCTAGGCCGGCTTCTTTCGCTACCAACTCGGCGGTTTCTTTGGATTGGCGCTTGTAGGGGTCGCCGGCGGTGATGGTGCGCTCGGGGACGCTGTGGGCGGTAAAGATTATCGGCAGTTTCGCGCCGTTTTCAGCAGAGGCTTTTTGCCACGGGCCTCGTAGCTTTTCGGCGAACGCTTTGGCGAGGAGCGGCTGATCGTGCCACTCTTCGACGAAATCCATTTCGAAGGGGAGGTTTCCTTCGCCGGTCACCGCGCTGCGGTAGAGGCCTATGCTGGTGCGGGAATTTTGCGGCGCTAGACAGACGGCGATCACGCGCTCGTAGCCACCGCTCGCGATGGCTTTCACGGCGTCACTGATGAATGGTTTCCAATTGCGCATGCCGACGAATACGGGCATGTTCAGGAGTTGCGAAAGTTGATCGGCCTGGAGAAGCGTCCAGCAAGCGAGTGGGGAGAAGCCGATCAGGGAATAACGATGGCGGATTTCTTCTACTACGGTTGGCGGGAGCGGTCTTCCGCCGGTGACGTGTTTTAGGAACTCGGGGATCTGGTCGGGATTTTCGGGGCTGCCGTGGGCGAGCAAAAGGACAGCGGTTTTCGCTGGCTTCGCGTCGGCGAACGAGCTTATGTTATTCGCGCAATAGCACTGGCTGGCGAGGCCTAGCGGGCAGGCGGTCATTTTCTCCCTCGCTCGCGATGTCCGCTATTGCGGCGAACAGCAGGTCCTTCGCTTCGCTCAGGATGACAAATCATAATTGACTATTATCAATGCTTGCCCTTAACGGACACCTTGAAATCGGCCGAGTGCTCGCGGATGTAATCGCAGAGTGCTTTCACGTTGTCGACCGGAGTTTCGGGCAGGATGCCGTGGCCTAGATTGAAGATGTGGCCGGCGCGTCCGGCGGCTTGGCGCAGAATGTTTTCGGCGCGCGATTTTAGTTCTTTCCAATCGGCAAAGAGCAGCACGGGATCGAGATTGCCTTGCACGGCTTCTTTGAAGCCGAGGCTCTGCCAGCCAGCATCTAGCGCGATGCGCCAGTCGAGGCCGATCACTTCGGCTCCGCTCTCTTG
>JBEKXO010000180.1:0-9345 GCA_049511995.1 Terriglobales bacterium
CATCCATCATCTTGAAATGAGGAATCACCCACTCCGCCGGCGTTTCGCGCCAACATCGAAGCTGATCCCGCCTGTCGCAAAGAAATCCCAGCGGGATCGCCGGATCGAGCTCGCGAACCGAGATCAGCACATCAGGAAGAAACGACGAAACCACAAATCCACGTCGTGGCGGATCCTTCACCAGCGCCGCAATTGTCTCCCGCTCCAGCCCAGCAACCTTCAGCTCAATATCCAGAAATGCGCGATCCGCAAATTGCCGCAACACATCCTCGAGCGTGGGCAGCGCCAAACCCTTAGCCGTAGTCGTCGCAATCGCGATTCCGCCGAATGTCGCATTGTGGCAAATCACGGCCTGCTCGTCGCCAGAAAGCCGCACGTCGAATTCGAACCCGTCGCACCCATGCTGCAAACAGAGTTCAAATGATGCCAATGTATTTTCAGGAATATTGCGTAAGGCCCGCGCCCCGCGATGCCCCAAGAGAAGAGGTCGAGTCATTTATTGTTGCTTTTCTCGGCGTACCCGGCGTCTCGGCGGTGAATCAGCAGCCCATCAATCCAGATCGAAATCCCGTATCGGCCGCCCCGTGTCCGGCGTTTCCTTGGCCTTCTTCACCGCTTCCTGGAATTTTTTCTCCAGCAACTCTGCGGCGTGCTTTTGCGCTTCCACCGACTGCCGGAAGATGGAATCGCGTCGGCTGTCCTGCTCTTTCATGGCACGAGCCGCCTCTTCCATATCGTTAAAGGTTTTCGGCTTGACTGGAGCCGTGTGCGCGATGATGCTGCGCGTCGCCGGATCAATCTTCATGACCGCACTGCAGCACGGGCAAGTCACGTCAAAGCTCAAGTCGTTGAATTTGGATTCGCGCTTCGCCACATCGCGATGATACCGCAATCCACGTCATCGCGGCGTCAGTTGAATAGGCAAAATGTGGAAGACATACAGCATCTCCCAGCCGAGCAGTACGATCGACACCAAGACCACCAGCACCGCCAAAATCTCGCCAAAATTCAGTCCAGATTTTCCCTGCTCGAAGCGGCGCGCACCCAGGCTCAAAATATTCAGCGTGGCAAATCCAAAAACAAGTCCCCACAGAATGTTGTAAATTTCCTCACGCGTCGATCGCAGCAGAAACATCGCCGGCAAGGCCGCGGCCACCAACGCGTGCAGAGCGCGCGGGAATTGCACCCAGCCGCACATCTGCCCGATCGCAAAAAATAACGACGTGTAACTTCGAGATGCGGCTCTGAAGGGTCGAAGCAATCTCATGCGGGATTATCGATAGTATCGTGTTTGGCTTCCACAAGTCAGCCGCAACAGCGGGAAAAAATGCAGTCATTAGTTCGCGCGGTTGCTTTTCTGTGGGAGGTCACGGAGGATAGTACGCGAGAGGCACGCGGGACGAGTTCGAGACAAAAACTAGCAAATCATGATCGTCAACTTCGCCGAGCGGGCGCACAACCACAACTGGGAACTCGACCCGGTCACGCGGTCGTTGCTCGACACCGATTTCTACAAACTCCTGATGTTGCAGTTCATCTGGAAGCATTATCGGAATACTCAGGTCTCGTTCTCGCTCGTTAACCGTACGACCTCGGTCCGACTCGCCGACATGTTTCCGCGCGAAGAACTCATCCACCAGATGGAGCATGTTCGCAAACTGCAGTTCCGCCGGTCAGAACTGGTCTGGCTCGCGGGCAACACTTTCTACGGTCGCCGCGGAATATTTGAACCCGCATTTCTTGAATGGCTCGAGCGCGACTTCCGCTTGTCGGACTACGAACTCTCGATCGAGGATGGACAGTTTGTTCTGACCTTCGACGGCCTGTGGACGGAAACTACCATGTGGGAGCTCTACGTGCTCTCCATTCTCGACGAACTCAAGACCCGCGCCGGCGTGAAGAAGCTGAGTGAGTTCGGCCTCGACATTCTTTACGCGAGAGCAAAAACCAAGCTCTGGGGAAAAATTGAGCGCCTGCGCGGCGTTCCAGACCTGGCCGTGGCCGACTTCGGAACTCGCCGCCGCCATAGCTTTCTTTGGCAGGAATATGTAGTCAACGCGATGGCCCAAAACCTCGGCGCCGCATTCACCGGAACCTCGAACGCCTTCCTCGCGCATAAACACGATCTGGAAGCCATCGGCACCAACGCACACGAAATTCCAATGGTCATCGCCGCGCTCGCGCCCGATGACGATGCGCTCAAAGCTTCGCAGTATCTCGTCCTCGAGTTGTGGCAGCGCACCTATGATGGCGAACTTCGCATCATGCTGCCCGACACTTTCGGCACCACTCAATTTCTCGAAAACGCTCCCGATTGGGTCGCCGATTGGACCGGCCAGCGCATCGATAGCAAAGATCCTTATGTCGGCGGCGATGAATACATTACGTGGCTGAAGACACGCGGCCGCGACCCGCGCGACAAGCGCCTAATCGTCTCCGACTCGCTCGATGTCGATGACATCCTTGGCCTGCACGCCTATTTTGGCGGAACGCTCGCGAGTGGCACCACCGTCAAGGCTTTCCGTAGCGCCGCCGATTTTCCTGATCCGAAGAAGTGGACCGCTGGCCGCCGCATTCGTTTCAGCGCCGGCTGGGGAACTCTACTGACCAACGATTTTCGCGGATGCGACCCCGCCGGCGGCAGCGACTTCGACCCCGTCAGCCTGATCTGCAAAGTGTCCACCGTTGAAGGCAAGCCCGCCGTGAAACTCTCCGACAACTACGCCAAAGCCCTGGGCGCGCCCTCCGAAATTGAACGCTATCGCCGCCTCTTCGGCACCAAAGGCATGAACCATACCCCTGTGATCACATGAATAATCGACAGCGAGAAAAGAGGAAAAAAGAGGGTGCCCCATCCATTCGCGTTCTGTCCGAATGAGTTGGCAGCCAGGCTCTTAACAGTCAAATTAAGTGACCATAAACATGACAGAACTCTCGTTTCTCTACGGCACCGCGTGGAAAGAAGATCGCACGCCGGCCCTCGTCGAACTGGCGCTGCGCGCTGGTTTCCGCGCCATCGACACGGCCAATCAGCGCCGTCATTACTTTGAGGAAGGAGTAGGTCACGGCTTAGCCGCCGCGTATCGCGCGGGAATCGTCACGCGCGACAATCTTTTTCTGCAAACAAAATTTACCTATCAGCGCGGACAGGATCACCGCCTGCCCTACGATCCGGCCGCGACTCTTTCCGTACAGGTCGCGCAATCGATGGCCAGTTCGCTCGCGCATCTCGGAACCGATTACGTCGACAGCTACGTGCTCCACGGCCCTGCCTCCAATTACGATTGGACCGACGCAGATGCTGAAGTATGGGAGGCGATGCGCCGCGAACGCGATGCTGGGCGCACTCGTGTACTTGGCGTAAGCAATGTCTCTCTCGGCCATCTAGAGCAGTTGGCGGCCAGTGGCGCCGAACTTCCCGCGTATGTTCAAAATCGCTGTTACGCGCGACTCGGCTGGGATCGCGGCATTCGCCAGTTTTGCCGCGAACGCAACATTGCCTATCAGGGATTTTCGCTTCTCACCGCAAATCAGGAAGTGGTGCATCATCCTCTAATCGCACGTCTGGCTGCAAGCGCCGAGGCGACGCCCGCTCAGATCGTCTTCAGTTTCGCGCGCGCCGTCGGAATTTTGCCACTAACCGGCACTTCGAGTGCCGAACACATGAAACAGGACCTAGCCAGTCGCGATCTCGCGCTGCCTTTCGAGATCGTGCAGGCAATCGAGTCAATCTCCGGCTGAGACGGAAAGATTTTTCCCGGAGAGGTTATTTTCCCTGCGTCACGGCCTCGCGCTCGCCCACTTGTTGACGCCACATCGCATAATACAAGCCTTTCTGGTCGAGCAGTTCCGAGTGCCGTCCGAATTCAACGATATGTCCACGCTCTAGCACATAAATTCGGTCGGCGTGCATTACCGTCGATAACCGATGCGCAATCAGAATCGTAATCGCCTCCTGATTCGTCGCCACATCGCGAATCGTTCGGCTGATCTCTTCTTCCGTCAGCGAATCCAGCGAAGATGTCGCTTCGTCAAACACCAGCAACTGCGGATGCCGCAACAGCGCTCGCGCAATCGACAGCCGCTGCTTCTCGCCGCCCGACACTTTTACGCCGCCTTCGCCAATCAAAGTATCCAATCCGCGATCCGCTCGCGAAAGCAAGCTATGCGCCGCCGCTTGCTGCAAAACCTGCATGC
This sequence comes from Terriglobales bacterium, assembly GCA_049511995.1. Classification (GTDB taxonomy): domain Bacteria; phylum Acidobacteriota; class Terriglobia; order Terriglobales; family Acidobacteriaceae; genus Acidiflorens. The sequence continues at coordinate 4,198 of JBEKXO010000180.1, forward strand.
ACTCCGCGTCTGTCGCCTCCGGATTCACGAACAGCAGGTTCTCGCGGATCGATCCCGAAAACAATTGCGTGTCCTGCGTAACAAATCCAATCTTTTCCCGCAGCAGATCGAGATCCACGCGATGCGACGGAATCCCGTTGTAAAGAATTTCGCCCAACTTTGGCGCATATAAACCGACAAGCAGTTTCACCAGCGTCGACTTCCCCGCCCCCGACGGTCCAACGAATGCAATCGTGTCGCCGCGAGCCGCGCTGAAGGCAATCTCATCCAACGCCAAAACCGCAGAACTGTGATGCTGAAAACTGACGCGGTCAAATTGCAAAGTCATCAGTTCGTCGACCGGCTCCGGATTGGCTGGCTTCGGATCGCGCGGTGTATCGAGAATCTGCTGAAAATTTTGCAGCGACACTTCTGTCTCGCGATAAATATTAATGACGTTGCCCAACTCTTGCAGCGGCCCAAAGATGAAGAACGAATAAATCCACAACGAAAAAAATTGCCCAATCGTAATCTCCTGGCGGAAGATCAGATAGAGCATCAAAAATAAAATGCTGGAGCGCAGCGCGTTGACCGCCGTCCCCTGCACAAAACTCAAACTGCGCAGGTACTTCACCTTCTTCAGTTCAAGTTTCAAAATCTTGTTGGTGATCCCGTTGAGCCGCCCAACTTCCTGATTCGCCAACCCCAGGCTCTTCACCAATTCGATATTGCGCAGCGACTCCGTCGTCGAACCCGCCAGCGCCGTGGTCTCCGCGACGATGGTTTTCTGCATCTTCTTGATCCGTTTGCTGAGCACGGAGCTGATCACTCCCAGCAGCGGCACGGTGAGTAAAAATGCGGGCGCGATCGACCAATGCACGCGGAAGGCATAAATCATCACGAAGATTATGCCGATGAGCGAAATAAAAAGAACGTTGATGGCCGAGGTGATAAACCGTTCCACATCGCTCCGAACCTTTTGCAGTTTGCCCAGCGTCTCGCCACTACGCTGATCTTCAAAAACCTGATAAGGCAAATCCAGCGAATGCTGGATTCCGTCCGAATACATCTTCGCGCCCAACCGCTGCACAATTACGTTCACGAAATAATCCTGAAAATTCTTGGCGACGCGCGAAACAAACGCCACTCCCATCGCCGCCAGCACCAATAGTCCTGCGCCGCGAATAAACTGCGCTTGCGTGTATTGGTGATACTTAGTGGCGTAACTGTCGATGACATGGCGAAAAATTAAAGGGTCAAGCAGCGAAAATACCTGGTTGGTCGTGGCCAGCAAAAGTGCGGCCACAAAGAGCTTCCAGTAATGTTTGGAGTATTGGTAAAGAAGATTCATGATGTCAGCGCGAGCCTACGGGCAATGCGATTTAGATGGCGCGCCGCTGATTTCGATTCACGCCGTGCCAGTATTGGCAAGCGCTTCTACCGCTTCCCAGGTCGTGCCGAAGGTCACAAAGAATTCCGTCACCTTCGTGATCTCCATAATCTTGCGCACGCGCGGCTTCACTCCGGTCAGCACTAGGCAATGTCCTTTTTTCTGATGCGACACATACGCCGCCACCAGCGACCCCAATCCCACCGAGTCAATGTAGGGAACATCCGACAGGTCGAGAATCATCGTGTCCGCCTCCTCGTGATGCACCGCTCGGTCGAACTGCGGAGCCGTCTCCACCGTGATCGGACCGCGCAGCAATAGAATGCGCTGATCCTGCGCCACCCCTTCGTAGCGCTCGACGGTTAGCTCTTGCAATGCCATGGCAAAAGATTGTAGGCCACTCGGCCGCCCCTGTCACCTTCATAAACGGTGCCCGAGCCGCGCGTTTGTTCCTCTGTTCATATTTGCTCAATTCGCGCGTCTACTGCGGCTTCTTGTCGTCCCCATGATTCTCGTAAGTCGAATATTGCCCGCCCGGATGCTTCATCTTGACCGTGATTTGCATTTGCGGCTGGTTGATCTCGTAGTCCTGTCCAAACGTCTGAAAATGCGGCGCCATGACCTGCACCCGCAGCGCACCGTAAGGAATCCCGTCGACGCTGGTCTTGCCGTCCGCATCCGTCTTCAGATCCATCTCTCCCTGCCCCTGCTTACCCTTGCGTTGCACCGGATGCAGCACCACCTCGGCGTTCCGTACCGGCTTGCCGTCCGTATCGCGCACCACCAAAAACTGCAAACTCGACGTCGGCCCTTCATCATCCTGGCCCCGTGCCGACTCACCACCCGTGAACGCCAGCACTCCAAGCGCGAGCACAATGAATGCCGTCATGTTCGCAAATTTTGTTTTCATGGCTATTTCATCCTGTCGCTGAAGGTGAGCTCGGTCATCATCATTGCGGCTTCTGCTCCGGCGTTTTCGTGTCGTCCTTCTTAGTATCTCCGTTCCCAGTCGTGTACTGTCCCTTGGGACGCTTCAACTTCACCGTAATCTCCGTTTCCGGTTTGTTGATCTCGTAATCCTCCCCATAAGTCTGAAAGCCGGATGCCAGCACCTGCACTCGCAGCACACCGTAAGGAATCCCATCAATATTCGTCTTCCCGTCGTTGTCCGTCTTCAACTCCATCCCGCCCAGTTCCTGTTTCCCATTCTTTTTCACCGGATGCAACACCACCGCCGCATTCCGCACCGGCTTGCCGTTGTAGTCTTTCACCACCACAAACCGCAAGTCTGACATCGGACCTTCATAATCGTCCTGCGCAAAAGCGCAGCCTACAACACCAACCCCGGCGAGAAGGACCATTATGTTTATGGCTGCACCAACAATCGAACAACGTTTCCTCATAGCCATCCATTTTAGCGTGCAGGACTTCTCTTACTTCATCCCCCTCACCACATACACCTGCGACAGCGTTTGTACGTAGGGATAGGCGTACGCGCCGCCATCGCCCAGCATATAGGAAGCACCGATGCTCACAGCACCCGCGGCCAAGCCCTCGCCAATCGTTCTTACTAACTCCATCTTTCCCGTAACCGTGTTCACGTGATAAACGCTCCCAGTCTTACCGCTCTGCCGGGCCGGAATTGCCAGAAGCGAGGCCCCATCCGGCGACCATTTCACGTGGAAGTTCGAATCCAGGCCCGGAATTAGCCGCAGACCGTTTCCCTCGCCCGTCTTGGCAGGTTCGATCTGCCATATTCCCCACTTCCCATCCGGGCCCATCACCGCCGTGCTTCGGCCGTCCGGCGATGGCACCACGCCCACAACGTTCTCCGGAGTAATTGCCCTCGAATCGCCGTTGCTCACCGCAATCAGGTAATCGCGCGCCCCGTGCCCCGCCTCGACTCCGCTCGCCAGCAATTCCTTCCCGCCCGCCAGCCATCGCACTTTGTGGTAGGTCACGTGGTCGTGCGTCAACTGCCGGGCTTCGCCCACCCCTGTCGGCACCAGCCGAAGCGGACCACCCTTCGCCGGTTGCGTAACCACCCACTTGCCATCGGGAGAAATCGCCAGGCCCACCCCTTCGCCGATTCGCACCGGCGGAGATCCATCACTGTCGCGCACAAACACCGCGTAATTCGGTCCGGCCCCCTCGCCCGTCTCCTCGAACAATATCTTCCGGCCATCCCGGCTGAGGTCGCCCAGAATCGACCAGTCGAGCCACCCCAGTTCGCGCTCCTCTTTCCCCCCAGGTGACACCCCGCGAATCCCTATGCGCCGGCGATGCGCCACCACCAGCGTCATTTCGTTGCGCCAATCTTGCAGCCACATTCCTCCCGGCACATTAGTAATGGATCGAACTTTGCCCGACAGCGTCACCGCGCGCGGGTTTAACGCGGGTCCGGCCCCGGTAGACGTAAACCAGATCTCATGGCCAGCGGGAGACCATAGGATTCCCTCCAGCGATGTCCACACCGGAGTAAGTATTCTCTCCTTATTATTGTTGCCACCGTCCGAGGGGATGACCGCGACCGCTCCCTCATCGTCGCCCACCGCGTTCTGATGGTCGGCAAATGCTACCCACTTTCCGTCCGGCGACAACTTCGGATGGCTGATCCAATTCGCCCCGTCGACCAGTACCTTCCCAATCGGATATTCCAATCTCCAATGCTGATTTTCGGGTACGTATCGGACCACAGCCATGCTCTCGCCGTCCGCCGCCCAGTCTGCGTCCTCAACGTTATCCAGCACTTCTCGCGGAGTTCCTCCGCTCATCGGAAGCCGCGCCAGCGTGCCAATCTGCTCAAATCCGCCGAGATTTACAGAGTGCAGCCGCACTGCCAGCTCGCCGCTCTTCGAGATCGACAGCAGCTCCGCGTCTTTCACTCCCAGGTCTCGCGCACCTGGGTCGTCCGCGCGCCCCACATACAACTGGCTTTCGCCGCCGTCCCACGAAGCGCTATAGACAATGCTGCCGTCGGGCGTAAAGCGCGCATTCCCGATCGAGCCTGTGCGAAACGTAATCGGCTGATACTCCGGCAGAGTAGTTCGCCCACTGCCTCGGCCCCACCACCAGCCCACCCCAAGCATCAAGCCAGCGAGCACCAGCGCGCCAGCCAATTCCCGCAGTTTGCTCCGCGACGATAGTTCTTTTTCCCGCGCTGGCGGCTCTGCTACCCGCTCTGCGCTTCCGGTCGATGCAAGCGCCGGCTGCGCGCCCGTCCTGTCGGCCACCGATCCAAGTACGGAAATATCCGTCAGCGCTTCCAAATTGAATGCCAGGTCTCCCGCCGATTGAAAGCGCTGCGCCGGATTCTTCTCCAGACAATGCAACACCATCCGCTCCAGCGCAGGAGGAACATTCCGCGCCGTTTCCGAAAGTTCCGCCGGCTCCTCTTTCAGAATCGCGCTCATCGTATCCGCCGGACTTTCTCCACGAAACGCCGGTTGTCCCGAAAGCATCTCGTACAAGATCGAGCCAAAAGCAAAAATGTCAGAGCGATGATCGGCCGGCTTGCCGCGAACCTGCTCCGGCGACATGTAGCCAACCGTCCCCATAATCTGTCCGGGTTCGGTATTAACATTGACCTGTACCGTAGGCGCGTCCTCGCCTGCATCGCCTTCCGGCCGCGTCAGCTTCGCCAAGCCAAAGTCGAGAATCTTCACCCGCTCATCGTTGGTGACGAATAAATTTTCCGGCTTCAGGTCGCGATGGACGATTCCCTTTTCATGCGCCGCCGCCAGCCCCCGCGCAACTTGCAGCCCGTAGTCAATCGCTTT
>JBEKXO010000181.1:0-9335 GCA_049511995.1 Terriglobales bacterium
GACCCCTGTCGATATGACGGCGGCCTATACAACGTTTGCCAATGGCGGCGTGCGGCTTTCGCCCGTGTTCGTCAATTCGGTGCGAAATAACGCAGGCGACGTCATCACGAATTTCGGTACCACCAAAGCGCAGGTGCTCGATCCGCGCGTTGCCTTCGTCATGACCAACATGCTCGAAGGCGTCATGAATTTCGGCACCGCCTATGGCGTCCGCAGCCGCGGATTTACCGCTCCTGCGGCGGGCAAGACCGGCAGTTCGCACGATGGCTGGTTCGCGGGATACACGAGCAATCTGCTCTGCATCATATGGGTCGGATATGACGATTACAGCGACCTACGCCTGAGCGGGGCGCAGACCGCAGCACCCATTTGGGCCGAGTTCATGAAAAAGGCTGTGGCTCTGCCCCAGTATGAGGACGTCAAGCCTTTCACGCAGCCGCAAGGTGTGGTGGACGTCCAGCTCGACAAAATCACCAACCGCCTGGCCACTCCTACCTGCCCCGACGATTACACAATTGCCTTCGTTGCCGGCACCGAACCGCATGACACTTGCGATCAGAGTACTGGAGTAAAGGGCTTCTTCTCCCGTATCTTCGGCGGAAACTCAGAAAAGGCGCTACCGCCGCCTACTACCAGCGGCGGGAACCTTCAGCCTGCCGGCGGTGTCCAATCATCAACAGAGGAAGAGGCCCAGAAAAAGAAGAGTCTCTTTGGCAAGATTGTGGGCGTGTTCCGGGGTGATGGCGCCTCTTCGGACAAGGACAAGGATAAAGATAAGAATGACAAACCCGCGCCCGCACCTTCGCCGCCTAAGGGGAGTGACAGCGGCCTACCGCCGCAATAGCGATAGTGCGGCGGAGACTCTCTCTTTTCACGGCCTCAGACGTGCAGACAACGTTGTGGCGCCCGCTAAGTGGGTAGCGGGCCATTTGCAAGGTCATTAACCACCAGGGGCTGCGAAGGCACACGAAGGAAACGCCTGAGACGAAAAGCCTTCGTGACACTTTGTGTCCTTTGTGGTTCGGGCTTTACGGGGTTGGTTGCCAAGCCGCGTCCTTCTCCGAAATGCCCTGAATCTCTGTAGTTTTGTAGGTACGGCCGGGGGTGGGATATGTTTTCCTGGATCCGCGTCAGCTCTCTATTAGTTCCTCTCGCCTGTCTTCTCGTTCTCCCACTTCAAGCTCAGAGCTCAGAACAGGTCGAAGTTGGCCCGCCGCCGCTGCACCGCGTGGCGCCCCCTCCGGCGCAGGCCTCGCCGGAGGAGCTTGAGCGGCGTGGCGACGAGCTGCGCACGGAGAAGAACTATCTCGATGCCGTGGACTATTACCAGGCCGCCCTCAGGAGCCTGGGCGGCAACGCCAGTCTAATCAATAAGATCGGCATTTGCCAGCTGATGATGCAGCGCTATAAACAGGCGAGGAAAACCTTCGAGCGCGCCATCCACGCCGATCGCGACCATGCTGACGCCTACAACAATCTCGGCGTCACCTACTATGCTGTTCACAACTTCAACGCCGCCATCAAGCAATATGAGAAGGCGATCGCGCTAAAGAACGACGCCGCTTCCTTCTACAGCAATATGGGCACCGCCTATTTTGGCAAAAAGGAGTTTGAGAAGGCGATCCGTTGTTATGAGAGCGCCGTAGGCCTGGATCCAGAAATATTCGATCATAGCTCGCATGCCGGATTGCAGGCGAAGCTTCCTTCGCCCGAAGATCGCGCCCATTACGACTATGTTCTGGCTAGGCTTTATGCCCGCACCGGCGAGACCGACCGCTCGCTGCACTACCTGAAGAAGGCCATGGAAGAGGGTTACACGGGCATCAAGGCCGTGTATAAGGACACCGAATTCGCGACTCTGCGCAAAGATCCGCGCTTTACCGAGTTGATGTCGGCGAAGACCTTGGCGATTTCCGATTAAGTGGCGTTCGGCGAACGAGTTAGAAAAAAGTAAAAAAATTATTGTCTCGCGAAACTTTCCCTGCGGCGGTGGGTTTGAGGCAGCATTGCTCCTGAAAACGACAGGGTGAGTAAGGAGAACGACCGCCCACCGGTTGCTAAACCCGAGCACGCCCCAAACCGGCAACCGGTGGGCGATTTCATCTGATCTGAGGCTTCGGCTCGTCTTCTACCCCTTCGCAATATAGTCTTCAACCGCACGCTTCCACTTTCCTTGCGCCTTCAGGATGTACTCGACCGCGTCGCGGGCCGCCCCGGCGCCTCCGCCGTTTGGCGTAGTCCAATGAGCTTCGGCCTTCACTTCGGGACGCGCGTTCCTCACCGCAATGGCGAGACCGCACATGCGCATCGCCGGTAGATCGATCACGTCATCGCCTACGAAAGCGGCTTCGGCTGCGGTAATTCCGTCTCTCTTCAGAATCTCCGCCAGCATTCCAGCTTTGTCCTGCACGCCCTGGTGGATGTGATCCATTCTTAAAGCCTGTGCGCGCAGGGCAACGGTCTCGGACACACGCTTGGTGATGATTCCGGTTTTAATGCCCGCCTGCCGCGCCAGCGAAATGGCGGTGCCGTCATGGGCGTGGAAGCCTTTGGCTTCGATCATGGTGGTCTGACCTTCCTGGCGAGAGAAGCCGGGAGCAGAGCGCTCCAATGCGCTCGGCGGAGCGCCGGGTTGCGTACTGCCGGGCGCGGGGAAAATCCAGATCGTGCCGTCGGTGAGCACGCCATCCACGTCAAAGAGAATCAGTTTGATCTTGCGGGCGCGAGCGGCGGCGGAAGGCTTGGGCATTCGCGAAATTCTAGCATTCGCCCGGGTGATGATTCACGGACGGTTGATCCATAACACAGGGAAATTCCGTCCGAGCTTTTCGAAGTCTCGGTCAGAGGTGACGAGAGTAGCCTTCTGAAAAATCGCGAGCGCTGCGGCGATGCAATCTACATACGGGATTTTGTGGACAGCCTTGAGTTCCCCGGCTTTCATGACCTGAGCCAGATCAACAGGTAACACTTCAAGTGGCAGGCGCGACAATCCTCCCATGGTACGTCGCGCCGTTTCTTCGCCGCGGTCCTGCCACTGGTGATAGAAAACTTCTCCCCAGTTCGCAACCGATATCAGCAAACGAGTGGCTCGATGGACAGCTTCCTTTAAAAGCCATTCCATTCGTTCCGCGCCCGGACCGTCTTCCAAGAAATCCAGCACCGCGCTCGCATCGAGGACATAAGTCCTAGCCATGCGCGATCCGTTGTTTTTCTATTCTGTGCTCGCGGTCCCGAGCATCGACGAGGGAGTTTTCACCCTTGCAACACCCGCGAAGGCTGCGAATGAACTCATCGGTCACCGGCTGCAACCCGTCGTTCTTGTTTTCATCCTGAAGAGTCTTGCCTTCATAACGAACGTCAAATCCTCGATCTTTCAAAATCGCGACCGCTTGGTGCGAGTTAGTGGGATCATTCGGAGGAACTCCGGCGGCCTCCAGAATAAGGGGCCTCGCAGGCAATTCCCGCCCCTCCACAATCACGCTCCACTTTGGCATCTGGCGGCTCCAACGAAACCGTTTTGCAGTTGCGGCAATCTCTTCCCTTGTAAGTGCGGCGACTCTTGCGCTTGGCATTGGGCTCCTCGATTTTTTGAATTATTCATATTCATCGTATACATATTAATACTCATAGTCAAATCCTGAGAAGGCTGCCCCTCGAACGGCTTCAACCCGGTGACATTACACATCATAATGTGTGATAATCTACACATGTCTACCAACCTTGCATTGGACGACCATCTCATCGAAGAAGCGCGCCAGGTGGGTAAGCACAGGACCAAGAAAGAAGCGGTCAATGCTGCGCTCGATGAGTATGTGCGCAGGCGAAGGCAGGTCCGCATCCTGGAAGCATTCGGCACGTTCTCCGTCGATCCCGGTTACAACTACAAGGCCGAGCGACAGCGGCATGTGCGCGATAGGAAAACCAAGAGTCGCAGCTCGTGATGGTGCTGGTGGATACTCCCGTATGGTCACTGGCCTTGCGGCGGCGCCCCGAGAATCTCAGCCCTCCAGATCGCCAACTCACGCAAGCGCTTGCAGAACTAATTCGCGAAGGGCGAGTGCAGTTGTTAGGGCCGATCCGCCAGGAACTGCTTTCCGGCCTTCGCGAAGAGGCGCAGTTTCGCAAGCTGCGTGACTACCTGCGGGCCTTCCCGGAGAATCCGCTCGAACTCGCGGACTACGAACATGCGGCTCACGTGAGCAATCGATGCCGCTCCAAAGGTATCGCCGGATCGGCGGTCGACTTTCTCATCTGCGCCGCCGCGCATCGACGCGACTGGACAATTTTCACCACCGACGAGGATTTTCAGAATTACGCGTCCGTGCTGCCGCTACGCCTGCACCGCGCCTAAGCGAGACAGAATTCCGCGGGAAGTGAGTTCGATCGGATGGATTATCGCCCTATGCCGACCGCCGCTCGTCCTCCCGCGTGTCATCTTCAATCCCCGGAGCGCGCCGCTGCACCGACGGATCGCCCTGATACTCCTCGGCGCTTCCTGGCGAACGGCCGTCGGCACCGGGGCCGTGTTTTTCCTGTTCGCTGAAGGGGTTGTTTTCTTTCTTGCGGCTGGGCTGTTCCTGATCCTCGGGCGGCTGGGCGCTATTGTTTTCGCTGGGCATCGGCAAACTCTCCTCGACCTAAATTAGTTGCAGCCGCAAAATGCGGCGGCCATCAGATGAGAGTTTTGGAGACAAGGGATGTCTCGGATGCTTTAAAGGTTCGCAGTGCGCCAGAAGGTCAGGCTGCCAGGCGCTGAAGAATCGTCTTGCCCAGTTTCTGCGCTTCGCCGAAAAATTTCTGGTATTCCAGAAAAATCCGGTTCAGTTCGAGCGATTGATCGGCGCTAAGCTTCCGCCGCAGCATCATATCGCGCACGTGGACGGGATTGGGCAGAGTCGCTTCTTCGGCAAGCTCTTCGAGGGCGGTCGATGGATTGTAGTGATACATGAATACATTCTAGTGCTGGCGCCGGAATTTCTCAGCAGTTTTTGGATGCGGGCGCGGTGAGTTGCGCAATCAGTTCGAGCAAAAGGCACTACCACAAAGGACACCAAGTATCACGAAGGGAATTTGAAACTGGAGGCCTTCGTGATACTTGGTGTCCTTTGTGGCAAAAACGCTCCCGCCCGACCGACGGTTCTTTACCTTGACAGCGCGTGACTATCTTCTTATCGTTGCAATCCGTTATCGTTAGCCCATCATGAATATCGTTAAGGCTACAAAGAAGTATGAGGACTGGCTGCGGCTGCGGATCCGCATCGTCGAACCGGATCTGCTCTTTAAGCATCAGCAGATGGCGGCGGCTCTTTTTCCCTTCTTTCGCGGAACGTTCTATCGCTGGGCGCAGGTGTGGCCGGAGGTGTGTGAGAACCTCGACCGCGTGCCGCACATTCTCTCGGTTGGCGATCTTCATGTCGAGAATTTCGGCACCTGGCGCGACACCGATGGGCGCCTGGTGTGGGGCATTAACGACTTTGATGAAGCGTGCTTGTTTCCCTACACCATGGACCTGGTGCGGCTGGCGACGAGCGCATTATTAGCGGCACGCGAGGAGCATCTGACCATGAAGCCGAAGGAATCGGCGGAGGCGATCTTAGAGGGATACGAGCGCGGCATGGAGGAGGGCGGCCTTCCGTTTATCCTGGGCGAAAGGCACATTTGGCTGCGCGCGATTGCCGAGAGTAAACTGCGGGATCCCGAGGTGTTTTGGGCGAAGATGGATCGGCTGCCGACGGTGAAGGGAGAGATACCGGTGAGCGCCCGCGAGGCGATCGAGCACCTACTGCCGGAGCGAGGGATCCCATACCGGCTGGCGCGGCGCAGAGCCGGAATGGGAAGTCTAGGTCGCGTGCGGCTGGTCGCGATCGCGGAGTGGAAGGGCGGACGCGTAGCGCGAGAGGGCAAGGCATTGACCGCGTCGGCATTGCAATGGCTGCATCCGGACCGGGTGCCGGCCGAAATTTTCTACCAAGCCATTCTGCGGCGGGCGGTGCGATCTCTCGACCCCTACGTTCAGTTGCGGGGGCACTGGATCGTGCGCCGCCTCTCACCGCACTGCTCGCGGATTGAACTGGAGGCGCTTGGCACCAGCCGCGGGGAGTGTCGGCTGCTCGAGGCGATGGGGCGCGAGACGGCGAATATTCATGTCGGCACGGAAGAGAAGCGGAAGGCGATCCTGAAGGACGTGCGCGGTCGAAAGGCGAACTGGTTGGTCAACGCAGCGGAGAAAATGGCCGACGCCATGGAAAAAGACTGGCAACTATGGAGGGAGCGCTGGCAGAGCTAGACTCTGCCAGCGCCTTAGTGAAACGACAGTCCGTGCGTGGACCGAGTGGCATCGGAAAGATGAAATTCGAGGGCATGCGGTTGATTTTCATCTCCGATAGTGAGTAGGGCGTCGACAATGCACTCGAGTGCGGCGGCAGAGCCGGACCAGACGCGCGAGAACGACTCGCGGTGGACGGCCAGCTCGCCGAGCAGGCGACCCACCGCGTCAGACCCGAGATCGACATCGGCCAGCTTCGGATCGCTGCCAATCGGCAGTGGCGGGTCGTAAGTGGGAGGAAGACGAAGACTGGCCTGGTTCAGCCAGTGCCCAATAAGGCTTTTGAGATGCTGCTGGCAACATACGCTTCGCATGCCTTTTTGGACGGCGAGCGACGAGTGCCAGGAAAGAATCTTGAGGCGGTCGAGCCAGCGGTTCTCCACCACCAGAAACCATCCTTTGTGGCGAAACATGTCGATGCCGCAAACGCAACAAGACGATCGCTTTGCAATTGGGTAATCCAAAAGCTTTCCCATGCGATTAATAACCGTTCGCTGTGGCACGCCCGAGGAAACGCAGCCTGGGGTGCGCGTTAAGCGGGACGGTCAACATCCCCTGCGTGGGATCGAAACGCAGCGTGAAATGAGCCGCGCAGGCATCGCATAGCCAGAAATGTTCCCGCCGCCGCAGCTTCCGTCGATTACCGTCGAAAGGAGAGGAGTCAGAAGAAGAAGAGGTTTCCGCCAGGAACAGTTTGCCTTCATGCATCGAAAGGAACGGAACGGCGCAAGTTGGGTTGGCGCATTTTTGCAGCATAGGCTGGGTCCAGTCTTTTCTTGTGGAGTTTTGGCCAGAGAGCCCTACGGACACCGCAACCAAAAGGCCGAACTGTCGCGAACCTAATTAAAAATTGCTTGACTTGTCGTTGCAGTAATTTAGGGAAGGTAAGCGGCGCCTCGAATTTATGCACCAGGAGTTGTGCCGACGGAGAGCAGTCACGACCGACGGATGGTCGTCATGGCTGGCGAGCCAGGAGATCACCGAAGAAGATCACCGAACCTGTTGACGTGAAGAATTAAGTCAGTGCACCAACCAGGCCGACGCGGCCAGCACGACTCCCCCGGTCGCCATCAACAGCCCGAGGTGCCAGAATATTCGACGGCCGGAGAGCAGCGTAATGGAAGTGATGACCAGCGCGATCTCGAGGAAGACTTCCGAGAGGTCGAAGCGGTCGGCTTTGCGACGGGCGCGTTCGGTTTCGTTCTCGGTCGTGCGCGCCTCTTTGTCCAGTTCCTTCTGCTCTTCTTTATAACGGTCGGCTTCAGCTTTGTATTTTTCGTGCAGCTTGCCGGCAGCGTCTGCGTCTTTGGTAGCCATGACGGTTGTCATATCGGCGAACAGTTCGTCGGTGTGGCGGCGGATATTCTTGGCCTGATAATAAGCCCACTGATCGGTAACCTTATTTTGCAGGATGATTTCTTCGGTATGTGTGCGATGGCCGAGCAGCGACGCGGTCGCCACGAGGACCGCCAGCACCGCCATCGTGAGGGTGACCGGCGCAAGATCGGGATGCTCGCGGCCATGTTCGGCATGTTCCTGCAATTCGTTGAGTTCTTCGCTCATGTTATCTGGCTCCGAGTAGTAGGTCACGTTATCAGCTATCGCGCAAACAGCGCAGCGGTGTGATCCTGAGGATAAATCAAATTTCTCATTCGCCGATGACTTTGATGATGACCCTCTTGTCGCGCTGGCCATCGAACTCGGCGTAGAAAATCTGTTGCCAGGGGCCGAAGTCGAGTTTGCCGTTTGTGACGGGGACGATGACTTCGTGGTGGATGATGAGCGATTTGAGGTGGGCGTCTCCATTGTCTTCGCCGGTCTGGTGGTGCTGGTAGTTTTGGCGGAAGGGAGCGAGGGTCTCCAGCCACTGGTCAATGTCTTTGATCAGCCCGCTTTCATTGTCGTTGACATAGACTCCGGCAGTGATGTGCATGGCGGAGACGAGGATCATCCCATCTTTGATTCCGGACTTTTTGAGCGCGCTCTCGACCTGCGGAGTCAGATGAACATAGGCGCGCTTGGTTTTTGTGTGTAAGGTCAGGTATTCTGTGTGGAATTTCATGTTTCCACATTTACCACGGGCAGTCGTTGTCGTGGACAAGAATTTCCCACCGCCCCGGAAAGTTGCTGACGGGACGAAACTTATTTCCAGCCAGCGGGTTTGTGAACACGAGCTTTGTATCTTTCGGGGAAGTAGCATCGGAGGAGTAACAAAAATGAATCTGCGTAGCCTAAGGACATGCATCGTGCCGAAGTGGTCCCTCTTAGTGGTTCTTCTCACCGTGACCGCAGTGGCTTCGGCTGGCGGTCCTCCTAAGCAGGAGGAGCACAAATCGGGTGGTGCGAACAAGCCTGCGGCCCACGCGGCCCCAGCAAAGGGCGGCGGAGGCGGCCACGCAGCGCAGGGTGGCGGCCACGCAGCGCAGGGTGGCGGCCACGCAGCGCAAGGTGGCGGCCACGCGGCGCAAGGTGGGCACGCCGCAGCGGGTGGCCACGCAGCCGAAGGCGGGCACGCGGCGCAAGGCGGCGGGCACGCGGCAGCGGGTGGCCACGCGGCCGAAGGTGGGCACGCAGCAGCGGGCGGACACACGGCCGAAGGCGGGCACGCGGCGCAAGGCGGCGGGCACGCGGCAGCGGGTGGCCACGCAGCCGAAGGTGGGCACGCAGCAGCAGGCGGCCGCGCGGGTGCAGCGGGCGGCCACGCGGGTGCGGCAGGCGGCCGCGCGGGCGGCGGCGGTCATACTCCCGCGGGAACCAGGAGCGTTTCGCTGCGCGGAGGTGGTTCCGCGAGCGTCCGTTCCAACGGACAAATTCGATCGATCGACCGCGGCGGCATGCACATTAGTAATGGCCTGCACGGCGGGCGCACGGTGGTCGGCATGCACAACGGAGCGCGCGTGGTGAACATTGGCGCGCATGGCGGATACGTGCAGCGTCCCTACCGCAATTTTGGCGGCCACGCCTATTATTCGCGTACCTACTTCAGAAACGGCCACTACTACGCCGGCGT
>JBEKXO010000182.1:0-9276 GCA_049511995.1 Terriglobales bacterium
ATTCTTTCTCATGGCTGCGATTTAGGGTTACTGCGCTTCTTCCGGAATGATGGTTAGCGCCAGCCTCTCCGTGTGGCGAATCACCGTCAGCGCGCACCTCGCGCCTACTTGGGCATCGGTCAACAGACGATGCAGGTCATCGACTCCGGCCACTGGTTTGTCGTCGAGGGCCACGATCACGTCGCCTTCGCGCAGGCCCGCGCTTCGGGCTGGGCTGTGGTCTTCAATTCCAACTACGACCACGCCGGTTTCGCGCAGGAGCGAATAGAAGCGCACCACGCGGCGATGAATCGGGACCGTCTGCGCCGAGACGCCGATGTAGCTGCGGCGAATGCGTCCGTCGCGGAGCAGACGGCTGGCAACGAATTTCGCGGTGTTGATTCCAATGGCGAAACAGATTCCCTGTGCGGGCAGAATGGTTGCGGTATTGACGCCAATTACGTAGCCGCGCGAGTCGACGAGCGGGCCGCCGGAATTTCCCGGATTCAGAGCGGCGTCGGTTTGAATCACGTCTTCGATCAGGCGACCCGAGTACGAACGCAGAGAACGCCCCAGCGCGCTGATTACGCCGGCCGTGACCGTCGACTGAAAGCCGTAGGGATTGCCGATGGCGATCGCCATCTGGCCGGGACGCAGTTGCTGCGAATCGCCGAGCGCGACGGCTTGCAATCCGGGAGCATCGGTGCGAATGACGGCAAGATCGGTCGCGGGGTCGTCGCCTATCGTGTGCGCGGGGGCGTGCCGGCCATCGGCCAGTGTGACCTCGATCCGTGTTGCGTCGTGGACGACGTGACTGTTGGTTAGGATCAATCCATCGGGAGTAAAGACGAAGCCCGAGCCGCCTCCGCGGCGTTCGCGAGGCTCGTCTGGACGTTCGTTTGACCGGTTGCGGCCCGGCTTTACCGCATGATGCACTTCTACGTTTACCACCGACGGACTTACTCTTTCGACGGCGGCGGTGACGGCTCGAGAAAACGAGTCGAGCAGGCTTGCATCCTTGGATTCGCCGGTGGCGCGAATTGGCTCGTCTGGCAAATTCTCGCTCAGCGGTTGCGGATGCGAGAGAGGTTCTATGTAAAAGTTGTCAACGTTCATGCTGGATAGATGAGGATGGACGGGAGTTGGATTCGGCGGCGAATGGTGGAGCCAAACTTCGCTTAGTTGAAGGGCCGAGGTATAAATCTGGGGGCGAGGATCCATCCGTCCACGCTTACGCTCGATTTACCCCGTAGGCGTCGAGCACATCGTTCAGTGTGACCATGCCTTCCAACTTGTGGACATTGCCGCGGTTCACCACGGGCAGGATCTCAACTTGATTGGCCCCCATGCGCTCCAGGGCTAGATCGAGGCTCTGGTCGGCGTGGACGTGGGGGAAGACGAGCGGGTCCACCAACTCGCCGACTTTTTTGCCCGCATCTTCGGCGGCAGCTTTCTCTAGTTGCGCCAGATTAATGACGCCTTCCACGCCTCTCTGATCCGTCACTACCCAGCTTCGAACTTTGCTTGAGCGAACCTGCTCTAGCGCGTCCCGAACCGTGATTTCCGCAGACAGCAACTGGCTCGCACTTTGCATAACTCTGACGACCTGGTGCTGACCGGATCTTTGCCGCGCGCCCGCGGAAGGTAGATGAATGCCGTCCTGCAGCGCCAGCCCTTCGTAGATTGGTTCATGCTGCAATTGCGAAGCAATGAAGAGGCTGATGAGATTCGCAATCATCAGCGGGACGATGACCGCGTAATCCTGCGTCATCTCAAAGATCATAAGCACTGACGTCATGGGAGTGCGGACGACTCCGGCGAAAACCGCGCCCATGCCAACCAGAGCGTAGGCGCCGGCGCTAGCAGTGTAGGCGGGGAATAGGTGATGGGCCATGGTTCCAACCACTCCGCCTAGCATCGCGCCGATGAATAAGGACGGGCCGAAAATGCCGCCGGCATTGCCCGTCGCATAACTAGTGGTGACGGCGATGAGTTTTAGAACGACTAACAGCAACATTAACTGGAAGGCCATTCTTCCGTTCAGCGCGTCGCCAACATATCCGTAGCCGACACCAAGAACTTGCGGCACGAACCACCCCATGATGCCGACGAGCAGCCCTCCGGCTACGGGTTGAAACCAGACTGTGTTGCGCGGGAGGCGGAGAAAGCGCGCGCGGATAGCGAGAAGGAGTTTGGTGAAGATCGCCGACACGACTCCGCCGGCCACGCCGAGCACTGCGTAGACCGCGAACTCGGCGGGATGAATGAGCTGATATTGCGGAACTTTAAAGAGAGGATGATCGCCGAGAAACACGCGCAGCACCATCCACGCTGTTGCGGAAGCGAGTACAACGGCGCCCATCACGGGTGCGTAAAGATCGCCGGTGATTTCCTCGAGCGAAAAGAGGACGGCGGCTAGCGGCGTGTTGAAGGCGGCTGCGATGGCCGCTGCCGCACCCACGGGAATGAGTTTCTTGACCTGCTCGGTGCGCAGTCCGAGGAAGCGGCCGAGCACGGAACCGATTCCGGCACCCACTTGCACGGATGGCCCTTCACGGCCGAGCGGGATGCCGCTGGCAAGCGTAGCCGAAGTGCAGAAAAATTTGCCGAAGACGGTGCGCAGGGTGATCCGTCCTTCGCTGGCGAATAGCGCGGCCTTGGTTTGTGGCACGCCGCTGCCGCGCGCGTTGGGAAAGTAGCGGTAGAGCAGGTAGCCAATCCCGAGCGATCCCGCTACGGGAAAGAGCAGACGGCGCCAGGGAGCTCCGCCGACGGGATAGAGGCGCATTCCCAGTCGCTCCGTCAGCAGGATGAAGGCGACAACCGCCATACCGGTCATGGCGCCGATGACCAGTGCCAGAACGAGGAAGACTTGTCCTTCCCGCTGCCGGAGGTCGGCGATATGGCGGAGCAGTTTGTTCCTCCACCCAACGCTTTCGGCGGTCGCGGCGCTTTCAGTCATGAGTTGAGGAACATAGTTCGATGGTCATACCTTCGATGCTCATACTTTCGAAAAGCATGCTTTGAAGTTTCTGCTTGAAGGATACGCTACTGAATTTGGAGGGTGGCTCATACGGAGTCACCCTCCCAGGGAGAGTTGGTTAGCGGTCGAATGCGAAGTGGTCCACTCGATTTTGCTGCCAACACTGTTCGTTGTCGCCGGTACAGAAAGGTTTTTCTTTTCCGTAGCTGACGGTACGAATACGTTCGGCAGAGACGCCCTGCTGCACCAACGCTTGTTTCGCCGATTCGGCGCGGCTGGCGCCGAGGGCGATGTTGTATTCCTCGGAGCCGCGATCGTCGCAGTGGCCTTCGACGAGCACTTTGACATTCGAATGCTCGACCAGGAAAGCTTCGTCGTTCTGGACGACCGGCGCATCGTCAGAGCGAAGGTTGGCTTTGTCATAGTCGAAGAAAATATCTTTGACGTTTCTCGCGAACAACTCCTCGTCGGTCAGCTGCGTGGAGTTGGCGACTGGAACGTTTACAGTTACGCGGGCCGAGGCGTCGCCAGTTCCTCCTGGGCCTTTGGCGGTAAGACTGTACGTGGTGGATGTATTGGGCGTGACCGAGCGAGAGCCGGAGGCAGGAAGCGTGCCAACGCCAGCGATGGTAATTTCGGTCGCGTTAGTGGTTTGCCACGTCAGAGTGGACGATTGTCCCGCCTCCACTACGCTGGGGTTGGCGGCGAGAGTGGCTGTGGGCGCGGTCGGCGCGGGCGCTGGTGGAGGTGGCGGCGTCACTTTGGCGGATTTCTTGGCGCATCCGGCAAGTGACAACGAGGCTGCTAATGTCGCCAGCAGTGCGAGTTTCTTGATCTTTTCAGGTGTCATGGGTTTTAGCCCTCCTCAAATAGGAATTGGAAGAATGTTGGCTTCGCTGTCCGCGAAGATCGTCAAGACAGCCTCGGCGATGCGCGAGAGGAATAGCGGGACAAAGCCCTCTCGCGAGAACGTCAAGGTTGAGAGATTCTTAGACGGATGGGTGAGCAGAATCAGCAGCGGAGCACGGCGCTACGGTCAGCGACAGTGAATATGCAGAGGCCGGTCTCAGCGGCGATTACCTGGCAGAGAACGGTGAGAGCCGAGGTCAGGGCGCCGAGAGATCGTGATGCGGCCTGCGCAATGGCGCTCCGCACTTTCGCCGCCGCTCGCATGGCCAGAAGCGCCGAAGCCGGTCCGTGGACTGCGGAGTATGGACCCTGCATGGCCGGAAAGAGAAAAATACTTAGAACGCAGATTACTGCGAGAGTGGCGAACGCGTCTCCGATGCGGCCAGAAATCATTGACGTACCCCCTAATTATATCTTGAAATTCGTGACGGATGGCGAGTCGCTATTCGGGGTGGGAACACGGTCGACGCTGGCCGCATAGGCAGCGAACACAAAGCGAATCGTCGCGGATGTGTCATCAGAATGTGGTGTCGGAAGCATGTGACGCGTCACCTCCTCAGGTGACTAGGGTCACATTGTGGCGTGGGCACTCATGGAAAAATTGATCCTCCGCCAACTGTGGCGCAGTGAGGAACACTATGGCCACCCTTAGTTCGCTTAGTTCTCGCGTCTTGGACTCGAATCTGTCATCCCGCATCATGAGCGCCGACGAAGCGGCAGCTCTCATCAACTTCGGCACTCGCATCGGTATGAGTGGATTCACCGGCGCCGGTTATCCGAAGGCCGTCCCGCTGGCGCTGGCACGCCGCATCTCCGACGCAAACCTGCGCGGTGAAAAGGCTCAAGTCAGCATATTCACCGGCGCATCGACCGGGCCTGAGTTAGACGGCGCGCTGGCTAAAGCCGGAGGCATACAACTTCGACTCCCTTATCAATCGGATCCCGAGACGCGCAAAAGAATTAATGCGGGCGAGATGGAGTACATGGACATACATCTCGGTCAGGTTGCGCAATATGTGGAGTATGGGTTCCTCGGCAAAATGGATTGGGCGCTGATCGAGGTTACGGCGATTCTCGAAGACGGGCGGCTGGTTCCCAGTTCGTCGGTGGGCAACAACCGGACGTGGATCGAGCAGGCCGAAAAGGTGATTGTCGAGGTGAACGCCCGGCAGCCAGCGGAGCTAGAGGGCATGCACGACATTTATTATGGGCTCGAACCGCCGCCGAACCGGAAACCCATCCCGTTGATTTCGCCGGGGCAAAGGATTGGCACACCTTATCTTCACGTGCCGCTGGACAAGGTGGCCGCGGTGGTGCTCACCGATTCACCGGACCGCAATAGTTCATTCAAAGCGCCTGACATTACCTCGCGATTGATTGCGGGACATATTTTGGATTTTCTGGGCTGGGAGGTGCAGAAGGGACGAATTCCGCCCTCGCTGTTGCCGCTGCAATCGGGGGTGGGGAACATCGCAAACGCCGTCCTGTTTGGGCTGCTGGAAGCGAGCTTTGAAAATTTGACTTCGTACACCGAAGTCATTCAGGACGGGATGATCGCTCTATTGCGCAGCGGCAAACTGACCTGCGCTTCGGCGACGGCGTTTTCTTTGAGTCCGGAAATGATGGAAAAGGTCAACGCCGAGATGGAGACGTATCGCGAGCGGATTGTGCTGCGCCCGCAGGAAATATCGAACCATCCGGAAATCATTCGCCGACTCGGCGTGATCGGAATGAACGGAATGATTGAGGCCGACATTTACGGCAACGTGAACTCGACGCACGTCATGGGGTCGCGGATTCAGAACGGCATTGGCGGGTCGGGCGACTTCGCGCGCAATGGGTACCTGGCGATTTTCATGGCTCCGTCAACGGCGCAGTTGGGAGCCATTACTACGATTGTTCCCATGGTCTCGCACGTTGACCACACGGAGCACGATGTCGATGTGGTCGTCACAGAACAGGGTCTGGCCGACCTGAGAGGGCTCTCGCCGCGGCAGAGAGCGAAGGTCATTATCGAACGCTGTGCGCATCCGGACTATCGTTCGTTGCTGCGCGATTATCTGGGGCGAGCGGAACGGCTGTCTTTCGGTAAGCACACTCCGCATCTGCTGATGGAAAGCCTGAGTTGGCACGATCGTTATGTGCGCACCGGGCGCATGCGCCGGAACAGCGAAGGCGACTAATTAACGATTAAAGGGCCCAGGGCAGGCTTCGGACGCTCAAGCGCCGAATCGTTCTGCGGCGCGAGCTTTCGCCTTGGCGGCCTCTTCCTCGCGATTCCTGGACGGCGCGTTGGTGTCGAGCGAATGCAGCAGACGCGCTGAGATGCCTGCGATTTCGTCGATGGCCGCGTGGAAGGCGGCTTCGTTAGTCTTAGACGGCTTATTAAACCCGGTAATTTTCCTCACGAACTGGAGCGCAGCCGCTCGAACTTCTTCGTCAGTTACCGGCGGATCGAAGTTGAAAAGAATTTTAATGTTGCGGCACATGCGCTGCGGCCTCCCTGCCAGGACTCGACAAACCTCCTGATATTTTCTCATGGCGAACGATGGCGCTCACTGGTTGCGCCGCCTCGGGGGCAAACAAAAGATGGTTTGTGCAGATCTATGTACCGTGGTACATTTGTACCATGGTCAACGAATCGGAGATTGTTGTTGAGCGAGTGCAAACCGGCGTGCGCATGGAAAAAAGGCTCCTCAAGGTGCTGAAGGCGCTGGCCGAATATCACGACATGTCGCTGGGCGACCTGCTCGAAGGCATTGTGCTCCACGCCTTCGATGGCAAGACTCCTTTCGGCGACGAATCCCTGAAGCGCATTCACGATTTGAAAAGGTTTTACAACCTCGATCTCGACTCCAGCGCCAGCCATCGCCTCACCGAAGCCAAGCGGCGGCCGGTAGACGGCGGTACCTTAGATCGAAAAACAGCTCGGAGGAAAACCGCGGAGAAGAAAAAATGACACAGGATCGCTTGCCAGCCGCCTTGCGCATTCTGCAATGGGTTCTGGGTTTAATCATTCTGGTGGAGTCGATGCATTTCGCGTTGTCACCGCCGGCAGTCCAGGCATTCGCCAAGACCGGGCTGCCCAACTTCATGCGTCTCACGCTAGCATGGGCGGAAATTGCGGCCGCGATTCTGTTTCTTGTTCCGCGGGCCACGACCGCCGGCGGCAGGTTTCTGATCGGCGTGCTCGCAGCCGCGATCGTCATCCATCTTCTGCATGGATGGTTCGACGTGGGAGCGCTCGTAGTCTATATCGCGGCTGCATGGGCGGTGGTGGCGGGTAAGTCGTCGCCTAACTCTCTCGGACAAGGGACATGAGCGGCGACGAGTTGATTCGACAATTCGAGGACGGTACGACTAGTGCCGCCACTTTCCACCATGCCGACCATGTCCGGCTGGCTTTTGAATACCTCTGCCGATATTCGGCGCTCGAAGCGCTGCAACGATTTTCGGCGGCTTTGCAGCGGTTTGCGGCGGCGCAGGGCAAACCGCAGCTTTATCACGAGACGATTACGTGGGCCTGCCTGCTGTTGATTGGCGAACGCTTGGCCCGCGCCGGCGGCACGCAAGGCTGGGAAGCATTTGCCGCGCGCAATGCTGATTTATTTGTCTGGAAGGGCGGCGTGCTGGCCACTCTCTATTATCAGGAAACACTCGACTCCGATCTTGCCCGCCACACTTTTGTTTTGCCCGATCGACGCGGCTGAGTTTGCTCTGATCCCGGCAAATTGAGACCGTCACCTTTCTCCTGACACGTTCGTCCTTGAAGCGGGGCTGCTTCGGCGTTAGTATTTCGAGTTCCCCTGATTGCGATTTCGAGGGCCCATGCCGCAAAACTACGTTCCTATTTTTCTCTTCGTCGCGGTGGTCGGAATTCTGATTCCGCTGACGCTGCTGGTCGCCAGAATCGTACGCACGCAGAGTCCAAACCGCGTCAAGCTGATGCCGTATGAGTGCGGCATCGACCCTTACGATAACGCGCGCGGGCGCTACACGGTGCGCTTTTACATCATTGCCATCCTGTTTGTGATCTTCGACGTGGAGACGGTTTTCCTGTTTCCCTGGGCGGTGAAGTTCAAGGCGCTTGGCGTTTTCGGCCTGATCGAAATGCTGGTTTTTCTTGGCATTCTGATCGTCGGTTATGTGTGGGTGTGGAAGAAGGGCGCGCTCGAATGGGTGTAAGTCCGGCGACTCCGAATGCGGGCAACCTGAATCCGGCTGCTGGCGATGAGGTCTTCAGCGCGAGCCGGTGGACGCGCGGAAATCTGTGGTTTCCGACGCGTATCGTGGTCAACTCGCTGCGCGTGAGCCGCGTGAAGCGGCGTCTCTTTGGCAGCAGCGAGGAGAGCATCTCAATCTCGCAGGTGGCTTCGGTCAAGATTTCGACGGGAATCTTCTGGTCAAATATTGTGATTGAGTCGACCGGAGGCACGGATCCGATCACGAGTCATGGACATCGCAAAGCCGATGCATTGCGCATCCGCGATCTGGTCGAAAGTTTTCAGGCGGCGCGGCGTTGAGTTGTCGGTCTGCCATGAGAGGGGCGCATTGTGACGCCGATCACATACGCTGGTCAGGGCGGATGTTAGAAGTGGAAGTTTCCAAGTACTAGCGCGGTTCATGTAACAAAAGTTGGTCACGTTCGACACTGCATGGCTGAGGACGTTAAAGCGCCCGCTCCACCGCCGCCGCCGGAAGGCGAGAAGAAGCCGATGGCGGAAAAAGTTGTTGCAGCCGCTCCCGCCGCACCTGTAAAGCCCGCCGCTCCCGCCAAGCCCACCGGCCCTGTGCCAGTGCCCTGGCCTTCACCACTGGTTGAAAAATATCGGAAGCAATACGGCTCGGCTCTCGAGGGGCTGACTTATCTCGGCCAAAATTATCTGAATGTCGACCGCGCGATGGTCCCCGACATTCTGCGTCTGTTTCGCGATGAAGAAGAGTTTGACTATTGCGTCGATATCACGGCCGTGCATTATCCGAAGCGCGATAAGCAGTTTGAAGTGCTGTGGATTCTCTATTCTTTCGCACGCAACGAACGCATGCGCGTGAAAACGCAGATTGCCGACGGCGATTCGATTCCCTCCTGCGTTTCGATTTGGCCCACCGCCAACTGGCTGGAGCGCGAGGTCTATGACATGTTCGGGATTAAGTTCGACGGCCATCCCGACCTGAAGCGCATTCTTCTTCCCGACGGCTGGAAGGGCCACCCGCTGCGCAAAGATTACGGCATTCTCCAGCAGGACAAAGAATGGGTGCAGATCAACCTGGGAATCGAAAGCGGCCAATAATAATGAGCGCTCCGGTGAAAGACGGCTCGAAGGACAACGCGAACGACGTCTCAGCGCACGCGCAGCACCATGCCATTCCATCCCATCTTCATCTCGAAACTCCAGAGAAGCCCT
>JBEKXO010000183.1:0-9273 GCA_049511995.1 Terriglobales bacterium
CCGCGCGCCGCATGTGGGCGAAGATCATGCGCGATAAGTTCAAGGCGAAGAATCCAAAATCGTGGATGCTCCGTTTCCACACGCAGACCGCAGGCTCGACACTGACGGCGCAGCAACCGGAGAACAACATTGTCCGCACCGCGATTCAGGCTATGGCCGCCGTGCTTGGCGGAACGCAGTCGTTACATACAAATTCATTTGACGAGGCGCTGGCTCTGCCGACCGAAGCCTCGGCGCGCATCGCGCTGCGCACGCAGCAGGTCATCGCATTCGAGTCCGGCGCACCGCAGACGGTCGATCCTCTGGCCGGTTCTTATTACGTCGAATCGCTGACCAGCGAAATTGAAAAGCGAGCGGTAGACTATCTCGACAAAATAGAAGCCATGGGCGGCATGCTCAAGGCTATCGAACGAGGATATGTACAGCAGGAGATCCAGAACGCCGCCTATGAATATCAGCAGGCCGTCGATCGCGAGGAGGCGATCGTGGTCGGTGTGAACCGCTTCCATATCGAACAAGAGCACGCCGTGCCCATCCAGCGCATCGATCCATCGCTCGAACCAAAACAGGTCGAGCGCCTCCGCGCTGTGCGCGCCAAACGCAACGTCGAGACATGGCAAGCCGCGATCCGCGCCGTCGAAGATACGGCGCGTTCGGGAGAAAATCTCATGCCGCGCATCCTCGCCGCAGTGGAAGCGAATGCCACGGTGGGCGAAATCTCAGACGCGATGCGAAAGGTGTACGGGGAGTACAAGGAAGTGATGGTGATCTGAGCAATATCGCAGAGAGGAGCGAGAAAATGTGTAACTCAATGACGTCCGTGCGAGTAGTTCGAGGAATGTCTCAATCCCTTGGCACCGTGTTATTGCTTTTGGCCTGCTTCGCGCTCTCAGCGCAGAACCTATCAGCGCAGACGCACGATAACAATAACGACCATCGCGTTCGGAACATTGTCCTGGTTCACGGCGCATGGGCCGATGGTTCCGGCTGGAAGGGCGTCTACGACATTCTTGTTAAGGATGGTTTCAACGTCAGCATCGTGCAAGAGCCGGAGACATCCTTCCAGGAAGATGTCGCGGCTACGAAGCGCATCCTCGCTCTACAGGACGGGCCGTGCATTCTCGTCGCTCACAGCTACGGCGGAGCCGTAATTACTGAAGCGGGCACAGATTCATCCGTCGCAGGGTTGGTGTACATTGCGGCTCACATGCCGGATGCGGGAGAGAATGAGGCGGATGACGGAAAGCGGTTTCCAAGCGACCTCAGCAAGTCTGGCGCGATCAAGAAGACCGTCGACGGCTTCACTTACCTTGACCCGGCGCAGTTTCATGAATACTTCGCGGCCGATCTGTCTGCTGAGCAAGCCGCTTTCATGGCGCGGTCGCAGGTGGTGAACAAAGCTGAAAATTTCAAAGCAGTCATCACCACCCCCGCGTGGAAAAGCAAGCCAAGCTGGATGCTGGTGGCGGGAAGCGACAGAACCATCAACCCCGACCTCGAACGCTGGTATGCCACGCGAGCCAACAGCCACAAGGTCGAAGTCGCAGGGGCCAGCCACTCGGTTTACGTCTCGCACCCGAAGGAGGTTGCGGCTCTTATCGAAGAAGCAGCCATGCACGCTCGATAGAAGGGGATTCGGACGTGGCATTGGAAAGTGGGTCTCGGCTCGGGCCTATGCTTCTCTCCCGCTACGGACAGGGCGCCGCTGAAATGCTGCGCGAAAAAAGGGGTGAGTGACAGCCAATGCCGATCAGTTCGCCACCTTGTAGTCGCAGGCGGTGCGGCAGGCTTCGCAATACATCAGGCCGTCGGTGCAAAGCCGTACGCCGAGCTGCCCCTGGCAATACACACAGAATTTTTCGCACCAGCAACTGGCTTCCGGCTGCTCGCACTGCGCGCAAACGATGCGGCTGACTCCAGGCTTCGAGGACATGGTTAGAGTTTAGTTCGGAGCGTGCGGGGATAGAACATAACGGAAGTCACAGGGCGGGTCACAGGTCGCAGGTGACAGGTGACGGGTGACAGGAAAAGCAAGCCCCTTTTCCCGCTCTCGTTTTTCCTGTCCTTTGTTTTTCCTGTGACCTGCGACCTGTCACCTAAGACCAGCTCCTCTGTGTTAACTTAAACAGTTCCAGATCCCCGAGGGGTTACACTTGTCCGCCGCCGAAGCCATTCCGCCCGCCGTTCCGCCAACGGTTCGCAAGACCGCGCTGAACGCGGTCCATCGCCAGATGGGCGCGAAGATGGTGGAATTTAACGGCTGGGACATGCCCGTCGAATATCCTGCGTCGATCGGCTGCGGCATCGTTAACGAGCACATGGCCGTCCGCACCGGCGTCGGCATCTTCGACGTCAGCCACATGGGGGATATTCGCCTCGCCGGACCGGGAGCCCTCGCCGCCGTGCAGCATATCTCGATGAATGACGCCTCGCGCCTCGCCATCGGTCAGGCGCAATATTCGGCGCTGCTGTATCCGCAAGGCACCTTCGTCGATGACGTGATCGTCCACCGTTTGGGCGACGACGAGTATCTACTCGTCATCAACGCCGGCACACGGGAAAAAGATTTCAACTGGGTGCGCGACAATACGAGGCAGTTCGATTGCAAGGTCGAACATCTGTCCGATGACTTCACGCAGATCGCAATTCAGGGTCCGAAAGCGGTCGACTTGCTCCAGAAACTAACCGATGCCGACCTGAGCGCGGTAAAGTTTTATTGGGTCACCCGCGGAACTCTGTGTGGCCTCAAAAATATCTTAATGGGCCGCACCGGCTACACCGCCGAAGATGGATTTGAGATTTACATTCCTTCCGACGAGGCGACCAGCGCCCGTGTCTGGTATGCGATTCTCGATGCCGGGAAAGAATTTGGCGCCGTCCCCTGCGGCCTCGGCGCGCGCAACACGCTTCGCCTCGAAGGCAAGCTGCCGCTCTACGGCCACGAAATCTCCGACACGATCAATGTCTGGGAAGCCGGCCTCGATCGTTTCTGTAAGATGGAGAAGCCAGATTTCATCGGCCGCTCCGCGCTTGAGAAAGCGAAGGCCGAAGGCGTGAAGAAAACGCTTATCGGCCTCGAAATGATCGAGCGGGGAATCGCCCGCGATGACTATAAAATTCTGGATGACGCCGGAAACCAGATCGGCTACGTAACCAGCGGATCGCCCGCGCCGTTCCTCAAGAAAAATATTGCGCTCGCCTACGTTCCGCCAACGCATTCAGAAGTAGGAACAACAGTAAAAGTAGAAATACGTGGACAAGGCGTGAAAGCGCAAGTAGTCGTGACGCCGTTCTATAAGCGTCCGAAAAAATCCTAATTACGGGGGTCCCCATCCTTAAACGTCGCGCCTTTTGCGACGTGTAGGGTGGGCCCAACGAGTGAACGACGAAACCGAGCCAGGAGCCCGAAGCAGATGCCATCCCCAACCGATCGCAAATATACGAAAGAACACGAGTGGATCACGGCCGACGGCACGATCGGCATCACCGACCATGCTCAAGAGGCGCTCGGCGACATCGTTTTTGTGGAATTGCCCAAGGCTGGCACCGAATTGACCAAAGGAAAACCGTTTGGCACAGTGGAGTCGGTAAAAGCTGTCTCCGACATTTATGCGCCCGTATCGGGCACCGTGATGTCTGCAAACGACGCTCTGGCCACGGCGCCGGAGCAGGTGAATAAAGATGCGCACGCAGCCTGGTTGATCAAGATCAAGGTGAAAGATCCGGCCGAGATGAACGCACTGCTTTCCGCAGCTGACTATGACAAATTTGTAAGTGAAGAGGCAGGAAGCTGAGATCCATTGCAGAGGTTAGAGGTGAGATTGCAGAGGTGAAAAGCGTTGGCCCTCGAGAATTCTAAAGACCGCGGGTTTAACCTCTGCAATCTCACCTCTGACCTCTGCAATCACTACGCAATCGTTTTAATGCCGACTACATCTAATAAAAGTTCCCATGCGATATCTACCTAAATCTCCTGCGGACCGCGCTGCCATGCAGCAGGCGATCGGCATCCGTTCGATCAACGACCTCTTCTCGCCTATACCGGCGGAGTACCGCCTCAATCGCGATCTCGCCATCCCCCGGCAAATGGCTGAGTCGGAAATTGTCGACTGGTTCAAGCAGCGCGCCAAAGAAAACGGCGAAGGCTACACGAGTTTCCTCGGGGCCGGCGCCTACGCGCATTACCGCCCAGTCGTCATCGACGCGCTCGTCCAACGCGGCGAATTTCTCACGTCTTACACGCCCTACCAAGCCGAGTTCGCGCAGGGCACGCTCCAAGCCATCTTCGAATTCCAGACCATGATCTCCGAACTCACCGGCATGGATCTGGCGAACGCGTCAATGTATGACGGCTCGACCGCCGCAGCCGAAGCGGTGATGATGGCGGTTCGCGTCACGGGAAAGAATTCCGCCGTCGTCGCGCGTAATCTGCATCCCGAGTATCGCGAAGTGCTCACGACCTACGCGACGCATCAGGAAATTCCGTTGACGGCGGTCGCGTTCACCGACTCGGGGCAAATCGATCTGAAGGAGCTAGAAAAAGCAATAGGCGACGATACCGCGTGCTTGCTCATTCAGTCGCCGAATTTCTTCGGCACCATCGAAGACGTCGAAGCCATTGCCGAGATCGCCCACAAACACGGAGCGCTGCTGATCGTATCGATCGCCGAAGCCGTGTCGCTCGGCATCGTCGAACCGCCGCGCACAGCCGATATCGTCGCTATGGAAGCGCAATCTTTCGGAGTGCCGCTCGGCTTTGGTGGCCCCTACTGCGGCGTTCTCGCGACAAAAGATAAATTTGTAAGACAGATGCCGGGCCGCCTCGCCGGCCAGACTGTCGACAAAAACGGCAAGCGCGGCTTCGTGCTTACGCTGGCCACGCGCGAGCAGCACATCCGCCGCGAAAAGGCGACTTCGAATATCTGCACCAATCAGGCGCTCGTGGCGCTGATGGTGAATATCTTCATGACCGTCTACGGCAAAGTCGGCCTGCGCGAATTGGCCAAGCAGAACCTGGCTAAGGCTGCGTATGCTGCCGAGCTGTTCAACAAGCATGCCAAAGTGCTATTCGCCGGAGCGCCGCGATTCAACGAGTTTGTTGTCCAGACGAGCGAAGATCCGCGCGCCATCAACTCGCGTTTGCTGGAACACAAAATTGTCGGCGGATTTCCGCTGAAGAAGTTTTATCCCGAACTTGGCCATGCGGCGCTCTGGTGCTGTACAGAACTGACCACGCGTTCGATGATCGATAAGGCGATCGACATTGCGGTCGGACGGGGCGCCGAGAGCGGGACTCTGAAGCCAAGTAAAGCGGTCGAGCCGGAAGAGGTGGCGCGATGACAACGAAACACATCACCCGCAAAGCGACGCGCCACGTCAATCAGAATGAAGGCTTGATTTTCGAAAAGTCATCGCCGGGAAAAGCGGCATGGAAGTTGCCGCCGCTCGATGTCCCCGAAGTTGACACGGCGAAACTATTGGGTAAGCAAGAAAGACAAGACCTCGGCAACATGCCCGAGGTGAGCGAGATTGAAATCATCCGCCATTTTACGCGGCTCTCGACCTGGAATTACGCCATTGATCTCGGCATGTATCCGCTCGGCTCCTGCACCATGAAATACAACCCGCGCGTCAACGAGTTCGTCGCGCGCGTCGAAGGCCTCGCCAATGGCCATCCTTATCAGGCGGAGAAGATTTCGCAGGGCGCTTTGCAAATTATGAAGACGCTGAGCGACTGCCTGCTGGAAATCACCGGCATGGACGCGATCACGCTGCAACCCGCCGCTGGCGCGCAAGGCGAACTCACCGGATTGCTCATGGTGCGCGCCTATCACGAGTCGCAAGGCAACGCGCGCAAGAAAATTCTCATCCCCGATTCCGCGCATGGTACGAATCCCGCGACTGCGGCAACGGTCGGCTATGCGGTCGAAAATTTGAAATCGAATGATCGCGGCATGGTCGACGTGGCGGCGCTGGCGGCGCAAATGAATGAAGATGTCGCCGCGCTCATGGTCACCAACCCCAATACGCTCGGCGTCTTCGAGCAGGAGATTCACAAAATCGCCGACCTGCTGCACGAAAAAGGCGGCCTGCTCTACATGGACGGCGCCAACATGAACGCGCTCGTTGGCAAGGCGCGCCCCGGTGATTTCGGTGTCGACGTGATGCATCTCAACCTGCACAAAACTTTTTCCACTCCGCATGGCGGAGGCGGACCCGGCTCTGGCCCCGTCGCCGTAAAGAAAATTCTGTCGCCATTTCTGCCCACTCCGGTTGTCATCACCAAGCCGGATGGCACGCTGGGCTTCGACTACAACCGTCCGCAGTCGGTCGGGCGTGTGCGTGCGTTCTACGGAAATTTCGGCATGTTCATCCGCGCGCTCGCCTACATCTTTGCCAACGGCCCCGACGGGCTGCGTCAGACAACCGAAGATGCCGTGCTGAACGCTAACTACATCCGCAAGGGGCTCGAAGGCGTTTACGATTTGCCCTACTCGACGCCCTCGATGCATGAAGTCGTCTTCAGCGACAAGGTGCAGTCGAAGAAGGGCGTCAGGACGATGGATCTCGCCAAGCGGCTGATCGATTACGGATTCCATCCCTATACCACGGCATTCCCACTGATCGTCGCTGGCGCGCTGATGATCGAACCGACCGAGAGCGAGCCCAAAGAAGAACTGGATCTCTTCATCGAAGCCATGAAGTCGATCGCAGAAGAGGTGGAAGAGGACCCGCAGTTCGTGCTCGACGCTCCCCACAACACACGCATTTCGCGTCTCGATGAAACGGCGGCCGCGCGCAAACCGGTGCTGCGCTGGAAGCCGGCGCCTTCAGCCCCCTAGCCTGCGATTTTCATCGCCGGTCGTCGTACACTACGTAGAAGTCCCGGCTATAACCGCGGAGGAGCGCCACCCGGAAATTGAGTCCGTGGGAACCCGTCTGGTCTGGTAAGTAAAGGAGATCGACCATGAAAAAGCGCCGCGCATCATCGCTCCGTCTCTACTTCGCGCTGATGCTCGCAGTGGGAATCGCGCCCGCTCTCACGCAGGCCCAGAATAGGGCCGGGATCGTAGGAGATTGGGAAGGAACTCTCGACCCCGGAGCCCAGCCGAAGAAGCGCATCGTGGTACACATTGCCGCCGCGCAGGACGGAAGTCTAAGTGGCACGATCGACTATCCTGACCAGGAGACCTCGGGCATCCAGATTACTGCCATAACCTACAAGGCGCACGCGCTGCACTTCGAAAGCAGCAGCATTCCAGCTTTGTATGACGGCACTATGGACGAAGGCCATTCCCAGATCACCGGCACATGGAAGCAAGGCGTAGCTCCACTGAGTCTCACCCTTAAGCGGACGCCTTAACCCCCACTTCTTGAAAGACTCAGTGTCGCGTGTCAACCGCGGATGGTCTGAGTGCCTCGCTTGCTAAAATCACCTAAGTCCGTCCCCTATGCCCGACGAACCAGCTACTTCCGAGCATGAGCGTGAACAAGCCCGCGAGCTGGCCGAGCATCATTACTACGCCGCGCTCGATCTGGTGCTCGAAGGCCACAATGATCGCGCCGTCGAGGAATATCGCCAGGCGGTAGCTGCCGATCCCAAATTCACCGACGCGCTGCACGGACTAAGCCGCGCCCTCCAGGATCTCAACCGCTTCGACGAAGCCATCGAAGTGTCGAAACAAATTTCGGGGATCGATCCCGACGACATCCTCGCCCACACCAGTCTCTCGATCCTCTACCAGAAAAAAGGAATGGTCCCCGAAGCCGAGGCGGAAGGGAACAAGGCGCGCGTGCTGGGGTGGAAGCAGCAGCTGAAAGGCAAGAAATGAACTTTTAGTAGTCCGGAACGGAAAAGCTGTTGGAGTTTGACAGCTCGTCGCCCCGTCCGCCTTTCCCTCCTTGTCGACCCCGCTCCGATTTGCGTAAACTGGCCAACATGCCGCACGACCAGATAGCCACTTTCACCAGCATCGAACATTCCACTCGCGAAGACTGGGCGCTCATCGCTACTGATTTTATGAAATACGCCCAGCAACTTCCTCAGCGCATCGTCGCGCATCTCAAGCTTCTGGACGGCGATTTTGGCGGCTTCCCGGTCGACCGCCTGCATCATTCGCTGCTCACCGCGACCTTCGCCATGCAGGACGGCCGCGACGACGAGTACGTGGCTTGCGCCCTGCTGCACGACATTGGAGACACGCTCGGAACCTTTAACCATCCCGACATTGCCGCCGCCATCCTCAAGCCGTTCGTTTCCGAGGAAAATCATTGGATGGTGGAAAAGCACGGCATTTTTCAGGGCTACTATTTCTTTCATCACATCGGCATGGACCGCAATATGCGCGAGCAGTTTCGCGGGCACCCGCATTTCTTGCGCACGGCAGAATTCTGCGAGAGGTTCGACGGCCCCGCGTTCGATGCGAAGGCGGAGTGTTTTCCGCTGGCAGCATTTGAGCCGGTTCTGAAGCGCGTCTTCGCGCAGCCGAAAAACACGATTTACCGCGTCGGCGATCGCTAGAGATCCATCGGCACGCATCGCTTTCTGCGGTAAAATCACTGTATGCGAGAAGTCGTCGTCGTCTCTTCCGTCCGTACTCCTGTGGGCCGCGCGTTTAAGGGAACGCTGCGGGCTACGCGTCCTGATGAACTGGCAGCGGTTGCGATCAAAGGTGCGCTCAATCGTGTCCCGCAGCTTGATCCCAAAGAGATTGAAGATGTGATCCTCGGCTGTGCCATGCCTGAGGGCGAGCAGGGGATGAACGTCGCCCGCATCGCGTCGCTGCGCGCGGGCCTACCGGTCGAAGTGTCGGCGGTGACGATCAATCGCTTCTGCTCGTCGGGATTGCAATCGATCGCCATGGCCGCTGAGCGCATCATGAGCGGTGGCGCCGAGGTGATGGTCGCGGGCGGAACGGAATCGATGTCGATGATCCCCATGGGTGGCCACAAGATTTCGCCGAATCCCTGGCTGGTCGATCATTATCCCGATGCCTATCTTTCTATGGGTCTGACAGCGGAGCGGTTGGCGTCTCGGTTCGGAATCACGCGCGAGCAGTGCGATGAGTTTTCATTGCGCAGCCACCAGAATGCCCTGGCGGCAATTGCGGCCAACAAATTCAACGATGAAACCGTCGCCGTGCCGGTGAGCTTCACCATGCCTAACGGATCGAAGCCCAAGCGGCAGGAGATCACTTTCAAAGTCGATGAAGGCCCGCGCGCCGATACTTCGCTCGAGGCTCTCGGTGGGCTTAAGCCCGCGTTTCATGTGAA
>JBEKXO010000184.1:0-9234 GCA_049511995.1 Terriglobales bacterium
TCCGCTGCCCTTGACTCGGCTTTTGCTGTAATTTGTCTGTTTTTTGCTTGCGGCTGCGATTGCCTTGGGCTTGCCGATCGCATTTTGAAAAATCAAGTTCAAAGGCAGCGGACAAGAGTGTCCGCTCCACACAAATCTGCTCTACACGGACTACGCCGGAAACTCCCGCCGCACATACTCCATCGCCGCCTCGCGCGAATCGAGTCGTCCCTCTAACTGCGCGTCTTCCACCGCCCCCAGAATTTCCTTGAACCGCGGTCCCGGCTCATACCCCGCCTCAATCAAATCGCGTCCCGTGATCAGCGGAGCAGGCCGAATCGCCTCATGCGGCATCGATTGCAATTGCTGCCGCGCGTAGTCGTAGGCTTCCAGCTGGCCGTGGCTGGAGAGGCTGTCCATGCGATGCAGCTCCAGGTGCTCGTCAAAGCCAGGCAGACGCAGAAATTTCTTGAGCGTCGATTGATTCATCTGCTGCACCTGCCCAAAGCGCATGTGATGGTCTACCAGCGCGAGAATCTGATCGGTGTCGTCGTTCGAAAAGCGTAGCCGCCGCAAAATTTCCGCTGCCATCTTCACTCCCACATCAACGTGGCCATCGAATCGTATGCGGTCAGGCGCCACGCGAAAAGTGGGCGGTTTGCCAACGTCGTGCAGCAGCGCTCCCCACGCGAGCGTTTTCGAAGCGCCGGCGGGCAGCTTGTCGAGCAACAGCAGGGTGTGGACAAAAACATCGCCCTCGGGATGGTATTGCGGCGGCTGCTCGACTCCTTTCATGGCGGCGATTTCTGGGAGGATTTGCTGCAAAAGCCCGGTCGTATCGAGCAATTGAAACGCGCGGCGAGCGTGGCCTTCGGTGAGCATTTTGGTGAGTTCTTCGCGAACGCGCTCGGCAGATACCTGATCAATTTTTCCGGCGAACTTTTGGATCGCGGCCAGGGTCGCGGGCTCAATTTCGTAATCGAAGCGCGCGGCGAAGCGGACGGCTCGCAGCATGCGGAGTTTGTCTTCGGCGAAACGGCGCTCAGGGTCGCCGATGGCGCGGACGATTCCGGCATTGAGATCGGCGCGTCCGCCTACGAAATCTAAAATTTCGTTGGTTGCGGGATCGAGCATCATCCCATTGATAGTGAAATCGCGGCGCTCAACGTCTTCGCGAGGATCCTTGGTGAAGCGCACTTCGTCGGGATGGCGGCCGTCGGAGTAGCCAACGTCAGAGCGGAAGGTAGCGACCTCGATTGCTCCGCGATGATGAGTTGCAGGCTGATCGGAACTGGCGGAAGAGCCGGTCGCGGCAGAGTTCTCGGCATAAGGCACCAGAACGACTCCGAACTGCTCGCCCACCGCATACGTGTGCGGGAAAATTTGCATGACCTGCTGCGGAGTAGCGTCAGTTGCCACGTCGTAGTCGGCGGCCTCGCGATTGAGAAGAAGATCGCGGACGCATCCTCCGGCGAGATAGGCCTGGTGGCCGCGCGCACGCAAGGTGCGGATGATTTCTTCGGCTTGTTGTTTGGCGGTCGACAAGAAGCACTCAGCATTCAGCACTCAGCATTCGGTTACACCTAACGCAGAGCGCTCGATGCAAATCGTCTAAACTGAAATCCGGAGCCAGCAGCAGCCAACAGCTAACGGCTAAGAGCTAATAGCTAAGAGCCAATAGCTAACAGCCGAATGGCAATTATGCCTGATCAGTACATCCTCGGCATCGAGAGCTCGTGCGATGAGACGGGCGCGGCGGTGGTGCGCGCGGGAAGCGAGATTTTGTCGAATGTCGTGGCTTCGCAGATCGCCACGCATCAGCCATACGGCGGCGTAGTTCCGGAACTCGCGTCGCGCGAGCACCTGCGAGCGATTGTTCCGGTGGTGCGCCAGGCTCTGGCAGAGGCGGGACGGACCTACGCGTCGGTCGACGCGATTGCCGTAACGCAAGGGCCGGGTCTGGCGGGCGCTCTCCTTGTCGGCATCAGTTTTGCCAAAGCGCTGGCCTTCGCCCTCGATAAACCTCTGATCGCGGTGAACCATCTCGAGGGCCACATTCACGCCGTCTTGCTTGAGCAGCGCCTCAGCGGCGAGGGCGAACTGAATTTTCCCGTACTCGCCTTGGTCGTGTCTGGCGGGCACACCCACCTTTATCTTGCCGAGGAGCGGCAGAATTTGTGGACGTATCGGAACATCGGCCACACGCGCGACGATGCGGCCGGAGAAGCATTCGACAAGGTTGCCAAATTGTTGGGTTTGGGTTATCCGGGCGGTCCGATAATCGACCGCCTCGCAGAGCATGGAGATGCGCAGGCGGTTAAGTTCCAGGCTTCGCAAATCAAGCATCGCGACCGTCGCGACCATCGACCGCTCGCGCGAGGAGAGGGCGAGCAAGCGCTGCCCCCGGCGCATGACGCTGGGCCGCGTTTTGATTTTTCTTATAGCGGGATCAAGACGGCCGTTCTTCGCTATGTTGAGACGCACGACTTGCAGCCAGCGATCGCGGCTCGCCGGCAGGCGCTTGCCGGAATCAGCTCGCCGACGGTCGAAGACTTGCATCGCCTTTGCGACCGGGAAACGCTCAATCTGGTGGCGTCTTTTCAGCGGGCAATGGTCAGCGATCTGGTGGCGAAGACGCTGGTGGCCGCCCAGGAGTACGACGTTCGGACATTATTTGTCAGCGGCGGCGTCGCTGCCAATCGGGAGCTGCGCACAACTTTCGAGCGCGAGTCGGCGATGCAGGGCCTTCCGGTTTTCTTCCCGTCGCGCGCGCTTTCTACCGACAATGCGGCGATGATTGCGGCGGCCGCATATCCGAAATTTCTACGTAGCGAATTTGTGGCAATGGATTTTTCGGCTGAGGCTGGAATGGCGCTGCGCTAACTACGCCGTCCCCCATTTTCGTGACTGCCGCCACTCCTTTTATTCAATCGACACAATTCCCGGCTACAATGGTCGCGTGAAACCTACGATCTACGTGGTGGAAGACGACCCGGATATTTCGCGACTAGTGCGACATCATCTGGAGGGGGCGACCTTCAACGTGCGCCTGTACTCGACTGGCAATCAGGTCGTGGTCGATGCCGAGCGGCAGCGTCCATCATTGTTTTTGCTGGACATCATGGTGCCGGGAAAGGATGGGCTGGAACTTTGCCGGCAAATTCGGCAGTCGGTGTCGCTGGCGCCGATTCCGGTAATTTTTTTGACGGCCAAGAGCGGCGAGGCGGACCGCGTGCTGGGACTGGAGCTGGGCGCCGACGATTACATTCCCAAGCCTTTCAGCCCACGCGAACTAGTGGCTCGCGTGAAAGCAGTGCTGCGGCGTTTTGAACGTCCGCTGCCGCCGCTGCCGACGAAGATCGATGAAGTGCATATCGATCCGGGCGCGATGACGCTGACCGTTCGCGGGAAACAGGTTCCGACCACAGCCACCGAATTCCGCTTGCTCGATCACTTCATGCGGCATGCTGGACGTGTCTTTACTCGCGACCAGTTGCTCGATTCGGTGTGGCGCGACACGGCATATGTCACGCCGCGTTCGGTGGACGTTTATGTGCGACGCATACGCGAAAAGATTGAGCCCGATCCCGAAAACCCGCGCTATCTGAAAACGGTGCGGGGCGCGGGCTACCGTTTTGAGGTTGCGCGTTGAAACGTCGTATCTTCTTCAAATTGATGTTTGTCTTTCTGCTGGTGATCGGCGCCACGGCGGTGGCCTTGCAGTGGACCGTGCATACGGTTTGGGAGCGCACTCTACGCGAGCAGATCGAGCGCAATTTGCGGCAGAAGACCTTGATGTTTGCCTATCGCGTCGAGGCAGACCGGCAGCACTCGCTGGCCGATATTGCCGCGCAGGAGGGACAGGCGGCGGGCGCGCGAGCTACGGTGGTTGACCCAACCGGCAAGGTATTGGCGGATTCCGAAGCCGACCCGAGCATCATAGAGAATCACGCGCATCGGCCGGAGATTGTTGCTGCGCTCAGCGGCAAAGTGGGCGTTGATGAGCGCAAGAGCCAGACGCTAGGTGTTCCTTTCTTATACGTGGCCGCGCCCGTTTCTGGAGGAGCGGTGCGGTTCGCATATCCGCTGACCGAAACGGAGATCACGGATCGTCCGCTGGCGGTTGCTTTGTTCTGGGGATCGCTGGCCGCCTTTGTCTTCGCGATATTAGTAGCGGCGGCCGCCTCGCAATATCTCGGGACGCGCCTGGAGCGGATTGTGAATTTTGCCGAGCGCGTGGCCGGGGGCGATCTCACGGCTAGGATCGCGTCCACATCGAGTGACGAGATCGGCCAGGTGGCGGCAGCGCTGGATAAGACGACGCGTGGCGTGGAGGAAAGCTATGCCCGCGTTCAAACCAGCCAGCGCGAATTGGAGACGCTGCTCAACAGCATGCAGGACGCGGTGATTGCGGTCGATGTTGACGGGCGCGTGCAGTGGGCCAATCGCGGCATGAATCGCCTGGTGCTGCGCACTCCGCGGCTGAATGCTCCTTTGATCGATAGCGTGCGCGATCCCGATTTTCTCGATGCGATTCATAAAGCGGCGCGCGAGCAGGTGGTAACATCGGCGCGCTCGAACACGATTGCCCCCGGACGCATCTTCGATGTGACCGCGGCGCCGATGCCCGGCGGCGGCGCCGTGGCCGTGCTGCGCGATCTCACCGAGACGGAGCGCATGGAGAAGAGCCGCCGTGATTTTATAGCCAATGTCTCTCATGAACTGCGCACCCCGCTGACATCAATCCAGGGCTATACGGAGACGCTGCTCGACGGCGGAATAGTTGATAATCACGTCCGCGATTTTCTGGAAATTATCCGCAAGAATGCGGCACGCATGTCACGCCTCACGGAAGATCTGCTGACGCTGGCGCGAGTCGAGTCGGGTGAACATCGGTTCGACGTGCAGCAGGTGAGCGCCGAAGAACTGCTGCAGGATGCGCAGGAGAGCGTCCGCGAAGTGGCGCGCTCTTACGGAGTCGAGTTGGTGATTGAAAACGGCGTCGGTACCAGCAACGTGAACGCCGATCGCGAAGCGATTCACCAGATTTTTTCGAATCTCATAGAGAACGCGCTGAAGTATGCGGCATCGGGAAAGAAAATAATTCTCGGAGCTCGGGCTGCCGAACGTGGCGTGGAATTTTATGTCGGAGACTTTGGACCGGGTATTTCGTCAGAACATCTGCCCCGACTTTTTGAGCGCTTCTACCGCGTCGATAAGGCGCGTTCGCGCGAATCCGGCGGCACCGGACTAGGGCTGGCCATTGCCAAACATATTGTTCTTGCGCACGGCGGAACGATCCACGCCGAGAGCGAACTTAACCATGGCTCGATGTTTCTGTTTACTCTGCCTGCTCCCGAGCCGGATTAGATGCCTGCCACAGCGCAAAAATGGCGCCCGTAGTGGTTTCCACTCGGAAAAACGGGCCTTTGCGATTGTCTTTTTGATTATCTGGCGACAACAAATTAACCGCCTTGTAACCTGCCTTGGGTCGCTTGGAATTATGCTTTTATGGGGCCATTGTGCGACACTCTGTGTGACGATTGCATAGATCCAGAGCAAGTTCGGCATTTGAGCAAGCGGGCGGTTATTTTATGAGTACAGCCAGCGCAAAAACACCTGAGCCTTCGCACTCCGGCCTGGTGCAGCGAACCGTGGAAGCCTGCGAACTGGCGCGCCAGGCGGCGGCCATCGCGGCCGAGGGAATTGCCACCGGCTCGATGTCGCGCCTGAACGCCATCCGGCAGTGCGAAAAGGATCTCGATGCGATTGACGTCGAAGTCGATTCCGGTGTGACCACGACCATCAGCC
Source organism: Terriglobales bacterium (assembly GCA_049511995.1). Classification (GTDB taxonomy): domain Bacteria; phylum Acidobacteriota; class Terriglobia; order Terriglobales; family Acidobacteriaceae; genus Acidiflorens. Next base: position 5,791 of record JBEKXO010000184.1, read on the forward strand.
GCGTACCCGAGGATGAAACCCGGCAGTTGCTGGCGTGCATGAAAGTGATGATCGGCCTGGAGCGCATCGGCGACCTGCTCTTGAGTTTCGCCACCAGCGCGCAAGCCGCGGGCGGGCGGCTTGACTCGCAGGATGCTCGCGACTTGACCCAGATGGCGACGGTGCTGGAGAAAATGCTGGCCGACGTTGGCCAGTCGTTTTCTCAGAAGGACGTCAAGAAAGCCATCGATGTGCTGCGAGCCGATGCCGAGATGGACCGGCTGCGAAATATCATCTTCCTGCGCCATATCGAAAATCCGGAGAATGTCGCGCGCCACGCCAGCCTTCAAGTGATCTTTATGACGCAATCCCTCGAGCGCGCCGGCGATCACGCCAAGAATCTGGCCGAAGAGGTCTGCCACTTTGTCAGCGGACGCAGCATCCGCCACCTGCTGATGGCCTATGACAAGCCAAAGGAGCAGATGTTTATCGAGTGGCTGCGGCATAAGGAAGACAAGGCGCAGTAACTAACTTCTGTTCCCGTTTTTTCCCGCAGTCCGTTAATCAAGTTGTAGATCCACTAATCGGTGAAAGCGGCATTTTTGCTCGCCTCCGAAATCGAACGGCGTTACAATTCCCCCGTTTATCGTTCCACTTTTCCCGAAGACTAACTCCCCCGCCGGGAAGCAGGAGAACAAAGTATGAAGAGCGTCAGACTTCTGGCGTGGATGCTTTTCATGGGTCAGGTGTCGGCGGCGTGGGGCCAGACCGCAGCAGTTCCAGCCGGTAACAATAGTGGCGATCGTCAGGTTGCGCTCGACGTGGTCGTAACCGATAAGGCCGGGAATTCCGTTCCCGGCTTGCAGCAGTCGGACTTCACTGTTCTCGATGACAAACAACCGCAGGCCATTCTCTCTTTTCATGCGACAGACGAAAGCAGCAAAGCGGATGACTCGCCACAGCAGGTGATTTTCGTCATCGACGAAGTCAATGCCACAGCCCGGGCGGTAAGCAGTGCGCGGCAACAACTGGAGAAATTTCTGCGGCGGGGCGACGGCCAGCTTTTTGTACCCATGTCCCTCGTATTCTTTGCCGATAAGGGCACTCAGGTTCTTGGCGCGGCGACCCGCGTTGGAAACAGCCTGGCGGACTCGCTAAAGTCCCACGAGTCCGGCCTGCGCGATATAGGCAGATCAGCGGGATTCTACGGAGCTGTCGAGCGCGTTCAGTCCTCTCTCGGCACCCTGGAAAAACTCACCGCTTATGAAGCAAAACAGCCGGGCAGAAAGCTGCTGATTTGGCTGAGTCCAGGATGGCCTTTGATCTCCGGACCGCGCTCAGCCTTGAGCGAGAAAGACCAGGACACGATATTCCACACTATCGTCAGATTGTCCACCCACCTGCGAGAGGCTCGTGTCACGCTTTATAGCATTGATCCACTCGGAATGGATGATGCGGCCAGCTTCCAAACGTTTTATTACGAGAACTTTCTCAAGGGCGTGCCTTCCGCGAACAAAGTAGAAAGCGGCGACGTCGCGCTGCAGGTGATTGCCACGCAGAGCGGCGGGCAGGTTCTCAGTAAGAGTAACGACGTTGCCGGCTTGATTGCCGGTTGTGTCGCGGACGCCAAGGCCTATTACACTCTCTCTTTTGCCGCTGCTGCGGCGGACCATCCGAACGAGTATCACAACCTTCAGATTAAGATTGACAGACCCGGACTCACCGCACGCACGCGCACCGGGTATTACGCTCAGCGGCAGGAGGTCGCAAAATAGGCTGAGTTACCTTTGGCAGAATTCCTCCACATTATTTGAAAAGTCGTGGAAGGGACGCAGACGGATAAGTCTCCACTAAGCTAGTAACAAAAGGAGAATAGTGCAAAGCCGTGCATGGCGGAGGGCCGAAAAAATGAGGCAAATTTGGAGATATGACGTAAGATCTATCAGAAGTAAAGCGGCGTCTATGCAGTGCGTTCGTCAGTTTTTCTCGCTAAAGCCGACTAAGCGTTCGGCTACCGTAATGGTCTTGTGGGTGAGCGTCGGGACATCTATGCTCGCGCAGGTTCCCTACCTGGGTAAAGGTCCGGACGCATCATTTCAACAGGTCGACTTCTCTCAAATGTATCTTGACCAGATGAACCGCGACTTGAAAAAGACTGTTGATCAAAAGGCTCAGGACAAGAAGCTCGTTGATTCCGGCATCGTTTCGGCGCTCGACTTGGCGGCTCCCCACAAGGCGGTGGACGAGTATAACCAGGCAGCATCGCTAATGAAAGCGCAGAACTCGAAAGCGGCGGCGAAACACTTTCGAAGGGCGATTGACCAGTATCCCAAGTTCGTCTCCGCCCATGTTGGACTGGGGCTCGCCTATCTCGATCTGGAAGATACCATGCGCGCGAAGGGCGAGTTCGAAGCGGCCTCGAAGCTGGATGACAAGTTTCCCGGATCGTTCGCCCATCTCGGTCAGCTGGCATTGTCGCAGAGCGATTTCGGCACGGCGCAAGCCGCGCTCGAGAAAGCTGCTTCCGCGCAGCCGTCGGACGCCAGAATTCTGTCCTGTTTAGCGTTTGCGCAAACCGGAACTCATGAATACCGGCACGCCCTGGAAACGGCTCGGCGAGTGCACGAGCTCGACCATAAGGGGATGGCGAACGTGCACTACGTGGCCGCGTCGGCCGCTATGGCTCTCAACGATTATGGAGCGATGCAGCTCGAACTCAAGTTATTTGTAAGCGAGGACCCGACCAACGCGTTCGCCCCCGTGGCACGGCAGAATCTGGCTGCTTTAGCCTCTAACGGCGCCGCGAGAGTAGCGGGCACCGCAGGTCCGCAGCAGACGACAACTGTGGTCGCTTCTCCGCAGACGCAGACCTTCCCCAATAGTGAGAGGTTGAAAGTCCAGTTAAACGGATTAGGGGATGAATCCGCAAATGAAACCTGCGACGATTGCAACACCCTGGCCGAGGCGAGTCATATCCCGGAAGTCGCCGGCTATGGCGAAGTTTCCGATGTTCCCCAGGGCCTTCCTTCCCGCACCGGGACGTGGACAATTCGTAAGAGCGTTGACGAAGTGACTGTATTTTTTTCCGTCAGCAGTCATGGACACATGGTGAGCGATTTGCAGCAGTCCGATATCCAGCTCCGCGACGACGGTAAGCCTCCAGCAAGAGTGCTCCAATTCGCTCCTCAGTCCAAACTTCCTTTGCGGCTGGCTCTGCTCGTGGACACGAGCGGTTCGGTGCACGACCGTTTTTCCTTTGAAAAGCGCGCCGCGAGCAAGTTCGTCGAGAAAATGTTAAATAGCGCGTCCGATCTGGCGTTTATAGCCGGTTTTGCCAACGAAGCCACCGTCACTCAGGATTTCAGTTCCGATCCGGGTGAGTTGGCGAAAGGAATTGAGAAGCTGTCCAACGAAGGAGGAACATCACTATTTGACGCGGTCTCATTCGCATGTTGGAAGCTGGCC
>JBEKXO010000185.1:0-9178 GCA_049511995.1 Terriglobales bacterium
TTAAATCGTAGTTTTGATCCTGGAGCGCATGGGTCAGCTCATGCGCCAAAATGGGTTCCTGTTTATCGAACGGCACCCAGTTCAACATGGAGATGGTCTTGGTCTCGGGGTCGTAATAGGCGGCAATTCCCTGCCCGGTTGACTTCACCAGGAATCCCTTAAGATCGAAATCTCGTGGCAGGAAGCCGAGCTTCTTCATGCTCAGCTCTTCGCGCGCAAAGCTTTTCGCATATTCTTCTTTGGCCAATTGACCGGTCGCATATTTTTCTACATCGGCTTTGCTGACGAGTCTGCGCTTCACGGCGGCACGCTTGGGCATGCCGGTGTCTCCGGCGACGAAAGCGGAAATCCTGTCCACGGACTCGAAGAGCCTCTTGGTGTCGGCGTCCGTCATTTTGACTTCATCAGTAGTGTCTTTGCGGAGTTTGCGCGCCATATCGGCGAGGCTCTGGCCGGAGTCCTGCTGCCCGACGGCGGAGAGCGACATTAGTCCCACGAGGAAAATTGCTAGAAACCTGCCGCGCGATGGGGAGCTTTTCATTCGCCCTCACTACAAAAATAAAAATGCACTTGCTCTAATTTTCTGTGAGCCGGGGATGCAACTCACGGCAAAAGGGGGCGTGGAGGGTACGAAAGTACTTTCTATCGAAGCAGAAAGTCGGCGCGATATACTGCGCGTGCATGATTGGCCCAGTATGACGATAAAGCCTCACATCGCCGTCATAGGCGCGGGCGCATTCGGGGGCTGGACTGCGCTTTATCTGCTTCGCGGCGGGGCTCGGGTGACGCTGGTCGATGCCTGGGGGCCGGGAAATTCTCGGGCCTCTTCGGGCGGGGAGACTCGAATCATGCGAGGGGCTTACGGGCCGAATCAGCCTTATACGCAGCTTGCGGCGCGCGCCCTTGAGCTATGGAAGGATCATGAGCGCGCGTGGAGACGGCAATTCTTTTTCCCGATCGGAGTGCTGTGGATGGTGGAGGGCGATGGCGCATTTGAGCACGGCTCGCTGCCGTTATTGAGAGATGCGGGAATTCCTTTCGAAGAGCTTGGCGTCAAAGAACTGGCGCGGCGATGGCCACAGGTCCATTACGAAAATGTCGAGTGGGGAATCTACGAGCCGGAAAGCGGATATTTGCTGGCTCGCACTTCGACACAGGCGGTGGTCGATCAATTTGTCGCGGAAGGCGGCGAGTATCGGCAGGCGGCGATCGCGGGGCAGGATCTTGATGCGGGGGAATGGAAAGAGCTACGGCTAGCGGGATCTGGCTCGGCGTTGAAATCTGAAGCTTCGAGCATGGCAGCTGATCGCATGGTCGCTGACCGCTATGTGTTTGCGTGTGGGCCGTGGCTGGGGAAGATGTTTCCGCGCACTGTCGGCCCTCACTTTGTGTCGACACGGCAGGAAGTTTTTTTCTTTGGCACGCCCGCGGGCGACTCACGTTACGGTGAGGACCATTTGCCGGTGTGGGCCGATCACGGCGAGCGTTTTATGTACGGCATTCCTGGAAATCAGGGACGCGGGTTCAAGCTGGCGGACGATACGCGCGGATCAAAATTCGATCCAACGGCGGGTGAGCGGGTGGTGAGCGAAGAGGGGCTGGCGGCGGCGCGGCGATATCTGGGACACCGTTTTCCGGGAATGAAGGGTGCGCCGGCGATCGAGACACGCGTCTGCCAGTACGAAAACACGGTCGATCACAATTTTATTATCGACCGGCATCCGCGGAATGCAAATGTGTGGATTGTGGGAGGCGGCTCGGGGCATGGGTTCAAGCACGGGCCGGCGGTGGGAGAGATGGTGGCTGGGCTCGTGCTCAAAGATGGGACTGCGGATGCTTTGTATCGGTTGGCGCGATTCTGACTTTCCCCGCTCGCAGACGAGAACTTTTACCACAGAGGACACAGAGGACTTCAGATATGGATTCCTCGAATCCTAGCGGATCTGAATCACGCTCTCTGTGCTGGCGGCTTTGAGTTCTTCCACTCGTGCGACTACATTGCGGGCGAAGGCGAATAGCGACTTGGCATGGGGCGAATCTTCTCCCTTGAGAACGGCGGGGGAGCCTCCGTCGCCAGCTTTGCGAATCTCGGGATCGAGCTCTACGGCGCCGAGGTAGGCGATGCCAAATTGTTTCGCGGTCTTCTCCGCTCCGCCGCGCGAGAAGATATCGATCTCGTGCTGGCAATGCGGACAGACGAAGTAGCTCATGTTTTCGACCATGCCAACGATATCGACTTTCATCTGGCGGAACATTTCGATGGCTTTGCGCGCGTCCTGCAAGGCGACGTCGGAGGGTGTGGAGACTACGATGGCGCCGGTCAACGGGACGGTTTGAATCAGCGAGAGCGCTACGTCTCCAGTGCCGGGAGGCAGGTCGATGACGAGGTAGTCGAGTTCGCCCCACTGCACCGATCCGAGGAACTGTTTCATGATCGAGTGGAGCATGGGCCCGCGCCAGATCAGCGGCTTGTCGCCGGGATTGAGGAAGCCAACCGAGATCACTTTGAGGCCGTGGGAATGGATGGGAGCGATTTGATTCTCGCTCATCACCTTTGGTTGCTCGTTGGTGCCGAGCATGAGCGGGACGTTCGGGCCATAGACGTCGCCGTCGAGCAATCCAACTTTGAGGCCCATTTTGCTGAGGGCGATTGCGAGATTGACGGAGAGCGTGGTTTTGCCGACTCCACCTTTGCCGGAACCTACGGCGATGATGGCGTTGACGCCGGGGAGAGGTTGCGGAGTTGGCTGCTGCTGGCCGGGATGGGAATGAGCGCTCATAGTTTGATTATACGGGAGGAGCGGGCCCGCGATAATGAGGTGCGAACGATGCCGCGCAGGTCAGAGGTTAGAGGTCAGATTGCAGAGGTAAAACCTTTCGCGCTGACAACCTTTTTGAATTCTTACCTCTGCAATCTGCCCTCTGACCTCTGCAATCGTTAGTAGTGTCCTTCTGCCAATTGCACCTTGCCACGGAACTTCCAGTAGACGAATACAAAATAAGCGGCGGCGAGGATTGCGCTCAGCGTCCACCAGACCAACCCTACGGCGAGACCGTGGCTGCCGGCGGCGCTGTTGTAGATGGTGAGATCGAATTGGTGGTCGCGCGCGGACAGGACCACGGGATAGAGAGCAAATGCCGCGCCTACCAGCATGAATGCTATGTAGAGGCTGGAGGCGAGAAAGGCTAGCTTTTCTTTGCCTTTGGGAGTAGCCCACAACATCACTGCCAGGCAGGCAATGACGATGATCGGAATCAGAATCCCGATTGGATGGTTGCGGTAGTTCGCCATGATCGTGGGGCGAATAAAGTAAGTTGCGACCAGGGCGGTGAAGGTCAGGAAAAACTGCACCGGCCAGCACAGTAAGGCGAAGCCGCGGGCGCGGCGGCCTAAGTCGGCATCCGTCTTGAGGGCAACATAGTAAGAACCGTGCGCTGTTAGAGTAACCAGCGCCATAACTCCTATAAGCACGGTGTACCAGTCGAGGATGCCGACTTCGGCATTGAGTTTGAAGTTCGTCCACAGCGGCTCAAAAAAATAACCGGTGGCGTCGAGTGGGACTCCGCGAACGACGTTGCCTAAGGCCGCGCCGAAAAAAATAGCGAGCAGAATGCTGGAGACACTGAAGACCACGTCGAAGAAATCCTGCCAGATGGAGTGTTCGATGTGTGCGCGAAATTCAATGCCGATTGCACGCAGTATAAGCAGCCATAGGACCATCATCAGCGGCAGGTAGAATCCGCTAAAACTCGCGGCATACAGTTTAGGGAACGCGAAGTAGAGTGTGCCGCCGGCGGCGAGCAACCAGACTTCGTTGCCGTCCCAGACGGGGCCGATGGCACGCAGCACGCGGCGGCGCTCGTCATTTGTTTTGGCAGCAATCAGGTAGATGGCGCCGGCGCCAAGATCGAATCCGTCGAGCACGACATAGGTTGCGACCATCGCGGCGACAATCCAGAACCATAGGGTCGACATATTTACCTCGCCTCTTGTGTTGCGGCCGCCGGCAGTTGATTGGAGAGGGCTGGAGTGACCGGGCCATGATCAATTTCCCGCCAGAGCACAAAGAGGCCGAGAATGCCAAGCACCATGTACATTCCCATGAAGCCTAAGAGCGTGAACAGGCCGTTGCCGGCGGAGACCAACTTCGAGTAACCGTCCTCGGTTCGCATCAGCCCATAGACAAGCCACGGCTGGCGGCCTAGTTCGGCGGTCATCCAGCCAGCGGTATTGGCGATGTAGGGGAACGGTGCAGACAGCATCAGGATCCATAGCATCCATCGCGCGTTGAAAAGCTTGCCGCTCCAGAGGAGTAAAAACGCAACCGCCATGATAGCGGCGAAGAAAGTGCCCAGACCAACCATGATGTGATAGCTGTAATAGAGCAATGGAACATTAGTCGGCCAGTCTTGTTTGGGAAAGGAATCTAACCCGCGGACGTGGGCGCTCCAGCGGCGAAAGGTCAACATGCTTAACATCCCCGGAACTTGCAGCGGGTTATCGATCTTGCCCTGTTCTTCATTAGGCTGACCGAGGATGAGTAAGGGCGCTTTCGTTTGGCCGTGAAACAAACCTTCCATCGCCGCGAGAGTTACGGGTTGGAGCTCGGTAACCATTTTGCCCTGGCGGTCGCCGGTAGGGAAAACCTGAAGCAGGCTGAATATGCAACCGGCGATCACACCAGTCTTAACGAAGATGCGGGCGTGCGTGGTCCATTTATTCGAGAGCAAGTAGAATGCGCCGACCGAGGTCATGATGAAAGCGCCGGTGATCGCGGCTCCGCTCATGTTGTGGGCGTATTGCCATCGTGCCCAGGGATTGAGGACGAAGGTCCAGAAGCTCGCGAGTTGTAAGCTGCCATCAGCGGCCTTGTAATAGCCGACGGGATATTGCATGAAGGCGTCGGTGGCGATGATGAAGTAGCCTGATAACCACGAACCTAGAAAGACTCCGAAGGCCGACCACCAGTGGGCGCGGGGGCTCAGTTGCTTTTCGCCGAAGAGAAATAATCCTATGAAGGCCGACTCTAGAAAGAAGGCAAACATGCTTTCCATGGCCAGGGTCTGGCCGATGACGCCTCCGGCGAATCGCGAAAAGTTGGACCAGTTAGTGCCGAACTGGAATTCCATCGGAATGCCGGTTACGACGCCTAAGACGAAATTGATGCCGAAGATCTTTGCCCAGAAGCGCGCGGCTTCGTGGTAGAAGGGATCATTGCGGCGCAACGCGATGGTCTTGAGCACCACGATCAAGAGCGCGAGGCCCATGGTTAGTTGGGGGAATAGATAGTGGAAGGTTATGGTAAAAGCGAAATGCAGGCGGTGAATTAGGAGTGCGCTGTCCATAGTCAGCTGTCAGTCGTCGTTCGCTGTTCGTCGTTCGCTGTTCGTCGTTCGCTGTTCGCTGTTCGCTATCAACCCTTGTTTATACGGCTGCCTTGAAACTGAGAATTTTCAATTAAGGCGTCGTCAATTCACTGGGAACCTTTTTCTTGCGGGCCGATTCCGCGCGGCGAATCTCGCGGCGGCGCGAGGCGCCTTCGTAGCGGCGCTTTTCATCTTCGGTCTCGGGGATGACTTGCGGAACCGGGACGCGATTTCCGATGGCATCAACGGCGACGAAAGTCAGATAAGCGGAGCTGACGTGGCGGTTTTGTTGCGATCGATAATTTTCTACCCAAACCTTGACGCCCACCTCCATCGAAGTGTGATAGACGCGATTGACCGACGAGCGCAAGACCACGAAATCGCCGACGCGGACGGGGACGAGAAAATCCATATGATCGATTGAGGCGGTCACCACGTAGGCGCGGGAGTGGCGATGGGCGGCCATGGCGCCGGCGAGATCGATCCAGTGCATGAGGCGTCCGCCGAGAAGCGCGTTGAGGGGATTGGCGTCGTTGGGCAGAACGATCTCGACCATCTCGGAGATCGATTCGCGCACGGGGCGCGGGCGCAAGGCTTTGTCGTCGTTATTCATAGAGTTTCGTTGCGGGACTGCGAGGCAGTGATCAGCGGCGAGAGCGGAGTTGTCCGCGTACGATAGGCGCAGAGATAGCTAACGGCGAGCCTTTGTATGCGTGGATCTCGAACCGGCGTGAGCCAAACTTCGTTCGTCAGATCAAATGTCAATTTGCCGTGTTCGATGGGAGCATAGGCGAGTTCGCAGACAAAGGAGATTGTGATTTGGTGGCCGCTCACTTGCGCAACCGAAAAGCGAATTGCGTCCCAGTCGCGATGCTGGGGGAGATGCGGACAAGTGGTTGCATAACCTAGATTGCAAAATTTTTGTATATGAAGGTCGGACGCGGGGAGCTCGCGACCGGACGCGGCGCAGGCGCCGGTCCATCCTGCTCCCAAGGGGAGACGCGACGGATGAGGCCAGGAGCCGTCGTTTAGAATTTCTCGCGGCACAAAAAAAGGACAAGCCAAGTTGGTATCTCGGAGAACAGACATTGTAACGCGGGATGGGATGGAATGCTGTGATGTGAGGGTAGAATCGTGAGGCGGCTGTTCGCTATTCGCTATTCGCCGTTCGCTGTTCGCTGTTCGCTTGGACCTGACACCTGAGACCTTTCTTATGGATCGTATTGCGATGTTGACGGAGATTGTGGCGGCGAATCCGGCGGATTCGTTTGCGCGCTATGGGCTGGCTATGGAGTATTCGAAGGCTGGACAGATTGAGCAGGCGCTGGCGGAATTTAAAACGCTGATTGAGAAGAATCCGGATTACACGCCCGCATATTTCATGGCGGCGCAGGCGCTGGCTGCCGCTAGCCGCGTCGATGAGGCCAAGCGCTGGCTGGTGGATGGGATTTCTTCGGCGCGGCGCACGGGGAATAATCATGCGCAGTCGGAGATGACGGCGATGCTGGAGGAGCTGGGGTAAGGTCAGAGGTGAGAGGTCAGATTGCAGAGGTGAAAACCTGGCGGGTTTTGCTTTCACCTCTGCAATCGAACCTCTAACCTCTGCAATCGATTTTACCTCTGCAATCTGACCTCTCACCTCTGACCTTATGCGCGGTGCTACACTCTTTTGTTTGCCGGAGGGACGCATGCGCCGTCTTGCTCTTCTTTTTGTTCTCTTGACTTCTCTTCTTTCTCTTTCCGCATTTTCTCAGGGTAAGCATCCGTTCACTTTTGAAGACATGATGAAGTTGAAGCGGGTGGGGGAGCCGGTGCCTTCTCCGGATGGGAAGTGGGTGCTGTTTGCTGCGGTCGATGTGGATTTGGCGGCTAACAAGAAGACTTCGCACATTTGGATTGTGCCGCTCGGTGGTGACGGGAAGACGCAAGGTCCCTCCACTGCGCGGGATGCTTCGCCTTCGGCGAATCATTCCGCTCCGGTCGGGATGACACCTTCGGGCGGGGCGGAGCGAGTGCTTATTGCGGATCAGGATGGGGATCGTCCGCGGTGGGCTCCGGATGGGAAGCGGTTTGCTTTTATTTCGAATAAGGAAGGCGGGTCGCAGGTTTGGGTTGCGGAGTTTGATGGGGCGGCGGGCGCGGTTAGTGGCGTGCATAGGCTGACTTCGATTGCTACTGAGGCTAGTGGCGAGCTTTGGTCTCCGGATGGGAAGAATATTCTTTTTGCTTCGGATGTTTATCCTGAGTGCGATGGCGCGCCTGAGGTTGAGGCCGCTTGCAATGCTAAGAATACTAAAGAGGCCGAGGATTCGAAGGTCAAGGCCATCATCTTCGACCGGCTGCTTTATCGGCACTGGAACGCTTACAAGCGCGGCTTGCGCTCACATATTTTTGTGGTCGCGGCACCCACCCTTCCCAAAAGCGGGGAAGGATGGGGCACCCAGATTTCGGCGGGGCGCGATCTTACGCCGGGCGATTATGATGCTCCTGTGTTTTCGCTGGGCGGGCAGGACAATTATGCTTTCTCGCCTGATGGGCAGGAAGTTTGCTACACGTCGAATCATGACAAGGTTGAGGCGGCTTCTACCAATAATGATCTTTGGATTGCTTCGGTGAATGGAGGGGCGGCCGGCTCTGGCTCTGTCCTAGCGAAGAATATTACTGCCGACAATCCTGCCAGCGATTCGACTCCGCTTTATTCTCCCGATGGCAAGTACATCGCGTATCGGGCGCAGCAGCGTCCGGGATATGAGAGTGACCGGTTTCGGCTGATGCTGTATGACCGGAAGACGGGAAAACGCAGAAGTCTCAGCGATGGCGAGGACCCTTTTGATCGCTGGGTGGATTCGATAGCTTGGTCACCGGATTCTAAGAGACTTTACCTCACGGCTGGTGATGGAGGGGATTCACCAATTTACATGGTGTTCGTTGAAGGGGAGAGTCCGTTGGTTCTATCCGTCGCGCGCGGAACTAACGATTCATTAGCAGTTACTCCAGACGGTCAATCGCTGATCTTCTCTCGCAATTCGCTGCGATACCCGAGTGAGCTTTTTGTTTTGTCGGTCGGCAATTTCGAGCGCTATCTTGGCTGGAAAAGCCTTCAGCAGTTTCAAGACAAGGGGACCGATGGAAAACCCCTAACACATCTCAACGACGCAGTCCTGTCCCAAGTCTCCATGTCCGCGCTTGAATCTTTTTGGTTCGAAGGCGCGTACGGCGATACAGTTGAGGGCTTTCTCGTTAAGCCACCGAACTTTGATCCTTCTAAGAAATATCCTGTGAAGTTTCTTATTCATGGTGGACCGCAGGGGGCTTGGGGAGACGACTGGTCTTATCGGTGGAATCCGGAACTGTTTGCGGCTAATGGATATGTGGTCATCATGATTAATTTTCATGGGTCGACTGGGTATGGGCAGAAGTTTATTGATGCGATCAATGGCGATTGGGGCGGGGCTCCGTTTGAAGATTTGATGAAGGGGCTGGATTACGCGGAGAAGACCTTTCCCTATATTGATAAGGAGCGGGAGTGCGCCTTGGGCGCCAGCTATGGTGGGTACATGGCGAACTGGGTACTTGGGCATACGGATCGCTTCAAGTGCATCGTGTCGCACGACGGCATGTTTAATACGGTCTCGGCCTGGGGAACTACCGAGGAGCTTTGGTTTAATAACTGGGAGTTCAAGGGGACGCCTTATACGAATCCGGAGATGTATGAGAAGTGGAACCCGCGGAACTCGGCTAAGAATTTTAAGACGCCTACGCTGGTGATTCATGGGCAGCTTGATTACCGGCTCGATGTCAGCGAAGGGTT
>JBEKXO010000186.1:0-9622 GCA_049511995.1 Terriglobales bacterium
GCCATCCGAAAAATATTTAATGACGGAAAAAATAAAGACGGAGTAGATGTGCTGCTGACACCAACGGTTCCGATTCCACCGCCGGTGATCGCCGATCTGCAAAAGCATCCCGAAGACCTGCGCCCGCAAGAACTGCTGATGCTAAGAAACACTCGCCCCTTCAACGTCTGGGGCGTGCCTACGATCTCAGTCCCCTGCGGATTCACAAAAGACGGGATGCCCATTGGATTGCAGCTGGCCGCTGCTCCCTGGCGAGAAGATGTAGTCCTGCAAACCGCGCACGCCTACGAGCAGTCGACCAATTGGCACAAAAGAATGCCGGAAGCAGTAAATGTCACGTAGCGACGGGCACCCGCTTCTGTCCGGCTGAGCAAAGCTCGGTAAGGCTTGAAGTTGGACAAGTGCGACGTTGAAGAAGTGCTAGGAGAGCACGACCTTTTTAATCTTTCTTCCTAGGCGGACCGTAATCGCTGTGCCAGCGTGAGCCTTAACGATCGGTACAGTCGTCTTTACTCCATCGACGCTGACCGCGCCTTCCTTAATCTTGCGATCCGATTCGCTCGTAGACGCAGCAAAGCCGATCTTGACGACGACTTTGGCCAGCTCGCGGTTCGCCACCTCGGCGAAAGAAACAACGGCACTTTCGATCTCCTCCGGCGCCTGATCCTTTTGAAACTGCCGCGCCCAATCCTCCGCCGCCTTCTCCGCTGCCTCCGTCGAATGAAAGTCGGCAACAATCCCCTGCGCCAACTCTTTCTTCAGCGCCATCGGATGCGCTTTCCCACTGACCGCATCCGCCTTCATCTCCGCGATCTGCTCTGCCCGGACATCCGTCAGCAGTTCGTAATACCGCCACATCATCTCGTCCGAAATCGACATCACTTTGCCGTACATCTCGAGCGGAGGCTCGTGTATGCCAATCGCGTTGCCCAGCGACTTCGACATTTTGTTGACGCCATCAAGCCCTTCGAGAATCGGCGTCGTCAGCACGACCTGCGATTCCTGGCCGTATGCTCGCTGCAACTCGCGCCCTACCAGCAGATTGAATTTCTGGTCGGTCCCACCCAACTCCACATCGGCTTCGAGCGCGACCGAGTCATATCCCTGCGCCAGCGGATACAGCAGCTCGTGCATGGCAATTGGCTTCTCGTCATGGAAGCGCTTGTGGAAGTCCTCGCGCTCCAGCATTTGCGACACCGTGTACTTCGCCGTCAGCCGTATGAAATCCTCAGCCGAAAATTTTGAGAACCATCGGCTATTAAAGTCGACCACGGTTTTTTCGGGGCTAAGAATCCGAAATACCTGCGCCTTGTAAGTCTCCGCATTCTCGACAATCTGCTCCCGCGTCAGCGGCGGACGCGTCGCCGAACGCCCCGTTGGGTCGCCGATCATCCCCGTAAAATCGCCGATCAAAAAGATGACAGTGTGTCCGAGGTCCTGAAAATGTTTGAGCTTGCGCAACAGAACGGTATGCCCCAAATGCAGATCGGGAGCAGTAGGATCGAAGCCCGCCTTCACCCGCAAAGGCTTGCCAGAAGCGAGCGAGCGTTCGAGCTTCGATCGCAGTTCTGATTCTTTGACGATCTCAGCCGCGCCCTTCTTGATGTAGGCCAGCTGTTCATCAACCGGTGGAAAGTTAGCCATGCGTAGTGATTATAGCCACCCCTCTGTGTTCCTCCGTGGACTCAGTGGTTCACGCTCTTCATGGGCCACGGGAACTCCCTAAACCATTCGATAAAAGCTCAGCGCCGCATCCCCTTGCACGAGCTTCCGATAGCGTTCCAACTTCCCAAACGCCTCGCCCGGATCAAACCTCTTCTGATGCTCGGCAATCACGATGCAATGCTCGTTTAGCAATTTCGATTCACTCAGTGCTGTCAGTGTCTTCGCATATTCATCCTGCATCGAGTAAGGCGGATCAAGAAAAACATAATCCGCAACGCATCCCGCTTCCAATTGCCGCATTGACTTCGCGGCCTCGGCCTTGACGATCTGAAATCCGCTCGAAATCCCTAACGACTTCAAATTCGCGGCGATCACCGCCGCCGCCGCTTTCGACGCCTCAACGAAGTGCGCAATTCTCGCGCCGCGGCTCAGCGCCTCGATGCCAACCGCGCCCGTCCCGGCATACAAATCAATCCAGAACGATCCAGCCAGCGCCGTGGGATTCCCCGTGCACAGAACGTTGAACAAGGTCTCGCGCAGGCGATCTGACGTTGGACGAATTTCGAGTCCGGGCAACGATCGCAACACACGCCGCCGGTATTCTCCCGCAATAACTCGCATTAATTTCCCCGCCGAGGCCGTCTCGCGCAGACCCAACTCCGTTCAGATTACTCTTGTCCAAATCGCGAGTGAACGAACCACGCGGAATATCTGCTCAGTCTTCGATGGAATTTTGCGAAAACAATCCTAGCATTTCGCACTGCCAGCTTTATGCTGCGCGCGCCGGCGTGCGCACCGGCCTCTTGCGGAACACAACCTTGATCTCTTCCCGCCAGTGCTCGTCAACTCCGAGCATTTCCCAGTCGATCTCCGGCGACAAATAACGCAAGATCGTATCGGTCGTGGGATGCACGTGCAGAGCGGGCGCGACCAGCATCAGCAGCGGCTTCTGCGGCGAAATATCGCGTCCGGGAAAATAACCGAATTGCTGAAACTCCCCGCGGCTCTGATGCCACGCGACGCGCGACCAGTAATCCAACCCTTGCAGCGGCAGGTGTAAGTCTTCATCCGCTTTGAGCTCGATCACCGCCAATCGCCCCTCGCGCGTAGTGCCGAGAATATCGATCATGGCGCGATCGGCCGCGGCAAAAGCGGGTACCTGCGCATAGACGGGCTCCGGCCGCAGCCGTCCGTCGAGTAATGAGATGTCGCCCGTGACCAGCGATTCCAGCCAGCGCTCCGGATGCATGCGCCAGAGCGCATGGTTTTTCGGACCATCCTTATGGCGCAATGCTGCCGCTAGCCGCACCAGGTCGGCAAACTGCGTTTCATTCCCTGCCTTGAGCACACGCTCTTCCGGACCCACGCCGAAGGCAATTTCCTCCTTGCTCGCAAAATTTCGCGGATCATGCGCGATGCGCGCCTGGGCGAACTCGAGTCCATGGCGCCGGAATGAAACGAGCGCCGGCGAGAGAGTCACGACTTCGGCATTCGGCAGAATGGCGCGAATGCGCGCGATCGATTGCACAAATCGCTCGCGCGCCAGTCCTTCATCGACGGAGTGCACCAGCCTGGTCGCCAGATTGCCGCGATCGCTCAGATCCGCCGCAACCAGCGCATCCTCGCGTTGGTCGAATTCATACAACTGCCATTTCGCGGCGACCGGATTGAGGTGCGCCATGCGCTGCCCGGTCAAGGCTGCCATCCCCTTCGGCACAACCAGAGTGAGCCCTTCGACCACACTTCGGTCGCGCTGCGCCAGTCGGCACGCCTCCAGCCAGAGAATTCCGCAGGCGAGCGCGCCGTCGACAGTCGACTGTGTCTCCTGGTCGTTCACGCCAACGATGGCCAGCGCCCGCTGCCCCCGCCGCAGCCAGCCTCGCAAATAAGCCGGGCCAAAGGAATGCTCAAGATCGACACTCGTAGTCAGACGGACGACGGACCATTCGGGGAGATACCTCTCCAGCGCGCGACGCAGGCGCGGCTCATAGGCCGTGCGCGCCGCTCGTCGCGCGGCAGGGGCGCGCTGATCGCGATCGCGGCAAAAATCGAGACGGGTCGGTCGATTCTGCCCCATGCGCTGCACCTGCAACCGCAACGTGGTGGTCTTGACCTCAGCATCGAGCACCCGCCGCACAACATTTCTTTCGTGCGACCAGAGGTGAAGCAGGCATTTGTTGTACTCGCCCGAAATCGAATACTTCGATTCCGCCAGATTGAAGGCGATGGAGCCGTCTTCGATCACCACCGCGGCGCGTGCGCCGTCGAGAAAATCGGCGACCGTCTGACTCAGCGATTCGGGGGTCATCGCAGAATTGTTCGCCGACGACGGACTCGCCGTCAGTGACCGCTGGACGCGGAATTTGGTCGGTTTTCGTCCCGCCTTGGGAAGGCATCGAGCCGGTAATCGCGGCGCAGCGCGGCGATCTTCTGCTCATGGGATAATTGCTATAGGTCGTCCGCTGCTTAGTCGGTTCGGATCAGGGTATTGCTTTAGCGATGCCACAAGCGTCGAGCAACGATGCCCATTTAGGGGCTGGCTCGCTACGAGTCGTTTTCAAGTGAAGGGCATCCAAATATGGTGACTGCCAATCAGCAACGTTTTTTCTTCGAACACTACGGGCTTACTAACCACGATCTTGAGATGTATCTGGCCGCCGCGCTTTCGGCGGGCGGAGACTATGCCGACCTTTATTTCGAATACCTGACTTCGACCTCGCTCATGGTGGATGAGTCGCTGGTGAAGTCGGCATCGCAGGGGATCTCTGCCGGTTGCGGAGTGCGCGTCGTTTCGGGCGAGCGCACGGGCTACGCCTATACTGATGATCTTTCTCCGCAGCGGATTTTGCATGCTGCGCGCACTGCCGCGCTGATCGCTAGCGCGCCCGCCAAATCGACGGTCGCCGGCTTCCAGCAGAAGCCGGCCCGCAGTCTCTATCCGGTGGCGTTGCCTTCGGTCGACGCTGACATTAGCGCTAAGGTCGATCTGCTGATGCGCGCCGATCACACCGCGCGCGGATACGATCCGCGGGTCAAGGAGGTGCGGGCGAGCTACGGAGATGAACTCCGGAACATCCTGGTGGTTGGCACTGACGGCACGTTCGCCGAGGACTCGCAGCCGCTGGCGCGCATGAATGTTTCCTGCATCGCGAAGACCGAAGCCAGTTCGGGTCGCGGCACATCCGGCGGCGGCGGACGGGTTGCGCTCGACTTCTTTTTTGGCGAGAAAACTCCCGAGTTTTTTGCCAAAGAGGCCGCGCGCCAGGCGATCCTGCAACTCGACGCCCGCGAAGCTCCCGCCGGAGACATGGCAGTGGTCCTCGGCCCCGGATGGCCCGGCGTGCTGCTGCACGAGGCCGTAGGCCATGGCTTGGAGGCCGACTTCAATCGCAAGAAAACGTCGGCATTCGCTGGCCTGATCGGCAAGCGCGTAGCCAGCGAAAAGTGCACCGTGATCGATAATGGAACGATGCCCTGGCGGCGCGGTTCCTTGAACGTGGACGACGAAGGCCAGCCCACCCAGGAAACCGTGCTCATCGAGAATGGAATTCTGAAGGGCTATCTGAGCGACAAGCTTTCGTCAAAGCTGATGGGCCTGGCCGACACCGGCAACGGACGCCGCGAAAGCTACGAACACATCCCCATGCCGCGCATGACGAACACTTATATGCTGGCGGGTCAGGACGATCCCGGCGACATTATTCGTTCCGTGAAGAATGGCGTCTACGCAGTCAACTTCGGCGGCGGACAGGTCGACATCACAAATGGCAAATTTGTTTTCGGTGCGTCCGAAGCCTATCTCATCGAAGACGGGCAGATTACCGCTCCGATTAAAGGCGCGACGCTGATCGGCAACGGGCCCGATGTGCTCACGCGTGTTTCGATGGTCGGCAATGACCTGAAGCTCGACGAAGGCGTAGGCACCTGCGGCAAAGATGGACAGGCCGTTCCGGTCGGAGTGGGCATTCCGACCATCAAAATCGATCGCATGACCGTTGGTGGGACTGCAAAGCGGGAGACCGGCGGGTACATGCAGTAGGATCATTGCAGAGGTTAGAGGTCAGATTGCAGAGGTGAAAACCTCAGATTTCCACTTCTGCAATCTGACCTCTCACCTCTGCAATATTTTTCAAAATGACGACAACACTCGAAACCAGCGAAACAAAACTCACAACCGATCTCAAGGAGATCGCCTCCGACGTAGTCCGCCGCGCCATGCAGGGCGGCGCTTCCGCCGCCGAGTGCGTCGTCCGCGAAGGCGACGAATTCTCCACCGTCGTGCGCCTCGGCCAGGTCGAAACCTTGAAAGAATCCGGCTCGCGCGCGATCGGCGTCCGTGTCTTCTTCGGACAGCGCGCCGCCAGCACCTACTCCAGCGATTTTTCTCCTAGCGGCATTGATCGCATGTTGAAGTCGGCGCTCGAGCTGGCGCGAATAACTTCCGAAGACCCGTATGCTGGAATTCCCGAGGCCGCTTCGCTTGGCTCGCTCTCCGGTGACCTTCATCTTTATCACGAAGACGTTTACTCGCTGCCCGGCCCCGAGCGCATCGAGTACGCCCGCCGCGCGGAAAAGGCCGCGCTCGATGCCGATCCCCGCATCAAGAACTCCGAAGGTGGATCGTTCGACGCTGCCACCGGCAGAAAAGTGCTGGCCAATTCCCATGGCTTCGTCGGCGAATATCGCCGCTCCTACTGCTCAGTTGCCGTCGTCCCCATCGCGCAGGACGAGAGCGGCGGAATGCAGCGCGATTACTGGTATTCGGTCGCGCGTAGCCTCGCCAAGTTGGACTCCGCCGAGCAGGTCGGAAAAGAAGCCGCCCGCCGCACACTGCGCCGCCTGGGTGCGCGCAAGGTGAAGACTGCGCATGTGCCGGTCGTCCTCGATCCCATGGTTTCGAACTCCATGCTCGAACACATTTTTGAGGGCGTGAATGGCGACTCCGTCTATCGCGGAGCGTCGTTTCTCGCCGGCAAGCTCGGCGAAAAAATCGCGGGAACAAACGTCACCGTCATCGACGACGGAACCATGAGCGGTGGCTTCGGCACGACGCCCTTCGATGGTGAAGGCATCCCCACGCGCCGCACTGTCGTCATCGAAAACGGAATCCTCAAATCGTATCTGCTGAATACCTACACCGCGAAGAAGCTCGGCCTCGAAACAACCGCCAACGCCTCTCGCGGGCTGGCCGGAACGCCCGGAATTGGGCCGGGAAATTACTTCCTTCAGCCTGGAAGCAAAACGCCGAAACAGATTATCGCTGAGGTCAAAGACGGCCTCTACGTAACCGAATTTCTCGGCCACGGCGCGAACCTAGTCACTGGCGACTATTCGCGTGGAGCGTCGGGCATGTGGATTGTCAACGGCGAACTGGCCTATCCTGTCGAAGAAATCACGGTGGCGGGCAATCTGAAAGATATGTTTAATAACATTTCTGAGATTGGCACTGACCTGGAATTCCGCGGCAGCGTGGCATCGCCGACGATTCGCATCGACGGCTTGACGGTGGGCGGAGAGTAACGCACGGGCGGCAAATGAAATTCGCCAAAATAGTCTTCTGGAGCGCCGGCATCTGGGGCATTCTGGTCCTTACCCCTCTGTATTTCATGTTCGACATCATTGGACGGCAAGACCCCCCGCCTATTACCCATCCCGCCTTCTACTACGGCTTCGTCGGAGTTGGCCTTGCCTGGCAAGTCGCGTTTCTGATCATCGCCACGAACCCCACCCGCTTCCGGCCGCTCATGGTGGCCGGCATGATCGAAAAATTCAGCTACGGAACGACGTTCGTTGTTCTTTTTCTGCAGCACCGCTTGCACGCGTCCGACCTCACCTTTGGCGCCGTCGACTTGCTGTTCGGAGCGTTGTTTGTGTTCGCGTTCGTCCAGACAAAGGCGCAGACCTAGACATTCGTCCAGAAGTAATCTCTTCCCGCAATTAACCTGTTATTAATGTTCACAGCTTCGTGACGCATTTAACATTTCTCGCATGGCTGATCAGCCCCTGCACATCGAAGAACTCCCCGGCTCCCGCGAGGGAACCTGCATCTTGCGCCTTTCCGGGCCGCTGACCCTCCAGAATGTATTTGGGTTTCAATCCAAGGTGCGTGCCGACAAGTCGCGCGCGCTGATTCTCGACTTCACGGATGTGTCGCTCGCCGATTCCGCTGGAATTGGGGCACTGGTTGGGGCCTATGTCTCGCGGCAAAAAGATGGACGCAGCCTCGGGTTGGTAGGTGTGAATCAGCGCATCCACCACGCGCTTGAGGTCACGCGCGTCGAAAACTTCTTTCATTTTTACGGAACCGTCGCCGAGGCTGAGCAGGCGGCCTAAGCGGTACGCCGACGCCGGAAATCGCTATGGTGCGGGGCACCTGCCCCTACGCAATCCACGTTAAAAAAGCGACCAAAAAAGGCGGCCTGCCCGGGCCGCCTTTCTCTCTCCGAATTTTGGTTGTGGCTTTAGACGCCTTTGACGTTTTCCGCCTGCCAGCCCTTCGGGCCTTTGACTACGTCGAACTGAACCTGTTGACCTTCCTGCAGGCTGCGAAAACCGTTTGCCTGGATGGCGGAGAAGTGTACGAATACGTCTTCACCATTCTGGCGGCTGATAAAACCATAGCCCTTGGCATCGTTAAACCACTTTACTGTTCCTGTTTCCATGATGTTGCTGTGTTCCTTTTGTGTTGAAGTGTGCGCCGGAACTCGCAGGATAGTGCTGGCAGATCGCGCTCAGGCAGGTCACGCTGTAAGGCAGGTCACGCTGTAGAGCAGGTACTGCTGACAACCGCAAAGTCAAACGCACCTAAATTGTACATATCCGGCGATAAATGGCTAGAAAATTTTATATTACCGGGGTAACGCCCGGGCAGGTCCTACAGGATCCACCCAATCGATACAGCCCGCGCCGTAGGAAGACATTCCTCGCTCTCCGTAAGGAATTGCCCGATTAGACGCTTCTTATAACAACGCATCAAACTGAAAAGTAAGGGACCTTGTCCTTTGGCAGGATTCTTGCTCCTACAGCGCAAGCGGAGGATTTTATGCTGAACATGAACGTTGAAACCTTCAACGATTTAGCCGTGGTTGAGTGCAAGGGCAGGATCGTCCGCGATGACGCGGTGTTCAGGCTTCGCTATGTGGTGCAGGCGCAGGAGGATGCCCGTACGATCGCGCTCGATCTGTCGGAAGTCAAGGCAATCGGTGGCGGCGGACTCGGCATGCTTGCCTTCCTCGAGCGCTGGGCGCGCGAAAAAGGTATTCGACTCAAATTGTATCGCCCCTCGGCAGCTGTCTTACAAGGGCTGGCGCAAAACCGTTCCCTGGCGAATTTCGAGATTGCGACCTTCCCCGAAATGGTGGAGATCTTCGGACAATCCGACGACCGGTATTCCGAAAGCCGCTTTAACGCGGCTGCCTGAGACCCGATTTGCAACTTCTTCGCGGCTCCTTCATCATCAGGGAATGTTCATACGGCTGCGACCCACATTGGCTTTTGCCGCAATCCTGGTAATTATTCTCCTGCACTTTTTGACGCCTGGGCCGTTGCTCGCCCAAGGCGACCTGATCGGCGATGTCCGCGCTGAACTGGCGCGGAATTCCTTTACGGCGGCTGAGTCGGAACTCAACGCCTATAAGTCGCAGCGCGGCGTAACTCCCGAATATCTCGAAGCTTTGTCATGGATGGCCCGCGGAGCGGCTTCCATGAGCCAATGGGACCAAGCCTCCACTTACGCCACAGAGACACGCACCCTGTGCGAGAAGCAATTAACCAAACGAAAACTGGATGCCGAACCCCAGTTGCCGCTCGCGCTTGGCGCCGCCTATGAAGTTCTCGCTCAGAGCCTCGACGCGAAGGGCCAGCACGCGAAAGCCGTCAGCCTGTTGCGATCGGCTTTAACGCGCTACGGAAATACCTCGATTCGAGCGCGGCTTCAAAAGAATCTCAACATGCTCGT
>JBEKXO010000187.1:0-9153 GCA_049511995.1 Terriglobales bacterium
AAATCTTCCGACACGTGTATCAGATCGGCTCATCGATTGCAGATCGCAATCTGTTTCAATATTTATTCGTCGGCGACAACACGGTCCTGCTGGACACGGGCGCATCCAACACGCCGAACGAAACGATTTTCCCATTTCTGAAACAAATCGTAACCCACTGGCCGACCTTCCACGGTTCGCAGGTGTCCGAATTTCTCGGAGAGTCCCGCCGATTTGTCGATAGTGCTTCGAATCTGATTTGGCGGTCGCTGGAAAAACATCCACATGGAGTAACGCTGCAAGCTTGCATGGATGAATGTGGGCCAGCCCTGGGGGCGTGGCCTGCAACCAATCAATGGCTGCTGATGTATCCGCTGCACGGTCACCTTTTGCATCTCGAACAGCAAGGCAGAGTGACGAAGGTTCGTGGCCAGGGCCACGTGCAATGGAAGATTACAAATTAGAGGGGGCAAGGGCCGCGATGGAATGGTATGGCGAGAGAGTCCGCGCGAGTAAAAATTATCGCAGACGGATTAGCATTGCCAACGCCGTTGCGGCCCTTTTCTTTTTCTTCTTTCAACTCTCGTTCTCATTTGCGGCAGTTGTAACGGAGCAAAGGCCGCGTTCGGCGTTGATTCGCACCGGAGCATTTCCCGGCGTTCGTTTCAATTCCGGCCTTACCCTATGCGACGAAGAACTGCGCAATGGACGTTGGGTGAGCCGTTACTGGGATTCGAGCGGCCAGATCGTGGCCGACATTCAAATCGATGCGGAACGGCAGCACATGGACACTCTGCCCATCGATGCCTTCAAGCTCGAAGTCGAAGGGCAGGAGCTTTCTGGAACGTGGAAGTGGATCGGCGCCCGCCAATCGAAAGTGAGCAATCCGGACGGATTGCTGGTGACCGTCGAACTCGAAAGCGCTGCCCGGCCGATTCAAGTAAAAGTGCAAACCTTGCTGAGCGGCGGTCCCGTCATGGTGCGCTGGCTCGAAATCAACAATACCGGCCAACGCCCCACCGCCGTTTCCAACGTGTCGCCTTGGGCGGGTCAACTTTGGCATACGCCAAATTTCGCGGAAAAACTTCCTCCCGATTCCGAAGATCTTTACGACGTCGGCTACACTCGATACGAAAAATGGGGATACGAAGGAGCCTGGCGCTTTGACCCGGTCGTCAACGAGACAAAAATTATCGCTGGCGACCGGGGGAAATCCGGATGGGGCCATCCCACATTTTTCGCGCGCAATAACGCAACCGGAGAGTGGTTCGCCGCGTCACTAGGCTGGAGCGCGAACTGGAAAATTCGCGTCACAAGCAGAGTGGAAAAATCGCCGGTGGACCGCAGCAATTCGATCGACCGTCCGATGAACGAGGCGCGATTGTTCTTCGATATGGGCCCCAGTTCAGCCGATCCGGCGCTGCGCGTCATTGCTGCTGGGGAAACGATCAAAACGCCCGAGACCCACATTCTCTGTATGAAAGGCGATCTCGACCACGTTACGCAGGCGCTCCTCGATCACGTCCGCCGCGACGTTCTGCCTCGCCCACCGTCGGATCACGTCTTCGATGTGGAAGCAAACCATCGCGGCTATATCGTGGATCACGAGACCGAAGCTGGAATCAAGCGTGAGATCGATATGGCCGCCGACATCGGCGCCGAGATGTTTCTGATCGACGCAGGCTGGTATGGTCCGGAGCCGAACCGTTGGTATGACAATGTTGGCGACTGGTACGCCGGTGCATGGCTGCCAAATGATCTTCAGCCAATCCGCGAATATGCACGCCAAAAAGGACTGCGCTTCGGGCTATGGGTCGAGATCGAAGGCACTGGCGCCGCCGCCAAGTTGCGCAAAGAGCATCCCGACTGGATCCTGACGCGAGACGGGCAGCCCATCGCCAACGGACGCCACTTGGATGTAGGCAATCCCGCGGTCGCGACGTGGATGGAATCGGAGATTGCCCGCATCATTCACAAGTACGATCTCGATGTCTTCCGCATCGACTACAACATGTCGACCGAAGAAGATGGCAATCAACTGCGCGACGGCTTCGTCGAGAATTCCTCGTGGCGTCACGTCGAAAATCTCTATGCCATGTTTGATCGCCTGCGCCAGCAATTTCCCGGAGTGATCTTTCAGAATTGCGCCGGAGGCGGCGGACGGCTCGATTGGGGCATCCTGCGGCGCTTCGATAACACGGAACTCTCCGACTGGATGCGTGAGCCGCGAGGCGTAAAAATTCTGAACGGCATGACCTGGGTGCTGCCGCCGGAAATTCTGTTGCGCACCTTCGGCACGGAAGTGCCCGACCTGGCCGGCGATGGCGACATCGACTCCCAATTGCGACAGGTCCAGATGTCGTTGCCGATCTTTCGCGGCGTCGCTCCGTCGCTCGGAGAATTAAATCCCATCTTGCGTGACGAGATTCGCGCTGGAGTCGAGCTCTACAAACGCGAATTGAGACCCATCCTCCGCGACAGCGTTGTCTATCATCACACGCCGCTAACTCCATACTTTAACCAATCGCCCTGGCTCGTTCTCGAATATGCCAGCCCTGACAAGAAGCGGGCAGTCGCGACTTTATTCCGCACCTCGAATTTTGAAGACCCGGTGTACCATTTTGTGCCCCGAGGCCTCGACGCTTCCGCTTCTTACAAGGTCACCTTCGAAAATCAAAATGAAGCAACCGAAATTTCTGGGATTCGCCTTATGCAGGATGGAATTCCCGTCAGGCTCGAAACGGCGGGAACGTCGCAGATGTTGTTGTTCGAAAGCCAGCCGGCGAATTTAGAGCCGCTAAAAAAAGAGCCCCTGAAGAAAGAGAAGCCGGGAAGCTGAAGGCTTTCCGGGATTTGAAATCGATGCCTATGGAACAAAATAATTTTCGCAAACTTTTTGACCTGAGCGGGAGCGTAGCCCTCATCACTGGCGCCGGTGTCGGCTTCGGCGAGCAGATATCGCTTGCCTTCGCCGAATATGGCTGCGACATCGCCGCCAGCGATCTCGATATCGAGAATCCGCGGCGCACTGCCGAAAGCGTGCGCAAGACAGGAAGACGCGCCATCGCATTGCAGGCCAACGTGGCCGTTCCCGGCGACGTCGTCGACATGGTGGATGAAACCGTGCGCGAGTTCGGCGGCATCGACATTCTGGTGAACTGCGCTGGCATCCCGCAACACGATCCCGCGGAGAGCACTCCCCTCGAAACCTGGGACCGAGTTCTCGACATCAATCTTCGCGGCACGTTTTTGTGCTGCCAGGCTGCGGCGCGCGTCATGCTCAAGAAGCGCAAGGGTGTGATCATCAACTTCTCGTCGATTGCTGGCATAGTCGGCGTAGGCCGCGGCGCAAATGCTTACTGCGCCAGCAAGGGTGGCGTCAACGCCTTGACCAAGCAACTCGCCCTCGAATGGGCCGACCGCGGAATTCGCGTCAATGCCATCGCCCCCTGCCAGTTCATGACTCCCGGGCTCAAGGAGGTCATGGCCAAGCCGCAATTCGATCCCAACATGCTCATGCAAACCTGGGTTTCGAATATCCCGCTCGGCCGCGTCGGTGAACCCGACGAAATCGCCGGGCCGGCCTTGTTTCTTGCTTCCCAGGCTTCCTCCATGGTGACCGGCGTGATTCTTCCAGTCGATGGAGGTTATCTGGCGCGATGACTTCGAAAGAAACTATGAGGAACGAAGCATGAATTTGCCGGCGTCTCTTCCGGGCGGAACTCAGCTGAAGCGTTTGGTCCAGATCGGAATCGTTGTCGCCAATCGCGATCGCACGACCCAGTTGCTGACCTCTCTATTCGGTATGGGTCCCTTTCGTTTCGTCGAGTGGCCAGATCGGGCTGAATCCGAGTATCTCTACCGCGGCGTCCCGCAGCAGATTCGCATAAAGCAGGCATTTGTTCAGTTGGGAGATGTGGAGGTCGAACTGATTGAGCCTGTCGAGGGCCACAGCGGTTACCAGGATTTCCTGGATAAGACCGGCGGCGGAATTCACCACGTACTTTTCGAAGTAAGTGACATCGATCCGGTTCTTGAAGAGTTGGCCAAGGCTGGAATAACTGTGCTTCAGTCTGGAACTGGCCTTCGTCGAGGAACTCGCTGGGCATTACTGGATACTCAGGAGTTACTCGGATTTCTCGTGGAGTTACGGCATCGTCCCGGAGAATCCGACGGAACATCGGTTTCGTGATGATGAATTTATAAGTGCGCTTGGAATGGAAACTCGAGAGAAACATGCCAACTGCAAGTTTAAATCGGCTAAGAACTGCGATCGTCGGATGCGGCAAAGTTGCCGGCACGCATGCTCTCGCATATCAGGCGCTGCCTGACTCAGAACTGGTCGCGGTATGCGACGTTGCACCAGAACGCGCGCAAGCTTTCGCCGGGAAACTTCACGTCAACGGCTACACCGATCTGGCTGAGATGTTGAAGCGGGAAAAGGTCGACGTGCTGTCGATCTGCACGCAACACACACAACATCCGGCAGCTGTCGAGATCGCGGCTGCCGCCGGCGTGCACGTAATTTCGGAGAAGCCGCTCGCCATCGATCTCAGCTCGTGTGATCGCGCCATCGCTGCGGCACGCGCAGCCGGAATCAAATTAGGGGTTATCAGCCAGCGCCGCTGGTACGAGCCAGTGCAAAGGATGAAAGACGCTATCGACGCCGGCAAGCTCGGAAAACCCGTTTTGGCAATCGTAGTTATGCTCGGCTGGCGCGAACCCGCTTACTACCTCTCCGATCCCTGGCGCGGAACCTGGAAAGGCGAAGGTGGCGGAGTTGTTGTAAGCCAGGCGCCCCACTATCTCGACTTACTCAGCTGGTTTATGGGCCCGGCCGTCGAGTTACATGCCTACTGGGATAACTATAACCACCCCGGCATCGAAGTGGACGATACGGTAGTTGCTTCCGTCCGCTTTCAGAACGGCGGGATGGCCTCGATTGTACTGAGTAACTCGCAGCGTCCCGGACTCTACGGGAAGATTCACATTCATGGTTCCTCCGGCGCCTCGGTGGGCGCGGAAATCGACAGCGGTTCGCCATTTATCTCCGGAGTAACGGAGAAGATGGATCCGCCTTTCAACGATGTTTGGACGGTGCCCGGAGAAGAGCAGAATCTCGGTGTCTGGAATAGCGAGGATCGTTCCCGCCCCTGGGATGTAATGACGCACTACCACCAGATACAACTGGCGGATTTCCTCGCGGCGGTGGCGGATGACCGCGATCCTATGGTGGATGGCGAAGCGGGACGCCGAGTGGTTGAGCTATTTACAGCTGTCTATCGTTCGCAGTCGGAACACGCACCGCAGAAATTACCGCTAGCGCAATAAGTATTGGGAGGCCAGATGTCGGAACGATCAGTGATAGAACGAATTTCTCCGGAAGTACTATTGAGTTACTACAAGAAGTTGCTCGAGCTAAGACTGTTTGAAGTCAAGGTTCAGGAGTTGTATCGCAACGGCAGGCTTCCCGGATTTGTGCACTTATATGTTGGCGAAGAGGCCGTCGCGGTCGGAGTATGTTCGAACCTTGAAACGCCCGACATGGTTTTCAGCACCCATCGCGGTCATGGCCACGCGTTGGCGAAGGGCGTGCCGTCGAGAATTGTGCTTGCCGAACTTTGGGGTAAAGTGACCGGCAGTTCGGGCGGACGCGGCGGCAGCATGCACATGTATGCGCCCGAGTATGGTTTTATGGGCACGAACGGCATCGTGGGCGCGCCGATTCCGCTGGCTACGGGCGCGGCCCTCAGCGCAAAAATGCGTAAGAACCATCAGGTTGTTGTCTGCTTTTTTGGCGATGGCGCTGTCAACAGTGGTTCCTTCCACGAGGCCGTCAACATGGGCGCTGTGTGGAATCTGCCGGTGGTGTATGTGTGCGAGAACAACCTATACGCGACAGAAATGGCTTTTCTGCGCGCCACGAAGAACACGAGCGTCGCCAGTCGCGCCGCTTCCTACGGACTCCCTGGAGTTGCGGTTGATGGGCAGGATGTGATCGCCGTCCATGAGGTTGCATCGGAAGCCATCCGCCGCGCTCGTGAGGATGGCGGCCCTACCCTGATCGAATGCAAGACCTATCGCTATGTCGGCCACCACGAGGGCGACCCCGGCACCGATTATCGAACTCGCGATGAAGTGCAACAGTGGAAGCAGAAAGATCCCGTGAAGATTGCTCGCAAGCTTCTGCTTGATTCGGGAGGAGCGGACGAAAGCCAGCTGCAGGCAGCCGATCAGGAGGTGGAGCGGCTTATCGACGATGCCGTCGACTTCGCCGAAAAGAGTCCGGAACCGGCGGCGGACTCGGTCAACGATCACGTGTTTTAGTTGAAGGAGAAGATATGTCAGAGCAGGGCCGTGTAATTAATTACGGAGATGCCGGAGTCGAAGCGCTGCGCGAGGAAATGCGCCGGGACGCAAGCATTGTTTACATCGGGCAGGGCATCGGCCAGCGCGGCGGCAACTTCCGTCAGACGCGCGGACTATGGAAAGAGTTCGGCGATGACCGCCTGCGTGACACGGGCATATGCGAACTCGGAGCCACCGGCGCAGCGATCGGCGCTGCCATGGCGGGCACGCGCACCGTAATCGACGAGGTCTTTCTCGACTTCGCGCTCGAAGCAATCACTCAAATCGTGCAGCAGGCCGCAAATATTTCTTACATGTCCAATGGAAAGATCAAAGCTCCCGTCGTCATTCGCGGAGCGATGGGAGCTGTCCGCAACGCCGGAGCGCATCATTCCCACACTTTCTATAACTGGTTTGCGAATACCCCAGGATTGAAGGTCGTTCTTCCGTCGAATCCTTATGACCTGAAAGGTTTGTTCAAGACTGCGCTTCGCGATCCCGGCCCGGTCGCGTTGATCGAGCATAAGTCGCTCTATAACGCGAAGTGCGTCGTACCCGAGGAGGAGTATCTCATCCCGTTCGGAGAAGCTCGCATTGTGCGCGAAGGCACGGATTTAACGATTGTCGCCATGTCCCGCATGGTCGACTTAGCGACAAAGGCCGCCGCGGTACTCGAACAAGACGGCGTTTCGGCGGAAGTGATCGACCCGCGATCCATCGTTCCTCTCGACCGGCTAAGGATCACCGATTCGATCAAGAAGACGGGAAGGCTGGTGGTGATTGATGAATCGCCGTCCTTCTGTAGTTTTGCGGCGGAGTTGCTCGCGATTGCGGTGGAGGATTGTTTCGACCAGTTACAAGTTCCTCCGCAGCGAATCAATTCTTTGGCAGTTCCGAATCCATTCAGTCCGGTTCTTGAAAATCAAATGATTCCCTCAGTCGATCGCATTGTCGCCCAGGTCCACAAGATGATGAAATCCTCAAGGAGAAAAACGTAACCATGGCGTACAAGATTGTCATGCCGCAACTGGGCCTCACCATGGAGGAAGGTTCCGTAACAAGTTGGCTCAAGGCGCCGGGCGATTGGGTCGAGAAGGGTGATCCCCTGTTCATTGTCGAGACCGACAAGATCGAGATGGAAGTCGAGTCCATGGGCAAGGGCTACCTCGGAACCATCCAGGTGGAAAACGGGATTAAGGTCCCGGTCGGAACGCTGCTCGCGATGCTGACCGATGAACGCGAAACAGCCGCTTAGGTCAAAGCTCAGATCGCCTCACCACTGCATCTTTGTGCTTAAGCACAGTGGCGCTTAGCTCGACGCCCAAGCCCGGGCCCGGTGGCAGAGGCAACTGGCCGCTGGCGTCAGGAACGAGCGACCGCGTTACCAATCCTTCATATTCTTCTTTGTAGTGTCGCCGGACGCTCTCCATGATGAAGAGGTTGGTAATATTGGCCGCGAAGTGTGCCGTCGCAAAGTGGAGGATAGGGCCGCCGCAATTGTGCGGCGCGATCGGAAGATAGTAAGTCTCTGCCATGGTCGCGATCTTCTTGCCCTCGGAAAGCCCTCCACACCATGCGATGTCGGGCATGATGATCTGTGCCGCGCGATTCTCGAGCAACTCGCGAAACGCCCAGCGCGTCATAAGCCGCTCGCTCACGCAAAGCGGCAGATCGGTCCTGCGCGACAGTTCCGCATAGGCTGCTAGGTTGTCCTGTGGCAGCATCTCTTCCAGCCACATCGGCTGGTACTTTTCCAAAGCGCGGGCAATTTTGATTGCGCAAGGCAGATTCCAGACGCCATGAAATTCTATGGCGACGTCGATGGAGTTTCCGAACTCCTCCCGAATCAGCCGCAGGGGTTCGATGGCGTGAGCGAGTTGTTCTGCCGAGATGTGGTTGCCATTGGTCTCTCTGGCGATCGGATCGAAGGGCCAGATTTTCATGGCGCGCACATTGCTCGCAAGAAGTTCGCGCGCCAGTTGAACGGGGTTGGAAAGGAAATCCACCCGGTCATAGCAAGTGTTATATACACGGATCGACGGGCGCGATGCGCCGCCAAGAAGCTTGTAAATCGGCTGACCCAAAGCCTTGCCCATCAAATCCCAGAGCGCGATGTCGACTGCGCTGAGCGCGCGCATTTCGGCGCCCGCCCAACAACTGTAAGAGATGGCGAGAAACATATCCGCCCACAAACGGTCGATGGAACTGGGATCTCGCCCCAGCAACACCGCAGCCAGCCGCGAATGCACGACAGCGGCTTCCGCCTCGGCGTTCGGATAGCTTTCTCCCAGGCCGATAATTCCCTCGTCGGTGTGGATGCGCACCCAGAGATAATTAATCGCCCCGACGTGAACCGTGACTCCGCGGGGCAAATAGACTGTTTCGACAGCGGTGATTTTCATGACCGGAAAA
Organism: Terriglobales bacterium; assembly: GCA_049511995.1. Taxonomy (GTDB): domain Bacteria; phylum Acidobacteriota; class Terriglobia; order Terriglobales; family Acidobacteriaceae; genus Acidiflorens. The sequence goes on from JBEKXO010000187.1 coordinate 8,740, forward strand.
GGCTGGCGCGACCACGAATTATCGCGGATGCCCTGTACATAGTCAACATTATTGTTGACAATATTCCAGTGCGGGACGTAGAGTGTGCGCTGCCCTCCCTGATCGGCTCGCAGCGTTTCGGGTGTATCGTAGTGCGGCGGACGACAGGTTTGCTGATGTTGGTTGAATATTTATGCCCCAGGAACTGAAACTGCACGGAAGAAAAGCGCTGGTCACGGGCTCCGATACTGGGATCGGGCACGAGATTGGGCTCGAGTTCGGGCGCCAGGGCGCCGATGTTGTGTTCCATTACGTCGAAAGCGATGCTGGAGTGAAGGCCGCCGTCGAAGAAGTGAGGTCTCTGGGGCGCAGGTCGGTTGCATTTCGGGCGGATTTCGATGATTTGGAGCAGGTCAGGAAGCTGGCCGATCAAGC
>JBEKXO010000188.1:0-9135 GCA_049511995.1 Terriglobales bacterium
TGTTGATCGGGTTGTCGAATCGCGCGTCGATTGGGAGCGTTTCTCGGTGCTGCGTCAGGACCACCGAACCCTCGTCCGGCCGTTTCCCATCAGTGTCGCCTTCGCCTCCGACGATGCGGTCGAAGAGGCCCACAATGATGGCTTCAACTACCTTGAGCGTTCGGCTCTTTTGCGCAGTTCTGGTGTCGAGGCAACCTTCATGGGAATTGGCGTCGATCGCGTCGATTACACCAAGGGAATTCTCGAGCGCTTCCTGGCCATTGAGCGCTTCCTCGAGAAATATCCCAGCTATCAGGGAAAATTCACTTTCGTACAAATCGGTGCACCCAGCCGCACGCACATCAAGCGCTATCACGACCTGCTGGCGGAAGTCGAAGCCGAGGCTGACCGTATCAACTGGCGTTTCCAGAGCGGCAAATGGAAGCCGATAGTTTTCCTTAAGCGCCAGCATAGCCACAAAGAAATCGAGCCTTTCTATCGCGCCGCTGATCTCTGCCTGGTTACTTCGCTGCACGATGGCATGAACCTGGTCGCCAAAGAATTTATCGCGGCCCGGCGTGATGAGCGGGGCGCACTCATCCTCAGCCAGTTCACCGGTGCGGCTCGCGAATTGCGAGACGCGCTGCTCGTCAATCCCTACGACATCGATCAGACCGCGGATGCCATTCGCACCGCGTTGGAAATGGAGCCGGCGGATCGCCAGATGCGCATGCATCGAATGCGCGAGCTCGTTCGCGAACACAACATTTACCGATGGGCAGGCAACCTGATCACCGAACTTTGTGAAATTCGCCTGGATGCTCCGGAGGATACGGAAGGCAAGTTTAGAGTCTACGTATCCGCAGCGTGATCGCGTTGTCATACAAGACAGTTTTCGCAACTAACGGGCAAGCAGATCAAAGCGAAAGGAGCAGCGGTTGAGATCAGGAGTGCAATCCCAGCTCGAACCGTTTTTGCGTCTAGTTGCCGAAGCTTCCGAACCGGCCTTGCTGCTTGATTACGATGGAACTCTGGCGCCTTTTCAAGCCCAGCGCGACCAGGCCTATCCCTATCCCGGCGTTGCTCCGCTGCTGCAGGCGATCATCGGTGAGGGCCGGACGCGCGTGGTGGTCATCTCCGGCCGCGACGCCAGCGATGTGCTTCCTCTTCTCAAACTTCATCGGTCCCCGGAAGTCTGGGGAATTCATGGGCTGCAGCGCCTGAAACCCGACGGCAGCACGGAGATGCCCCAGCTCGACGAGCGCACCCTTGATGGCTTGTCAGATGCCGGTCGCTGGCTCGGCTATCAGGAATTGCTTCATACCGCGGAATTCAAAGCCGGCAGCATCGCCGTCCATTGGCGGGGCCTCAGCGACAACAATGCCGAAGCTCTGCGCTCCCGCGTCTTGCTCGGATGGCGGCCTATTGCCAAACATCGCAGCCTCGACCTCCTCGAATTTGACGGCGGCGTAGAAATTCGCCCCTCCGAGGCGAATAAGGGTGATGCGGTTCGCGCTTTTCTGGAGGGAATCAGTCCCGATGCACCGGTTGCCTATCTCGGCGACGACAACACGGATGAATCCGCCTTTCAAGCTTTGCGGGGCCGAGGTATCAGCGCGCTGGTGCGTCCCAACTGGAGGCAAACGGCGGCTCAATTCTGGCTCAAGCCGCCGGACGAACTTCTCGATTTCCTCCGCCTGTGGCTAAAGAGCTGTGTTCAACATGATGCGGTTAACAATCGTGAGATAAAGGTGGTGAATCAGTGACCAGTGCAACAATGACACGCCCAGCGCCAACAAATTCCCCTCACCAGCCGGTGAAGCCTTTTTACTTCAATACCTCAGCACACCTGTTGCGCATCACCGCGCTCAAAGCGACCACGCTTGCGGAATTTCTCGAAGCGCTGCGAGCCTGCCCGGAAGATTCCATTTTTCAACATGCCTTTCGTACTTTGCAGGAGCATCACTTTATCCGCGAGGGATTCTCCAACGATTTCGCGCATTGGGTGCTGGCCGCACTCAACCAGCCCGGGCTGGCCGAACAATTGGCTACCGTCGATGTGCGCGAATATACCTCCCTGAGTGAATTGCGCGACCGTTTTATTCAAATCGTCGAGGAACATCTCAACAGCAATCCCGCCGACGCTTCGCGCGTTGCCGACGAGACGTTTTATTTTTGCGCTTCTGACATTGTCATGGTGCCCACCAAATTCGTGGCCCACAACATGCCAGAGTTCGCCAACGGATTGCGCGAAGTCAGCGTGCACTCCATACATCATCATTTCATCGAGGCGCGGCTGCGCATCAAGCTCATGTCCAACGATTTCTCACAGTGGCTGCACGAGGACGTCGGACTCACAGAAACTGCTCGCGCTCTGAATCGCATCGATATCTACACCGGAACCCTCGAAGACGTGCGGCGACAAATTGTTCGTGTGGTCGAACGCGCTCTGGCGTGAACCTGGAATCAAGGAAGCAGGAAGGCCTGAAGGAGGCAGCAAGAAGTGAAATCGCAAACTGCAACCAATCGCCCATCGTCGCCCAGCCCTTCCACCGCGGCAACAGACTCGCGCGCCAACCAGACGGGTGTGCGCAGCGACGTACAAAAAAAACCAGTGCAATTCGCGGCTCACCCCGCGCCCGCGATTCCGGAGCGCCGCAAGGCTCCGCGCTCGTGGGAGACGCCGCCCGCGCCTGTTTCCCCGCCGCCGTTCGACGCTTACGAGAGCATCGTGGGCGCGGCCGAACTCGACGAAGTGCGTTTCCTGGCGCGCGACCTCAAAGGCAAGACGGTGAAAATGGTTAACTCCACCGCCGTCGGCGGCGGCGTCGCCGAAATGCTGAACCGGTTAGTCCCGCTGCTGGGCGAGCTCGAAGTGAAGACCCACTGGGACGTGATCACCGGCGGAAACGATTTCTTCGAGATCACGAAAGCCTTCCATAATGCCTTGCACGGCACTCCTTACGAACTGACTCAGGCGGCACGCGAAATTTTCCTCTCCTACAACGAGCAGAACCGGCAGCGCATGGAATTCAACGAGGATCTTATCGTCATTCACGATCCCCAGCCTGCGGCTCTCATCGGTGCACGCAAGGACTCTCATGCCCGTTGGGTCTGGCGCTGCCACATCGACTTATCCAATCCGAATCCGCAAGTCTGGGGATTTCTTCGCCCCTACATCCAACAATTCGACGCGGCAATTTTCTCTTCGCAATCTTTTGCCCGTCAGTTGCCCATCCCGCAATATTTGTTTTATCCATGCATCGACCCGCTCTCGGAGAAAAATAAGGAGCTCGACGAAAACTTCGTGCAGAAAGTATGCGACGAATTCGGTGTAGATCGCTCGCGGCCGATCGTCACCCAGGTCTCCCGTTTTGATCGCTTAAAGGACCCGGTGGGCGTGGTACAAGCTTTCAAACAGGCTAAGAAATATGTGGATTGCCAGCTTGTGCTGGCCGGCGGCGGCGCCAGCGACGATCCCGAAGGCGCGATCGTGCTCAAAGAAGTGAAAGAAGTAGCCGGCAACGATCCTGACATTATCATTCTCGACCTGCCTCCGTGGTGCGCGCTTGAGATCAACGCGCTGCAACGGGCCTCGACTATCGTCGTTCAGAAATCACTCAAGGAGGGGTTCGGTCTCACGGTCACCGAGGCGCTCTGGAAAGGGAAGCCCACCATCGCCGGTGCCGTGGGCGGCATTCCAAACCAGATCATTCACAAGCTCACAGGAATGTTGGTCCATTCGGTCGAAGGCTGCGCCTATCAGATACGATATTTGCTGACGCATCCAGAATTCGCCACGCAAATGGGAAAGAATGGCCATGAACATGTGAAAGAAAATTTCCTGATGACCACGAACGTGCGCCGCTGGCTGTTGCTGTTGCGCATTTTGCTGACCCAAGCCAAGGCGTGAAGCCACGGCAAGAAACTACCGAAGATAGGTCTTGGCGATCCTTGGTGCCCTTGGTGGTCATGATCTTTCTATCGGAGCCAAAGAACAATGGCTCACCGAAGTTACCTCGAAAGTGTCGCTTGGTTGCCGTATAATGAGTGAACAGTGCTCAAGTATTCCATCGTAGTTCCCCTGCACAATGAGCAGGAGAACGTCACCGACCTCTACGCGCGATTAAAGTCCGTGATGGAGGCGAGCGGGGAGACGTTCGAGATGGTGCTGGTCGATGACGGCTCCGTCGACGGCACATTCTCATTACTGAAAGAGATTGCCGCGGTCGATAGCCGCGTGACGGTCGTCAAACTGCGCCGCAACTTTGGCCAGACGGCAGGCCTCGCCGCCGGTTTCGATCATGCTCGCGGCGAATACATCATCGCCATGGATGGCGATCTGCAGCACGATCCCGCTGACATTCCTCTCTTTCTCGAAAAGATTGCAGAGGGCTATGACATCGTCAGCGGCTGGCGCAAGAATCGCGTGGACAATTTCTGGATGCGCCGCATCCCGTCGCGCTGTGCCAACTGGCTGATGGCGAAGCTGAGCGGCGTAGACATTCACGACTTTGGCACGACATTTAAAGCTTACCGGCGTGAGATTCTGGGTCAGGTGCCACTTTACGGCGAGCTGCACCGCTTCATCCCTGCCCTCGCCTCGTGGCATGGCGCGTCAATTATCGAAGTGCCGATCAAGAACGTTAACCGCGAGCGTGGCGCTTCGCACTACGGAATCTCGCGCACCTTCCGCGTTTTCTTCGATCTCATCACCATCCGCTTCCTGCTCAAGTATCTTTCGCGCCCGCTGCACTTTTTCGGTACGCTCGGGATGTTCAGCATATTCGCGGGCAGCGCAATTTCGGGTTGGCTGATTTTTGAGAAGCTCCTGCACCATTCCGATGTCATGTACCAGCATGGCCCGCTGATGATGTTCTCTGCCGTGCTCCTCTTGGCTGGCTTGAACTTGCTGGCGGTAGGTCTGCTGGGAGAGATGCAGGTACGCCACTATCACGAACCCGCCCAGCGCGCCCCCTATTCGATCGATCGAGTCCTGCGCGCGCAAAGCGAAGAGAGCACCATCTCAGAGTAGCGCTCTCGGTCTAGGTTTGATATTCCCGTTGACTCAGCTATTGATAACTGCGCGTACCACCGTAGGTACGACTTCCCGAATAACAATCGGAACCACAAGCCAAGCCACATAAGCTCCGAAGGCCAGAAAGGGAGTCGCAATCAGGGCCACCACGATATGGCGAGCGGAAATCACGTTCATGAACACACCTCCATGTTGTGAACTACGCACTTTGCGACGGGATAGTTCCGTGAACGTGCTCGTATCCGCAAAGCAAGTTGCCAAAGCGTTATAATTTCAAGCGTAACCATGCCCACATCAACCCAATACGATTTGCGCCTGGCCGGCCGGATGTCGCGGCTGGGCACCGAAACTGCCTTCGAAGTCCTCAACCGCGCTCGCTCTCTCGAAAAGCAGGGTAAAGAGATTATCCACCTCGAAATCGGCGAGCCCGATTTTGACACCCCCGCCAACGTCATCGAAGCCGGAGTTAACGCCCTTCACAAAGGCTGGACCCACTACGGCCCCGCCGCCGGCCTCCCAGAGCTACGCCAGACCATCGCCGACTATGTTAGCCGTACCCGCAACGTGCCGGTTTCGAGCGACGAGGTGGTGGTAGTCCCCGGCGGCAAGCCGATTATTTTCTTTACGATCCTCGCGTTAATTGAACAGGGGGATGAAGTCATCTATCCCAATCCCGGCTTTCCCATCTACGAGTCGATGATTAACTATTCGCTGGGCAAAGCGGTCCCCATTCACTTGCGAGAAGAGCGCGACTTTTCCGTCGACGTCCAAGAACTGGCTTCTCTGATCACGGACCGGACCAAGCTGATCATCCTCAACTCACCCCACAACCCTACCGGCGGCGTACTAACAAAAAAAGACATTCTCGAAATCGCCGAGGCCATTGGCGATCGCAACATCATGGTTCTCTCGGACGAGATCTACAGCCGCCTCATATTCGACGGCGAAGATTTTTCCATCATGAGCGTGCCCGGCTTCAAAGAGCGCACCATTCTGCTCGACGGCTTCTCCAAAACCTACGCCATGACCGGATGGCGCATGGGTTACGGCGTTATGCGTCCCGATCTGGCTACGCACATCGCCCGTCTCAATACCAACTCGATCTCCTGCACTGCCAGTTTTACCCAGATAGCCGGAATCGAAGCGCTCCGCGGCGACCAATCTTCAGTCGACAAAATGAATGCCGAGTTCAAGCGTCGCCGCGACGTTTTCGTCGCCGGACTGAATAGAATCAAGGGCTTCTCCTGCCGCCTGCCGAAAGGCGCATTCTATGCCTTCCCCAACATCACCAAAACCGGCTGGACATCCAAGAAACTGGCCGACGCGCTTCTCGAACAAGCCGGCGTAGCCTGCCTCTCCGGCACCGCCTTCGGCGAATACGGAGAAGGCTATCTCCGCTTCAGCGTCGCCAACTCGCTGGAGAATTTGAACAAGGCGTTGAAGCGAATTGATGAGTGGGCCGCAAAAAACCTGCGCTAGTTGCCGGGCAATCGCTACCAATCGAGCACTATCGGGAGAGGCACGAAGTTCCAATCGTGCCCCTTTTTTCGCCTTCATCTAGTGATGGATTCAGCAACACATTAAGCCGCTCTAGATTCACGTACGCTCGTTCGTTTTCCTTTCATCTTCCGTTGACAACCCGCCAGCCAGAATTGGTGTAAACTTCTGCCGCCATGACAAACATCGATAAGCACTCCGCCGGTTCCTTTTGCTGGATCGAACTCCACACCACCGACCAGGCCGCAGCCAAGACCTTCTACGGCTCTCTTTTCGGATGGGCGCCGCATGACGGTCCAATGGGCCCTAACGACTACTACACCGAATTCAAACTCCAAGGGCGCGAAGCCGCCGCGGCGTGCACGTTGCGTCCCGACGAGAAGTCGCAGGGCATTCCTCCCTACTGGATGATTTACATCAGCGTCGACAATGCCGACGCGGCATCCGCCAAGGCACAGCAACTGGGCGGAAAAGCTTTCGGCCCGGCCTTCGACGTGATGGATGCCGGCCGTATGGCTGTCGTGCAAGATCCGACCGGCGCGGTCTTCTGTGTATGGCAGGCTAAAAAGAACGCCGGAATCGGAATCGCCCAGGTAAACGGCACGCTCTGCTGGGCCGACCTGAGCACACCGGATACGAAACGTGCCTCCGACTTCTACTCCGCTCTTTTTGGATGGCAACTGATCACCGATCCCAAAGATCCATCCGGTTACGTTCATATCAAGAATGGCGAGCACCACATCGGAGGCATCCCTCCGGCATCCTATCGGCAGCCCGGAATGCCCGCGCACTGGATGGCCTACTTCCAGGTCGATGACGTCGATGCCACGGCGAATAAAGCGAAAGAGATGGGCGCAAAGTTACACCTGCCGCCGATGAGCATGGAAGGCGTCGGCCGAATGTCGGTGATTGCCGACCCCCAAGGAGCCGCGTTTTCAATCTTCAAATCGGCGCGGTAATCTCTGAGAAAAACCTTTATCGCCGTTCTTAAGCGCTGCCGTGTGTGTATCTACAATGTCTATACTTGGTGATATACAAAGCCAAATTTCGCGCCAAGGCTGAATCCGCATTGGTGAGCAAAGTGCGCCAGCATGTTGCCGTGCTGCTCGGGCTTCGGTGAGCGATTGTACTCAGTTTGCCGGTCTGTCCGTCGGAATGGTACAAACCTCTGAGGATCTCCGCTCGTGAAAAAGATCGCAGTTTTCTCCCCGCTTGCTCTCTGCATTCTTTTTGTCATATTCGCCGTCGTCCACGGTGCCGATTATTCGCGGCGCATCAATCTTCCGACCAGCAAAGCTCTAACGCTGCCGGTCCCTGGCTACATCGCCCGCACCAACAGCTTTCCCGCGACCATCGCTCTCAGCCCCGACGAGCGCTATGCCGCGCTGCTCAATCAGGGCTACGGAACCGAGGAGAGCGGTGCCCGGCAATCGATTGGCATTCTCGATCTCAGCAATAATCGGTTGCGCGATTTCCCCGACGATCGGCTCAGCGATGAGTTCTCCACGCATCAGACCTATTTCATCGGCCTCGCGTTTTCGCGAGACGGCAAGCATCTCTATGCCTCGATGGGATCGATCACTGACCCGACTGGCGAGAATCCGAAGAACACAGGGAATGGTATCGCCGTCTACAAATTCGCAAACGGCGCAGTGACGCCCGAGCGCTTCCTCAAGATTCCTCCGCAGCCCATCGCCCAAGGGAAGGAGGTGGCGTTTGGCCTGCGCAAGACTCCGGCGGGGACCGCGCTTCCATATCCCGCGGGCTTTGCCGTGCTTCCAGGCTCCAAGGGCGACTGCCTGCTCATCGCCAATAACCTTGCGGACAATGCGGTGCTTCTCGATGTCACTTCGGGGAAGATTGAACAGTCGTTCGACCTGAGCCGCAGCCGCTACATTCCGAGCGCGTATCCCTACGCGGTCGTTGCCAACAAAGCCGGAACCAAAGCGTGGGTCAGCCTGTGGAACAGCGCAGCAGTCGCGGAATTGAATTTAGAGACCGGAAAAGTTTCACGATGGATCGAATCTCTGCAGAAAGATGATCGGCTCAAACGTGATGACACGAGTGACCCGAGTTCGCACGCAACGGCGATGGTGTTGAGTCCCGATGAGCGAACGCTGTACGTCGCACTCGCCAACGCTGACGTGGTGGTCGGCATCGATTTGAATTCCGGCATGGTATTGCAGCGTTATCTCACCAGCGGCGACGGTCGAGGTACCGTCATCCAGGCCGTCGCGCTCTCGCCCGATGGCAAACATCTCTACGCGGCCAGTGGCTCGCTCGATGCGGTTGCCGTGTTTGACGTCAAGGATTCTCCAAAACGTACTGGTCACGATAAGGTTCTACAGATAGACGGTGCGACTCCGCCCAACTTCATTCCCACCGAGTGGTATCCCAGTGCCCTCGCGGTCGCGGGCAACGACCTGCTCATCGCCACCGCCAAAGGTGAAGGCAGCGGTCCCAATAACATGCAAAATAAATTGAAGGGCGAGCGCAAAAGAAAAGAGCATCCCTACATTGCAACTCTGATCGGTGGCTCGATCGCGCGCCTCAGCCTTTCCGATATCGACAAAAACCTCGCCGCCTACACCCATCAGGTCGAAGACGACAATCTGCTTCGG
>JBEKXO010000189.1:0-9129 GCA_049511995.1 Terriglobales bacterium
AACTCATTCGCGCGCGCGTGGTCTGGGGAAGTCTGCAAAAGCCCGTCGTTCCCGTCGTGGCCGTATCGCGAATCGGTGGTCTCTATTTCGCCTTCGTAGCCGAACCCGATCAAAAAGGCGGATACGTAGTCCACCAGAAACCACTCCAGATCGGCCAGATCGTAGGCAATAACTATGTAGTCCTTGACGGCATAAAGCCAGGAGATAAGGTGGTCGTCTCCGGCACACAGTTTTTGATTGATGGCGTACCCGTAGTCCCGCAAGAAAGCAGCAGCTAAAAAGTCCCAAAGAATGTTCTCAAAACCAGCTCAGAAAAGCCAAGCGGCACGTGCCCAAAACTGAGAACTGACAACTGAGAACCGAGAACTGCCCTCAATGGTCGATTTTTTTATTCATCGCCCGGTATTTTCCACAGTATGCGCGCTGCTCATCATTCTTGCAGGCGCCGCTTGCATTCCGACGCTGCCCATCGCACAGTTCCCCGATCTCGCGCCTCCGCAAGTAGGCGTCACCGCGGTTTATACAGGGGCGAGTTCGCAGACTGTCGAATCGGCGGTGACGACGCCGCTGGAGCAGCAGATCAATGGCGCCGAGGGGATGAAGTACATCACGTCCTCGAGCACCAATGATGGCGTCAGCACCATCACCGCGACCTTCGACCTTAACCGCAATCCCGACCTGGCCACGGTCGATATCGAAAACCGCGTGAACACAGCCTCGGGGCGCCTGCCCGCGGCGGTCAAGCAAATCGGCATCACCGTCGCCAAGACCTCGCAAAACTTCGTCTTCGGCGGCGCCGTCTTCTCCCCCGATAACAGTCTTTCCACGTTGTTTATCAGCAACTACCTCGACGTCTATGTTCGCGATCCGCTCAAACGCGTTCCCGGCGTCGCCGACGTCCTTATCTTCGGCGAGCGCAAATACTCCATGCGCCTCTGGCTCGATCCCGTCCGCATGGCCAGCCGTTCCCTGACGGCTGACGATGTGGTCAGCGCTCTGGGAGAGCAAAACGTAGAAGTCGCCGCCGGCCAGGTCGGCTCCCAGCCCGCAATGCCCGGGCAGCAGTTCCAGATCAGCGTCCGCGCCGTCGGCCGTCTCTCCGAGGCGGCGCAGTTTGATGACATCATCCTCAAGAGCAATGCGGATGGCACGCTGGTTCGTTTGAAAGATGTGGGGCACGCCGAACTTGGCGCGGAAGACTACACCAACGATTTAGATTACAACGGTCGGGAAGCGGTCGGGATCGCTGTTACGCAGCTCTCGACAGCCAATGCGCTCGACGTGCATCAGAAGTGCGTCGCCGAACTGAATCGGCTATCGAAGCACTTTCCGCCCGGCATGAAATATGAAATTGCCTTCGACACCACCGATGCCGTGGGCGAATCGATCCGCGACGTCATTTTTACAGTGGGTTCTGCGATCCTGCTGGTCATCCTGGTGATTTTCGTTTTTCTCGGCGACTGGAGAACTACGATCATTCACTTCATCGCCACGCCAGTTTCGCTCATCGGGACATTTACTTTCATCAAGCTACTTGGCTTTTCCATCAACACGCTGACTCTTTTCGGCATCACGCTCGCCACCGGGCTGGTCGTCGACGACGTGATCGTCGTCATTGAAAACATCGAGCGTCACCTTCAGGAAGGCGAGACCAGCGCTGCCAAAGCCGCCTCCGCCGCCATGCGAGAAGTCACCGGCGCTGTCATCGCGACCTCGCTGGTGCTGGTAGCCGTCTTTGTGCCGGTTGCATTTTTTCCCGGCACCACAGGAATTCTGTTCCGCCAGTTCGCTTTAACTATCGCTTTTTCTATCTCGATTTCTGCCTTCAACGCACTCACCCTGGCGCCTGCGCTGGCAGGGATTCTGCTCGGCCGCATCGAACACCACCAGAAGAACTGGTTTTTCAGACAGGTTGACCGGGCGCTCGACGCAATTAATAGAGGCTACGTGCGCTCTCTCCGCACGTTCCTGCGCTTCGAGGTCCTGGCTTTGATCTTGTTCGCAGCTGGCCTCGGTCTCGCCTACCTTGTCTTCAAGAAAGTGCCGCAAGGCTTCGTTCCTTCTGAAGATCAGGGCTATCTCATCGTCGCCATTCAGGCTCCCACCGGCGCTTCGCTCGAGTACACTCGCGACATCGGGCGGCAGGTCTCCGCTATCACAAAAAATATCCCCGAGATTCGAGGCACCTTCTCGATCGCCGGCTTCAGCTTCGGCGGAGCCACTCCTAACGCCGGCCTTGCGTTCCTGCCGCTTCAGCCTTACGGCAAGCGCGACGGCGAAGAGCATAGTGCCGCCGCCATCCTGAACCGCCTCCGCGGGCCGCTCTTTGGAATCTCCGGAGCTTTCGTCATCCCCTTCGAGCCACCCGCTGTCCAAGGCCTCGGCCAATTCGGCGGCTTCCAGTACGAACTCCTCGATCAGGGATCTCATACCCTTCAGGATCTCGACAAGACCAACCGCGACCTGATTCGCGCCGCCAGCCAGCGCCCGCAGAAGGATGTCACCGGCCTTTTCAGCACCTACACCTCTAACGATCCGCAATACGTCGTCACCATCGACCGCGAAAAGGCCAAGAACCTGCACATCCCTCTGAGCCAGATCACCGACACGCTCAGCGTTTACATGGGTTCGTCCTACATCAACGATTTCGATTTCAACAACCGCTCCTACCGCGTCTACGTGCAGGCCGACAAACAATTCCGCTCCCACCCGCAGGATATCGGACAGTACTACGTCCGCTCCGATTCGGGAGCCATGGTCCCGCTCGGAAACCTCGCCACCATCACGCAGAGCACCGCTCCCCAGGTCATCAACCACTACAATCTTTTCCGGTCCGCGGAAATCGACGGCTCCGCTTCGCCCGGCTTCAGTTCCGGCCAGGCGATCGACGTCATGCAGCAGGTTTCGGCGAAGGTCTTGCCTCAGGGCTACACCTATGAGTGGTCCGGAATCTCGCTCGAAGAACTGGCCTCCGGCTCAACCACGCTCATCCTCTTCGGCCTCGGAACCCTGGTTGTCTATCTCACGCTCTCGGCGCTCTATGAAAGCTTTGTTCTGCCCTTCATTATTCTTCTCGCCGTGCCTATGGCTCTGCTGGGCGCGCTCGGCGGGCAATGGCTGCGTGGCCTGCAAAATGACGTCTACTGCCAGGTTGGACTCGTCATGCTGGTCGGCCTCGCCTCCAAAAACGCCATCCTGATCGTCGAATTCGCCGAGCAACTTCGCGAACGCGGTATGACCATTCTTGAGTCCGCAGTGGAGGCCGCCCGTATACGCCTGCGTCCCATCCTGATGACGTCGTTTGCCTTCATTATGGGCGTGGTTCCGTTGGTCGTCGCTAGCGGGGCGGGAGAAAATGGGCGGCACTCGGTGGGAACGACGGTTTTTGGCGGGATGATCATGAGCACCATTCTGAATTTGTTTTTTATTCCCGTGCTTTATTTGTTGATTGAGGGGTTTCGCGAGCGGCGACGCAAAGCGAAACCAGCCAAGATCGCGTAGGGGCGGGTGCCCTCACCTGCCCAGCCGGGCGCAGCTCGGCATCTGCCGGCGTTCGAAAATAAAACACCTCGCGGAAGCGTTATCATTCCTCCATGCGAGCTGCATTGCGCGTAGCCTCACTCCTTCTAATCGCCGCCACCGTCCCCGCTCAGCAGTCCTGGACCTTCGCCGTCTCCGGCGACTCCCGCAATTGTGGAGACGTAGTCATGCCCGCTATCGCCGCCGGCGCTCATCGCGATCAAGCGGCCTTCTACTGGCATCTCGGCGACTTTCGCGCCATCTACGATTTCGATCAGGATTACAAACAGCTCTCCGCCGCGCCCCCGTCCATCAGCGATTACGAAAAAAATGCCTGGGACGATTTCATCCAAAATCAACTCGTGCCGTTCGACGACACTCCCGTTTATCTGGCCATCGGCAACCACGAACTCTACGCGCCTAAATCCCGCGGCGACTATCTCCTCCAGTTTGCCGACTGGCTCGACACGCCCGAACTCCGTCAGCAGCGCCTCAAAGACAATCCAAAAGACCACCACCTCCACACCTACTACCACTGGCATCGTGGAGGCGTCGACTTTATCACCCTCGACAGTGCGTCACCCGACCAGTTCGACAGTGATCAACTCGCATGGTTCGAACACGTCCTCGGCGCCGACGCAAACGATTCCTCAATCGCCAGCGTCGTCGTCGGCATGCACGAGGCTCTACCTGACAGCATCGCCCGCGGCCACAGCATGAGTGACACGCCGCAAGCCGAAGCCAGCGGACGCCGCGCCTACAGCGATCTTGTCAAGCTTCACGACGCGTCGAAGAAGAACGTCTACATCCTCGCCAGCCACTCGCACTTTTTCATGGACGGCATCTTCAACACCGCCTATTGGCACGCCAATGGCGGCGTCCTGCCCGGCTGGATCATCGGAACGGCCGGCGCCGTCCGCTATCCCCTCCCGCCCAACGCCAGTGACGCTAAAGCGGCCAAGACCAACGTCTACGGATATCTGCTCGCCACCGTCAATCCCGATCACACCATCGATTTTCGCTTTCACGAATTGGAGGAAAAAGACATTCCGTCTGAGGTCGCAACCCGCTTCTCCCCGGATTTCGTCCACCAGTGTTTTATCGGCAATCATTCATAGGGAAGGGTTTTTAGTAGCCCACTATAGGCCAAGTGCCTGAGACAAGAAAAAAGCAACTTATCTGGCTTTTGCAGCGTCTCTAAAGCGGGGGAGGATTTTCTCTGGTTTTGAGTCATACCTCGCATGAGGACAAGCACATGAAAAAACCACTATCTGTAGTTGTCCTGTCGTTTCTCGCATTGACGATTTTCTCGATGGCCGCCCTCGCCAGTCCCGCCATCCAGGAGAACCAGATGACCGGCGCTCTCTCACCGAAGAGCTATGAGCGCATCGTCAAGGAAGTCCGTCACGAACTCGTGATGCTTCCGTTCTACGGCGTCTTCGACAACCTCGCCTACAAAGTCGATCCCGATGGCACTGTGACCCTGATCGGCCAAACCGTGCGCCCCACGCTCAAGTCCGACGCGGAGAATGTCGTCAAGCGCATTGAAGGCGTAACGAAGGTCGTCAACACTATCGACGTCCTGCCGCCTTCGCCCGATGACGACCGAATCCGTCTCGCCACTTATCGCGCGATTTATGGCGACCCAGCGCTGAATATGTATCAGGTTCGCGCCGTTCCGCCGATTCACATCATCGTCAAGAACGGCCACATCACGCTCGAAGGCTCAGTCGCCCGCGAGATGGACAAGACCATCGCCGGCATGCGCGCAAACAGCGTCCCCGGCGCATTCTCCGTAGACAACCACCTGGTGGTAGATGAACCAGACAACAAGAAGAAAAAGTAGCCAGGATTTCTTTACCGCAGGGGGAGGCACCCAAGCCGCGCCATCTACAATCCTGGTATGCTCAGGCCCGGCTCCAAAACCGGCGATCCCGCTGAAATCGCTCGTGCCGCCCAAATCCTCCGCGCCGGACGCCTCGTCGCCTTCCCCACCGAAACCGTCTACGGCCTGGGCGCCAACGCCCTCGACGCCAACGCGGTTGCCCGCATCTACGCCGTGAAAGGCAGACCCGCCACCAGCCCTCTAATCGTCCACGTAGCCTCAATCGAAATGGCGCAATCGCTGGTCGCAACTTGGCCAGAACCTGCCGACCGTCTCGCCCGCAAATTCTGGCCCGGCCCGCTGACGCTCGTTCTAGAAAAGCAGCCTTCAATCCCCGACATCGTAACCGCCGGCCTTCCGACCGTCGGTCTGCGCATGCCCGCGCATCCCATCGCGCTCGCCCTCATCCGCGCCGCCGGAACTCCGCTCGCCGCTCCCAGCGCCAACCGCTTCACCGAACTGTCTCCCACCACCGCCGAGCACGTCCGTCAAAGCCTCGACGCCGACGTGGATCTCATCCTCGACGGCGGTCCCTGTGAAGTTGGCATTGAATCGACGGTGTTGTCGTTAGCCGAATCGCACCCGCTCTTGCTTCGTCCCGGCGGAATTTCGCGAGCCCAACTCGAGGCGATTATCGGCCCGGTAGCCGTCGCGCAAGATGCTCAAGCTGGACCCCACCCCGCCCCAGGAATGCATCCGCGCCACTACAGCCCGCGCACAGCCTTATATTTGGTTGGAAATGGAGAATTGCCCGAGGGCCTGCTCGGCAATAATCCGAGCAAGGGAATTTACTTGCAGCACCAACATCCGCCAAGCCGCAGCGGCGCCGGCCTGATCATTCACCAGATGCCGCAATCGTCCGCCGGTTACGCCGCCGCGCTCTACGATGTTCTCCACCGCGCGGACGCCGGACGCTACGGCTGGATCATCGTCGATCTTCCGCCGCTAACTCCCGAGTGGGAAGCGGTCCATGATCGCCTCAAACGCGCCGCCACAAAATAATTTCGCACGCGCTATCGACAAACCGATCAACCGGGGCGAAGGCCTACTGCAACCCGTACGCCACTAGACTGTCGTTCGTGCCGATATACACTTTGCCATTCGCCACCATTACATTCGCAAAGTGAGGAAGCGACGGCAGGTTGCTGTAATACAGTCGCTCCAGCGTAAGCGCGTCAAACGCCGCCAGCGACGCGCCGGTAATTTGCCACAGCACGCCCGCTGTATTTCCGTTGGCCGAGATCACCGGCGAATGACCGGAATCTACCTTCTTCGATTGCGCGAAGGGTGTCTGCGCCAGCACCCCTCCCGTCAACGATAGGCCGGCAATCGGCGCTCCCGTCGAAGACGTATAGAGAGCATTGTTCCAATAAACCAAGGCCCCGCCCTCAGGAGCGAATCCGGGCAACTCCT
This sequence comes from Terriglobales bacterium, assembly GCA_049511995.1. Lineage (GTDB taxonomy): Bacteria > Acidobacteriota > Terriglobia > Terriglobales > Acidobacteriaceae > Acidiflorens. Next base: position 6,818 of record JBEKXO010000189.1, read on the forward strand.
GCGGGATCTGCGTGTCCGCCTTCGTGCAGGTGGCGCAGAAATGCCCAAGGTTTTTTTGATTCAAGATGTAGATCGTTCCTTCCTTCCCGATCACCGCCAGTAGATCCGCATGTTTTCCCGACTGCTTCGGCAGCACCAGCACCGGCTCGCTCATATCCAGATCGTTCTCGTCCAGAAAGAGTTCGTTATAAGGAGTGAACCAATCCGCCAGTTGCAGCGTGTTGCCCGACTGCGACAGCTTGAACACCGACTGCCCGAAATTAGTGCCCGCCGCGAACGGCCCATCGGCAGTCGCCCCATAAACATTACCCGCGCTGTCCGCCGAAAGTCCTCCGCCCCTCATCCACACCGCCGCCGCCGAGTCCCCTGGCTCATCGTCAAACGCGCCCGCCGGTTGCAGCGTCGCCGCGTCATACGCCACCACCCAACCTTGCTCGTGATCGCCGCGGCACCCGTTCGATCCAAAAGCTATGTATATGTAACCCTTCTCCAGCAGCAACGCCGGGCGATTCACCTGCATCACGTCCTCGAAAACATTGTTCGACCCGCCAAACTCATAACTTGCGCTGATCACCACCGGGCTGCCCGTCTGTTCGAGTCCGGTCGTAACATCCAACGCATGCAATCGGTGCACAAACGCCGAATTCTCATAGGTCTTGGCCACCACATAAATCGTCCCCGAGGTGGTGTCGATCACCGGCGTCGAGAGGATTCCCACTTGCTTCCAGAACGTCGTCCCGCCGCATCGCTGTAGCGCAACCGGCACCGGCGTCACTCCATTCCCCAAAAAGCTGGTTTGCCACAACGGATTCGCATTGCTTCCCGTAGCGCTGTCTGCATCAAAGGCATACACGCTGTCATTCATCGTCGCCACATACACCACGTTGTGTATGCCCGCGCCAGGAATCGTCACTCCCGGCAGATACAGCGCCTGTCCGATCAACTGTCCGTCCACCGCCTGCGCGAAAAGCGGCCCAAATTGGCTGCTGTTCACATTCTGCGGCGTCAGAATCGTCTCGTTGGGATTGGCGCCCGTGCGCCCGTTATCGTAGTGCCACGTGGTCACCGGCGTCTGCGACAAAGCCGCGTTTACGCCGCCAAGAATGAAGAGAAAAAGACAAAACGCATGCGCGCGATAGCGCATAGTTACAGCGTTCATACAACCCCCAAACCAGATAATTAGGATTGAACCAAAGCCGGTTCTAGCGACGTCGCCTCAAGCAGGCTTACGGGAAGGGCATCCGCAACCGAGGCATTACCAATTACCAGCAAGCATAGAAGACGGAGGGCCGAGCCGTCAAACTCGTTAGTGCTTCCGTGCTGAAAAGCGGATCAGCCTCACACTGCTCCCGGCACGCGCACGCGAATCGTCTGCGGAATCGCACGCAGTTTCGCCAGCATCTGCTCATCGCAAGCCTGATTGATGTCGTAAATCGCATAGCCCAGCGTCCCGCGAGTATCCAGCACTTGTCGCTCAATGTTGATCCCGCGATCCGCCAGAATGTCGTTGATCGCGCGCAAAATTCCCGGAACATTGTGGTGCATATGCGTCAGCCGGTGCGATCTCGGTTCCGCATTCGGATCAAATTCCATATGGCACTGTGGCATATTCACGCTCAGTTGCGAATTGCCGCTGCTGAAATAATCGATCATCCGCGCCGAGACAAACTGCCCGATATTTTGCTGCGCCTCTTCCGTGCTTCCGCCAATATGCGGAGTCAAAATCACATTCGCCAGCCCTCGCAGCGGACTCGAAAACGCACTGCCTGACTCCGGTTCCACCGGAAACACATCCACCGCTGCGCCTCCCAATTTCCCACTCTTCAAATGCCGCGCCAGCGCCTCATGATCCACCACAAATCCGCGGCTCAGATTGATCAGGCAAGCCCCATCTTTCATCTGAAGAATTTCTTCCTCGCCAAACAAATCCTGATTCTGCGTCTTCCCATCCACATGCAGCGTGATCACATCGGCCGTTTCCAGCAATTCGCGGAAACTCACCGCCCGCGCATTCCCCCGGGCCAGCACATGCGAGACGTCGTAAAACACGACGCGCATTCCCAGCGCCTCGGCCAGATCCGACACCTGCGATCCGATCTTTTCATAGCCCACAATTCCCAGAATCAGCCCGCGCACTTCATGCGATCCCGCCGACGACTTATTCCAGACCCCGCCATGCAACTGCGTGCTCGCTTCAAACGTCCGCCGCATCAGCAGGATGATCTCCCCCATCGCCAACTCGGCCACCGACCGGCTGTTCGAGTGCGGATCGTTAAACACCGCAATCCCCCGCTCGCTTGAAGCGTTCCGGT
>JBEKXO010000190.1:0-9051 GCA_049511995.1 Terriglobales bacterium
AATCCTCTGCCTCCAGGAACTTTTCTACGGTCCTTATTTCTGTGCCGAACAGGACGTTCGCTGGTACGACCTGACCGAACGCGTTCCCGACGGCCCCACCACGCAGTTAATGCAAAAGATCGCCGCCAAGCACGGCATGGTGATCGTCGTCCCCGTCTACGAGGAGCAGATGCCCGGCCTCTACTTCAACACCGCCGCAGTCATCGACGCCGACGGCAAATATCTGGGCAAATACCGCAAGCATCACATCCCGCATGTGCATCCTGGATTTTGGGAAAAATTTTATTTCACGCCGGGAGACATGGGTTATCCCGTATTTGAGACGAAGTACGCGCGTGTCGGTGTCTACATCTGCTACGATCGCCATTTTCCCGAAGGCGCGCGCGTGCTCGGCTTGAACGGTGCGGAAATCGTTTTCAATCCCTCCGCCACGGTTGCCGGTCTCTCCGAATATCTGTGGGAACTCGAGCAACCTGCCCATGCCGCCGCCAACGGATATTTCGTAGGTGCGATCAATCGCGTAGGTCGGGAAAAACCCTGGAACATCGGCGAGTTCTACGGCAAGAGTTATTTCTGCAATCCGCGCGGCAAGATCATCGCGCAAGCCAGCCGCAATAAAGATGAAGTACTGGTCGCCGATCTCGATCTCGACATGATCGAGGAAGTAAGAAGGGTCTGGCAGTTCTATCGCGACCGGCGTCCAGAAACATATGGCGCCCTGACGACCCAGACAGGACAAACAGCCGCGGCGGACTAAAGGAGGAATCGGAGTCGTATCGTGCCCTGTCATCCTGAGTGAAGCGAAGCACCTATGAATTCGTCTTCCCGAATCGAATCCAGCCCGCTCTACAACCCCGACCTCGCGCCCGCCACCCTCGAGCGCCGCACTTGGGGAACCTACAACTTCGCCGCGCTATGGGTTTCGATGTCGGTCAACATTCTGACCTACATGCTGGCGGCGAGCCTAATCCAGGGAGGAATGAACTGGAAGCAGGCGGTCGCTACCGTGTTCCTCGGCAACACGATTGTGCTCATTCCGATGCTGTTGAACTCGCATCCGGGAGCGCGCTACGGCATTCCATTTCCGGTGCTGGCCCGCGCATCTTTCGGAGTCCTGGGCGCGAACATCGCCGCCGTTTTGCGCGCCCTCGTTGCCTGCGGATGGTTCGGCATTCAAACCTGGATTGGCGGCGAAGCAATCAATACGCTGATTACTACGCTTGCGCCGGGCTGGGGGCAAGTGGCTCATGGGGCGGCGATTTGCTTTCTGGCATTCTGGCTGATTAATCTGGCGGTGATTCTCAAAGGAATTGAATACATCCGCTTCTTGCAGGGAATCAGCGCACCCGTTTTGCTCGCAGTTGGCCTCCTGCTGCTTGCGTGGGCCTACAAATCGGCCGGCGGATTTGGTCCGATGCTCTCGGCGCCATCACGTTTTGTGAGCTTCCCCGATTTTCTGAAGTTCCTCATCCCCGCCCTCAACGGCACAGTTGGATTCTGGGCGACGGTCTCGCTAAATATTCCGGACTTCACCCGCTTCGCGCGCAGCCAACGCCAACAGGTGATCGGTCAGGCTCTCGGCCTCCCCACGACGATGACGCTCTACTCGCTGATTGGCATCCTCGTAACCTCGGCGACGGTTGTAATCTATGGGACGGCAATCTGGGATCCTGTGCAATTGCTCAGCCGCTTTCATTCCCCCGTAGCCGTAGTAATCTCCCTCCTCGCAATTCTTCTCGCCACCCTCAACGTAAACATTGGTGCCAATGTCGTCTCGCCCGCCAACGACTTCTCAAATCTTTGGCCGCGCAAAATCAATTTTCGCACTGGCGGAATCATCACTTGCTTTATGGGAATCGTCCTCATGCCATGGAAACTCTTGTCCGACTACGGCACCTTCATCTTCGGATGGCTCGGCGGCTATGCTGCCTTTCTCGGACCGGTGGCGGGCATCATGATCTGCGATTACTTCGTAATCCGCCGCCGGGTGCTCGTGGTCGACGATCTATACCTCCGCGGCGGCGTCTACGAATATTCCAGCGGGTTCAACTGGCTCGCTGTGCTGGCACTCGCTCTGGGAGCAGGCACCGCATTGATAGGCTTGGTCGTTCCCGCCCTGCGTGTCTTATACAGTTATTCGTGGTTCGTCGGTTTTGCCATTTCCTTCGTCGCCTACTACGCGCTAATGGCCCTCCAAAGGCAATCCGAGATGCCGGCCGCGAAAACCGCTTTATAACTCTACCGATTCTTGGTGATCAATTCGCCGAACGGTTCAGAGCCGGCGTTCCATGTCCCTTCGAAGGGGTTGTCCAGGTCAGTTAGGACGAAGTGGGCGAAGAACAACAGCGTGGATGTTATGGCGACGGAAACGCTCCCCAGCGCCACGTTGCGAAATGGATAAAAGAAAAGCAAAAATAAAATCGTGGATGCGGTCAGCGTGACAAAAAGAAAGAGTGTTTGCGGCATTCTTTTTGCGCTGATCGATAATCGTTCGTCCCGATGCGCACTTGCCTGGTTAGCGATGTCGAGAAGCCGCTCGTATACGATTCGTTCTGCATCATTTTCAGGCTTCATGTTAATTACGCTTGAAACCACTTCATGGAACAGCCTGTCGGTTTTCTCGGTCGGATCATTCTCTGAGAGCGCTCGCCATTCGGTTTCTACTACCCCACGCGCGTAAGTCTTTACCGCTCGCACCATCGGTTCGCGGATTGCTTCCTTCATCTGGGTACTGAAAAGCAACAGATCTTTCAAAGCTCCCGATTCTTTCCGAACCTCATTCTCGACGGAGGCAAATTGACCCCAAATAACGTACGTCGCGAATGCATACACGACGCTGTAGAGCGTGCCGATGATCTGAAGAAGCGCTGCTAAACCCTCAGCGTCATTCAGAAAAAACTTCTGAAAGCCGAGCAGCCAGAGAGCTGCGTAGAGAGCGGCTGCCCCCGCGACCAGCTTCGCGCCGCGGAAACGAGTAGCTGCGGGAATAACGTCGAAATTCATCTGCGAACGTGTCCGGTTACAAGAATGAGCAACGTGACGCCACAAATCTACAGCAAACTTCCGCTCTGCCTACCAGATTCTCCCCGATTAATCGACGCCACGGTGGATAGGACGACAAACATCGAAGTCGCCTGCGGCATCCTAATTGCTGCGAGGTGGCTATCAAAAACCCAACCCTATTCTGCGCCTGTCTCTGCCTGTTCCTCGGAACCGCCTTCGCGCAGCCAGGGGGAAAAGCAGCGGACGACACCACCATCGTGCTCGGTTGCATCCAGCGCTCGCAGCAGAACTACCTCGTCGTCGACAGCCATGGAACCAGTTATCTTCTCGACGGCGTGGGCGATCAGCTCAGCGGCGAGGTGGGTCATACTCTCGAGGTGAAGGGGAAGCTGATCGACCCACCGAAGCGAGTCACGGACGCTTCAAAGCAGAGCTTCCGCGCGACCGATAATCATGGCCTGCAGTTGGAAACGCTCCGCGTTTCGAGCGTTATTGACGATGTGCATCGGCTCGGAAATACCTGCCGTGCGCAATAGCGGCACTGCCCTGACTCAACTCTACCGGAACGCCGGCAACACATCCTTCTTATATGCTTCCAGCGTGTCCTCTTCGTCACCGCACATCAGATAAATATTGAACTGCGTCACCCCAGCCCGCACCAGCGCACGTATCTTTTCAATGTGCGCCTCGGCCGGCCCAAGTAAGCAGAAACGGTCGGTCACTTCGTCTGAAACAAAATTCGCATTGCTGCTGTCGACTTCGCAGTGATGCAGGTAATCATACTTTCCGCGATCGCGTATATAAGAGGTTAGCGCCGGCGGAAGTTCTTCCGGCTTGTAGCGCGAAACCAGATCGACAACGTGATTCGAAACCAGGGCAGGGAACCAGCGCACTCGTTCGCGCCCAACCTTCACATCATCGGACACCCACACCGGCGCGGCCGACATGATCTCGATCTTCCGCGGATCTCGTCCCGCTGCCTCCGCCCCATTTTTGACGAAGCCAACGCACCACTCGATCAAGTCGGGATCAGCAAACTGGAGAATAACGCCGTCAGCGATTCGCCCCGCCAGTTCGAGCACCTTCGGCCCATATCCCGCCACCCATACCGGCGGTACTCCTCCGGTCGCCCACGTCAGCCGCGCCGTAAGGCCTTCGTATTCCGTTTCCTTCCCGCCAGTCAAGTTTCGGAAAGCTTCTACCGCATGTTCCAACTGTGCCGATGTAACCGGTTTCTTGCCCAGCACGCGCCGTGAACTATCTCCGCGCCCGATGCCCAGTTGCATGCGTCCACCAGAAATTAAATTGAGTGTCGCAAACAGGCTCGACGTAACCGTAATGTCGCGAGTCGCTGGATTCGTCACGCAGGTTCCCAGCCGCATGTGCTTGGTATTCGTCGCCATCAGCGTGAGCGTAGGGTAAGGTTCGAGCCAAAGGACGTGCGAATCGAAGATCCAGCCATATTCAAATCCAGACGCTTCCGCCTGCCGCGTCAGACTGACGATCCGCTCCACCGTCATGTCGGGCTTGATGGTGATGCCAAAACGCATGATGTCTCCTCGATTCCAACCGATAATCGCTCTCGTAAGTTGGCGAGTTTAGCATAAAATCTTTACTTCGCCGCCAAAGGAGAGCCGAATAACCATGGCCTTCGACACACTCATCGTGAACGGTCGCGTCGCCACCGCCGCCGATACGTATACCAGCGACGTCGCCATCAACGACGGGAAGATTTCCGCCGTGGGTCAATCCCTGCCCCACGAGAATGCCGTAAAGATTATTGACGCCAAAGGCAAATATATTTTTCCCGGGGGGATCGACGTGCATACTCACCTCGACATGCCCTTTGGCGGCACGACCAGCGCCGACGATTTCGAAACGGGCACCCGCGCCGCGGCCTTCGGCGGGACGACGACGCTGATCGACTTCGCCATCCAATACAAGGGTCAGACACTCCGCACCGCCTTCGATACCTGGATGCAGAAGGCGTCCGGCAAAGCGGTCTGCGATTACGCATTTCATTGCATCATTACCGATCTGGCCGGCGCGCAGCTCGATGAGATGAATGCGCTGGTGCGCGAAGGAGTCACCAGCTTCAAATTGTTCATGGCATATCCGGGCGTTTTTATGCTGGACGATGCCAGCATCTTCAAAGCTCTTCGTGCGACCTCAAAGAATGGCGGGCTCGTTTGCATGCACGCCGAAAACGGCGGCGCGATTGACGTAATCGTCCAGCAAGCGCTAGCCGAAGGAAAGAAAGCTCCGAAGTATCACGCCTTGACGCGGCCGACGACGGCGGAGGCGGAGGCTGTATCGCGAGCCGTCGCGCTTGCCGAAATGGCCGGAGCGCCGCTCTACATCGTACATTTGAGTTGCAATGAGGCCCTGGAAAAGGTACGCGAGGCGCGCGATCGCGGCCTTCCCGTTTATGCCGAAACATGCCCGCAATACCTTTATTTGTCGCTCGAGAATATGGATGCGCCAGGCTTCGAGGGCGCAAAATATGTTTTCACTCCACCGCTGCGCGAAAAATGGCATCAGGAAAAATTGTGGAATGGATTGAAGCGCGATCATCTCCAGGTAGTCTCGACCGATCATTGTCCCTTCTGTTTCAAAGAGCAAAAGGAGCTCGGCCGCGACGATTTCACCAAGATTCCAAACGGCGGCCCCGGAGTCGAGCACCGCATGAGCCTTATTTATTCCGGCGGAGTTGCCGGAGGCCGCTTCAGCGTTAACCGTTTTGTCGAATTGGTTTCGACGACTCCCGCCAAGCTCTTCGGCTTATATCCGAGGAAAGGTACGATCGCGGTGGGCAGTGACGCCGATCTTGTGATTTTCGATCCCGACCGCAAGCACACCATCAGCGCGAAGACGCATCACATGCGCGTCGATTATTCAATGTTCGAAGGGATAGAAGTAACTGGCATGCCCGACACAGTCCTGTCGCGCGGACGCGTTGTTGTGAAGGGAGATGAATTTCTCGGAAGGACGGGCGCGGGGGAGTTTTTGAAACGAGCTCTGTACACGCAGCCCTAGCTCCCCGAAACAGGAAATCGAGAATCCCGCGAGTTAATGCTTGTCCCCTTGCTCAACAAAAAACTTGCCCGTCTCCCCCGCCGAAAAATAGCGCGAGGTCACCGTTTTTTTGCGGGTGAAGAACTCGACCGCGTCCCAACCATGCACGTGCAGGTCGCCGAAGAAAGAATCCTTCCATCCAGAAAACGGAAAATAAGCCGGCGATGCCGCCACGCCAATATTCACGCCAACCATGCCGACTTCAATGCGACGACTATATTCCCGCACCGCCGCGCCGTTTTCGGTGAAGATCGAAGTGCCATTGCCGCGCGGATCGCTATTCACCAGCGCAATCGCTTCTTCGAGCGTATTCACGTGCATCACCGAGAGCACGGGGCCAAAGATCTCGTCGCGTGCCGCTCGCATATCCGGAGTCACATTATTCAAAATCGTCGGGCCCACAAAATTTCCTCCCACTGGAACGCCCCTGGGACGCCGCCCATCCACCAGCAACTCCGCGCCTTCGTTCACTCCGGTCTCGATCGCGTCATGAATGCGCTCGCATGCGGCACTCGAAATCACCGGCCCGAGGCTCGCCTTCGCGTCCATGCCATCGCCCGCCACCAGTTTCTGCGCCGCCTCTTTCAGGGGGCCCATGATCGCATCTTGCGCCAAGCCAACCGTCACCAGCACCGATCCCGCCATGCATCGCTGACCCGACGCGCCAAAGGCGCTGCCTAGAACGTTCGACACTGTCTTGTCGACGACCGCATCGGGCATGACGACCATATAATTTTTCGCCCCGCCCAGAGCCTGCACGCGTTTTCCTTTTTCCGCGGCGCGCCGGTAAATATATTTCGCGGTATTGACCGATCCCACGAACGACACGGCGCGAATTCCCGGACTATCAAGAATCGCATTCACCGCATCGTGCGCGCCATGCACCATGTTCACCACACCCGGCGGCAATCCAATCTCTTCGAAAATGTGAAACATCAGTTCCGCCGTAAGCGGAACCTGCTCCGAAGGCTTCAAGATAAATGTATTCCCATAAACAATGGCAAACGGCAGAAACCACATCGGCACCATGGCCGGAAAATTAAATGGTGTGATGGCCGCGCACACGCCGACGGGCTGGCGAATGGTTTCGGTATTAATGCCGCGCGCCACGCCTTCGAGAACGCGTCCCTGCATAGTCATCGGCGCGGAGCAAGCCACTTCCAGAACTTCGATGGTCCGCGAAACTTCGGCCCGAGCGTCAGAAAGAACTTTCCCGCCTTCGCGCGTGATCGACGCCGCGATCTCGTCAATTCGCTGCCGGAACTTCTCGCGCAATGCGTAGATAAATTCCGTCCGCTCCCCCACCGCGCGCCCGCGCCAGTCAGGCAAAGCAGCGCTGGCGGCGGCGACCGCCGCCTCCACGTCGGCAGCTCCGGACAAGGGAACGCGCGCCAAAACCGCGCCGTTCGCCGGATTAGTCACCTCGACCAGACCAGACGCCTGCGCCGCCACCCAGCGCCCGCCAATATGATTCGCCAGAATTCGCGTCGAAGTCGCATCCGAGGAAACCCTGTCATCCTCACGGGTCCTGCCGCTGGTCATTTTCTCCTCGGTGGTAAGATCGGTCAGAATATTCGTTTCCGTCATGGCTACCCCTTCGTCTCCCCGGAGCTCTGAGCCTTTGCCTAAGTCCTACTCAGCACCAGAATCCGGCTGCTGGCTTGGTTTTACCACGTTTCGCGGAGTAGCGACAGCGCGGTTTTAATTTCGTCCAAACGTTGCCGGAATCGCCCGCCGCCCGTAGAATTAAAAAACCATCGTTCGCTTGTAGGCCCGTAGCTCAGTCTGGTTAGAGCGCTTCCTTGACACGGAAGAGGTCGATGGTTCGAGTCCATTCGGGCCTACCATTCCCACGAAATGCATTTCAGCTCGCGGTCCCTCGTTGCGCTCCTGATTTCGCCTGCGGACTCCCGCTCGCGATCGTTAACCTCGTCTGCATGGGCGGCGCCTGGGCTGAGGAGACGCTCTGTCGTTTGAACAGCCGGACGCCGCGCGGAGCGGAAGAGTGATGTTGAGCGTGGTTACTCTCGACGCTACGGGCAAGTAGCGCACACCGGCGTTCGTGCGACATCATATCCGGACGATACCTCTCCCGACGATGCGCTGATCAAGTCGGTTTCTATCCAAAAGTTGTGTTCTGCGTCGATAAAGTAATAATTCACCGGCAGCCCCGTGCCGCTTCCTCCTATATTGAATGCGCTGCTCTGGTTAGCATTTTCGAGAGTGCCCGAAAAAGGACCATTGGCGGACGGGGAATTAAAGGTGCCCCCAATGCTTTGGTCTGGCAGGCCCGAGAGTCCTGCATTAACGCTGCTATCCGCGACACCGGCGAGGGTTTGGGCCGTCCCGCTCGCATTGAACTGGGCGGTGCCATCGTTCTCGCTGCCGTTCTCCTGCGTGAAACTCATCCCATAATCACCGTTGAGTGCCGCGCTTCCCGACTGCTGATAAGCAACTCCCGTCGCAAACGATGCGTAATTGGTATCTCCGTCGGCGAGCACCAGCGCCGCCGGCTCCCCAGCGCCGGCCGCGCTACCCGTGAGATAGAAATAATATGTCGGGTTATATGCCGGCCTCGGTTCCGTGCCGAAGGTGATTGAGGTCGAGACCGCGCGGCCGGTAGCGTCGACTGCGTAACCTCCCGTGAAAGCCCCACTCACTTGGGCGCCTGTAATTTCGTTTTGTTTGCAGGTCTGTTGGGCGCAGTTCAGCTGCAGAAAAGTATCCGAGAACCCGCTCGTAAAGTCGCCGATCCCGTCCGCGGTAAACAGGCCGGCCGAAGTTAAGGTTGACGGAGTTGTATTGCTGCAGCAGAGGTCCACTCCGCTGACGCCGAAGACGTAGGGTGCGCCGGACAACGAGCCGTTGCTAAAGCCGCCCTGCGGCACCGTCTGGGCGATCGCAACTCCGCCGGTCAATCCAAAGGCAGTAGCGTTGGTTGCCGTGTAGTCGCTTTCAATCAGCTTGATGTGG
>JBEKXO010000191.1:0-8944 GCA_049511995.1 Terriglobales bacterium
ATCCGATAGGCAAGGGCGTGGGCCCCCTGCATCATCTCTATCGCATGACGCAGCAAAGGCGGGCGAGCGCAAGCATGCCCGAAGCGGAGCATGCACAATCGCGAAACTGAACTGGTGATCCGGCTATTTCTTCAGGAGGCAGCCAGCTACGAAGGAGGCCACAGAGGCGAGCAGCCACTCGATGCGCCACAACTGGATGGCCTGCCAGTCGAGCAAGGTACGCGCACTGAAAAACAGGCTGACGGCAAGAGCTCCGATGAGGCAGAAGATACCGGCCACAAAGGCGCTGACGGCAGGAGTGGTGAGGCCGAGGCGCTCGGCGAGCGAGGCGAGTTCGGCTCGCCCAGGGATTTCAAAGGCGCGGGCGCCGTTCAGACCGGCACGCTTGGCACCGCAGGCATGGCAGTAAAGTGAACTGACGATAAACTCGGTACCGCAAGGGCAGGTGGCGCTTCGTTCCGGTTGTGCCATAACCTCCGACGCTGCCATCGGAGGGCGCCAAAAGTCATGCCCTGCCTGATTTGCTACTTCCCCCATAGAGAAACCTTTTCCGCCCTATTTTCGAATCGCAAGCCAATTACCAAAACCACCTTTATTGCAAGCACGCCTATTTACGACTGAATCGAGGGAAAGGCGGCCCGACTGCAGGGCAAGAATTACGCATCGAGTATGAATTTTCCATTCTGCACTGATTAAAGGGGTTACGGACGTACCCGGCTTGGTTCGCGGGTCGGGAAATCGGGATCGGACGTTTGAGATACGGAACCCGGATAAACGCCAGGTTGTCTTGTCTGGGGCGCTGGTGTGCTTCCAGACGTTATCCGAATCCTGAGATTACGCCCCGACGGTGGCGACGTGTTTCTAAGTTCTTAACCTTTGGCTTGGGCCACGGCGGCCACGGCCCGCCGCAGTTCATCGACATCCGGGAAATTCGGCTTGATTTTCACGACGCGGTCCAGTTGTTGGCGGGCAAGCACTGCTTGTCCGCTCTTCGCGTAGGCGAGTCCAAGGTGGTAGTTGAAGAGCGGGTTGTCGGGTTCCTTTTGCACCGCTTCTTTGAAGAGTGTAATCGCCGAGCCATAGACGGCTTTGTGGTAGAAAGCCCAACCGAGAGTGTCGGCCGAATTGGGATTGTCGGGAAGCTGACGCCGGGCGGTTTGCGCCATAGCGAAGGCAACGTCGATGTTGCCGCCCTGCTGCAGCATCACATAGGCGAGGTTGTTCGAGGCGAGCGGGTTGTCGGGCTGAACTTCGAGTGCCTTTTGGTACTGCTGCTTGGCATGATCCCAGTCCTGTCGACTCTCGTAGATGCTACCAGCCAGGAGGTAGAAGGTGATTTCCTTGGGATTGGCCTTCGAGCCATCAAGATAAACTTGCAGCGCCTGATCGGGAGCGCCGCTCATGTTGAGCACGACGCCGAGTTTTATCATCGCCTCGGAATTGTTTTTGTCCAAGTCCGCGGCTTGCTTGAACTCAGCCTCGGCGGTCGGCATGTCTTTCTTTTGGTCGAGCAGCAACTGGCCGAGCATGATGTGGAAGCCGGCGTTCTTTGGGTACTTGGACACCTGTGCTCTGGCAGCCGCGAGGGCGCGGTCGGGTTGCTTTTGGATCAGATCGACGTTGAGCACGCCGCCGAGCGCGTCGGTGGAATTTGGATCCTGATCCAGGCCTTGCTGGTAGGCTTTTTGCGCGTCGGCATACTGGTTTTGCGCCATGCGCAGATTGCCTAACTGCACGTAGGCGGCAGCATTGCCGGGAGCTCGTTCAATCGACTTGTGAATATACTCGTCGGCGGTGGCGTATTGTTTACGATCGATCTCAGCCACTCCGCGCAGCAGATAACCGTCGGGAGCGCCAGGCTGCAAGGCGATGATCTGGTCGGCTTCCTGCGCGAGCGCTGAGGGGTCGTGGCGATGGATGGCGATGCCGGCCAGGGCGCGGTGAGCATCGACGATGTCAGGTCGCGTGCGAATGGCGTCCCGCCACTCTTGCTCGGCACGGTTGGTGTTACCCAGTTCCTCGTATGCGAGGCCCTGCTGGTAGTGAGCCACGCCATTGTCGGGATTGTTTTTCAGCACGGCCTGAAGAGTATTCATGGCGTCGTTTGGCTTTCCGCTGCGAATCTCAATCTCGCCTTTGTAAATCTGAGCGTCTTCATCGTCCGCCCTTGCCTTTAAGACTTCATCGTTCAGCTTGCGGGCATCGTCGAGCCGATCTTTCAGAATCAGCAACTGGATGTAATTCTTTTTGACCACCATATCCTTGGGATGGTCATGATAAAGCGAAGCGTATTCGTCGGTCGCTTTATCGTACTGATTGTTGGCGTAGTAGAAATCGCCGAGCATGCGGTAGCCGACTGAGTTGCTAGGGAAGTCGTTTTTCGATTGGCGCAGGAAGTTCTCAGCTTCGCCTTGTTTGTTTTCGGTCATGAGGAGGCTGGCGAGAGAGAGTCGAGGACCTGGATCATCCGGGGCGTTGGCCATGGCTCGGCGGAAAAGCTGCTCGGCCTCTGGGAAGCGGCCGCGGCTTTGACAGAAGTTACCGAGCGACAACAGAGCATTGGTTGATTTGGGATTGAGTTCAACTGCCTTCTTAAAATTTCCCTCAGCGGCATCAAATTGCTGGCCGCGCATCTGGAGCATGGCTAAATTCAGGTAAGAATCGGAACGGTTGGGATCCTTTTGCAGAGCGGTCCGCATGTCAGCCAGAGCGGACGAAATGTCACCCGTGCCCGCGTAGTAGCTGGAGCGGGCGATGTAGACCTCAGGATTGTCTGGTTGTTTCTGCGCGAGCACATCGAGATGCTGCTTCGCCTCGCTGTATTGATGGCCCAGAATAAGGAGATTGGCGAGATCGAGACGGGCGGCGTATTGGTCGGGCTGTAGTTGAATGGTGGTAGAGAGTTCCTGGTAGGCGGAGGGCCACTGCTCGAGTTTCAAGGCGGCCTGGCCGAGCTTGTAATGGGCATCGGTGAAACGGCTATCGACTTGGATGGCGTTCTCGAACTGTATTTCCGCTTCGCGATACTGGCCTTTGTCAAAGTAGCGCTGGCCGCTCTCCAGGTACTTCTGCTTGCGGACGTTGGGATCGCGGGAGCAGCCCGTGCAGATCGCTGCAAGCAAGCAAAGAGCCGCTACTGCGTATCGAAATGTTGAGTCTTTGGCCAAAACCATGTGTATAACCGCCTTCATGCCAAGCAAACTTCGTCTTATCAGCGCTCTATCGCACCAAGGTACTCTCTTGAGCGCTCGCTGGAAAAGTTACTGCCGTTATTATCGCAAACTCCGGGCAAGTCGCAGCTAACCTTAAGCATACGCTCGTGTACAAGCGCTTTCGTAATCTGCCCTGGGGCCTGGAGAGATGGCATACTTCAATTCGGCTATGACTCACTTCCCCCTGAATAATGCCAATCAGCGTTCACCTCGCGTACATCTCAACGGATCGGTTGCGGCTGCGGTAATGGCCGAGGGCGGTCAACGGGCGCGGGCTAAAATCCACACCATTTCGGTCAACGGCGGACTGCTCCAGTTGCAGCACGAGCTTTCGATTGGAGACTTTGTCGAGATTGCGTTTCACACCCGCGCCGGAGCGATACACGGCATGGCGGAAATGCTGCAGCCGACGCGCAAATTTCAAAGCGCGTGTTTGCAGCCGTTTCGCTTCATTGCCCTGGGCGATGACGATCACCGCAAACTGCGCATGGCGCTAGATTCGGCGCTGGATCGTAGTTTTCTGGATCCGGTCTCCGAGCAGTTGCAGACGCCTCCGGGATTCTGAGTGCTGGGGTCGCAGGTGACGGGTGACAGCTGACAGGAAAGGCCAGAAGCGGGAAAGACCCGGAAGCAGGTTTTTGAATCTTACCTCTTAAGGAATTAGGATAGGCAAAAATCAACGACAAGACTGCTTTTGTTTTCCTGATACTACGACCCGGTTTTTCCGTTTCTGTTTTTCCTGCTTTCCTGTCCACCTGTCACCCACCACCTGCTTTTCTCCCCTATACTTAATCCTCCGGCATGAGCTGGCAGACTACTACTCACTCCGCTGAGGAGACGATCGCTTTTGGGCGTAAGCTGGCCGCGGAACTGTTCCCTGGCATCGTGCTGCTGCGCGGCGATCTTGGAGCGGGGAAGACTACGCTGGTGAAAGGAATCGCGGAGGGCTACGGTGCGGCTCGCGCCGAGGACGTGACCAGCCCTACCTTCACACTCATCCACGAATATCGCTCGCCGCGCGCGATCCTGTACCACATTGACCTTTATCGCATCGATACGGAGCGCGAACTGGAGACGCTCGGATTGGATGACTTGCTCGCGCCAAACAGCATCCTACTGATAGAGTGGGGGGAGAAGTTCACTCGCTTGCAACGCGATAAGAACATGGAAATTACGCTGGAGCGTTCGGGTGAAGACGAACGCAGCATCCAAGTATGCAATGGGTTGAATCGGGCCGATCTGGATTGATCCGCGTGTACATTTAATCAACACTGATTACCAGTGATTTGGAGTCAAGAAAAACTTGAAATTCACTCATCTCGTGGTTGTTTGTTTCCTAGCTGCCGCGGCTGTTTGTCTCGCGCAGGATCCAGCCCCTTCGAACTCGAACGCCAGCCAGTCCAACCCGTCGCCGCCGGGAAGTGCGAGCCAGACCCCGGAGATAACGCCGGGTCCGGCAAAGCAGTCCGTCAGCCGCGATCAAACGCAGCCGCCAAGTAAGGATTCACAAGATTCGACCAACCAAGCGGGCAAGTCGGCCGGTACCTCGAAAGACCGGCTGTTTTTTGCCTTGCCTAACTTTTTGACCCTGGAAAATGCGGGCCAGGTTCCGCCGTTGACTGCCGGGGAAAAATTCAAGGTTGTCGCCAAGGGATCGTTCGATCCGATTCAGATCGTCTGGTACGCAGCGCTATCGGGTATATGCCAAGCCGAGAACTGTGAGCCCGGATTCGGACAGGGATGGGCGGCGTATGGCAAACGCTACGGCGCCTATGCTGCGGATGGCACTATCGAGAATTTCTTCGTGGGCGCGATTTTCCCCTCGATGCTGCATCAGGATCCGCGTTACTTTCAGTCGGGCCAAGGTAGTTTTTGGCATCGGACCGGGTACTCGATCAGCCGTATCTTCGTGACGCGCACCGACTCGGGGAACAGTCAATTCAACTACTCGGAAATCGTAGGCAGCGCCGTTTCGTCGGCCGTTTCAACGTATAGCTACCATCCCCATCCCGGCTATCATCCCGAACCGGGCGTCAATGTGCCCTATGTTGCGAGCGACCGCACGTTAAAGAATACTGCCAGCGTGTGGGGATCGCAGGTCGGTTATGACACGCTCACGCTGGTCGTCAAAGAATTTTGGCCCGACATTCGACGAAAAATAAGAAAACAGCGCTGATCCAAATCAACTGGCGATGGTGACTCATGTTCGATGACTTAAAAGGGCGGACTGCGGTTGTTTTTGGAGTGGCCAACAAGCGCTCGATCGCCTGGGCGATCGCGCAGGGATTGCACGCGGCTGGCGCTAACCTGGCAATTACTTATCAGAATGAGCGCATGGAGATGGAGGCGAAGGACCTGATTCTTTCGCTGCCGGGCGCGGAAGCCTTCATGTGCGATGTATCGAAAGATGAAGAAATCACCGCACTTTTCGACAAGCTGAAAGCCCGCTACGGCAAGCTGAACGTGCTGGTGCACAGCGTGGCTTTCGCTCCCGCCGACGAACTGAAGGGCGACTTTGTGAATACGACGCGCGAGGGTTTTCGCGTGGCGCATGATGTCAGCGTGTATTCGCTGATCGCGGTGTGCCGCTCCGCGGCTCCGCTGATGGAAGACGGCGGCAGCGTTATTACCATGACATACTACGGCGCGGAGAAAGTTGTGCCGCACTACAACGTCATGGGCGTGGCCAAGGCGGCGCTGGAATGTACGGTGCGTTATCTGGCGCAGGATTTAGGACGGAAAAAGATTCGCGTCAACGCGATTTCGGCAGGGCCGATCAAGACGCTGGCCGCGCGTGGCATCTCCGGCTTCGGCGATATGCTGCATTCGCACGCAGAGCGCGCTCCTCTGCAACGCAATGTGGAAGTCGGCGAGGTAGGCAGCACGGGCGTTTTCCTTGCCTCGGACGCAAGTTCGGGTATTACCGGCGAGGTCATCTACGTGGATTGCGGCTACAACATCATGGGGTTCTGAAGGATTGCAAAGGTGAGAGGTCAGATTGCAGAGGTAGATGATTTTCGGGTCCGGTTTTTACCTCTGCAATGTGACCTCTGACCTCTCACCTTTAGCGTTACCAGACTGATTACTCCCGTCACCTGTTGACAATCTTTTGACAAAGGTTATGGAAGCTTCAGCGTTAACCTAGAATCCTATGAAGTACCAGCGGATTCTTTGCTTCTGTGTGTGGATAACGTTGTCGGCGGTGCCATGCTTTGCGCACCACATGGCGGTGGTGGTCAATAAAGACAATACCGCGCAGAACATCACGTCCGCGCACCTCACCAAGATTTTCAAGGGTGAAGTGAAGAAGTGGCCGGACGGCAGAAATATCGTTTTGGTGTTGCATAGCTCTTCGCCTGGCGAAATGGGCACGCTGGAGCATCTCACCAAGATGAGCGAGGCTAACGTGAGAGCGATGCTGGCCGCGCAACAGAATTCGATTCGCACAGTGGGGTCAGACGCCGAGGTGATTGACGCAGTGGCGACGATACCGGGTGCGATCGGCTTCGTCGAAGAGCATTCCATTACCGACCGGGTGACGGTTGTCAGAGTTGATGGCAAGCTGCCTATGGAGGCGGGCTATTTGCCGCATTAGCCTTTCCTACAACGATCTTCCCGCGCCTGCCACGTACCACCCTTCCGCCAAAAAGTCTTCGATCGCTCGCTCCTGAATTCCTTCCTGCACTCGCAGTTCATCGTTCAAAAAATGGTAGGAGAGTTTTCTCGCGTCGCGGTCGACTCGGTCGATACGAATACGATTGCCATCGCGATCGGCGCAGATCAGGCCGACTCCGAGGGACGGTTCGGTGGCTTTGGTGACAGTTGCTTCGGCTTTGGTAGTCATCACTGAATTAGATGTAGGCGGCGCTAATTTTGATGGCAGAGAGTGGTTTCTTATTGCATCAGCCGCCATGCTCCCCACGCCCAGACCACCGGCACGGCGAACAGCATGGCGTCGATACGATCGAGCATGCCTCCATGGCCGGGGAGGATGGTGCCGGAATCTTTTACTCCAGCGCCGCGCTTGATCAGTGACTCGACCAGATCGCCTAACTGGGCCGCGATGTTCACCACGGCGGACAACAAAATGATGGGCCAGAGTTGTGGCTGTTCCAGTCCAAACATACCGTCGCGCCGCTCGATCAAGCCAACGCGCAGAAGCGTGGAACTAATCCCGGGCGCGTGCTGAATCCACAGGGTGCCAATGATGACGCTGGCTATGATCGATGCTGCCGCGCCCTCCCATGTTTTCTTCGGGCTGATCTCGGGCGACATGAGGTGACGGCCCAGCGATTTGCCCACGAAGTAGGCGAAGATGTCTCCTGCCCAGACGGCGAGCAGGGTATAGATGGTCCAGATGGCGCCGGCGGGCTGTTGGCGGATGGCGACGAGAAGAGCCATTGGGATCGCGATGTATCCGAATGCGAAGGTCGAAGCAGCGGCTGCGGGATAGCCGGTCTCCAGTGCGTTGCGCCGCATAGCCAACGTTAGAAAGACAAAGGGCGCGAGGCTGGCGGCAATGGCGAGTCCGTAGAGGATGGCGGTAGTTTCGACCAGCGGCGTGCGATTGGTGGTCGCGACAATCACAAATGCAAAGAAGAGCCCGACGAAGATATAGGTTGCCAAACTCAGAGGCAGGAGTGCGTAATGGGTTGCTAACTTCAGGAACTCGGCGATGGCGAGTAGTGCGACGGCTCCGGCTACCAAGGCCAACACATAGAGCGGCGCTTTCAGGACCAGCAATAGAACCAGGGGAATTAGAACGACGGCCGTCGCGATGCGCTTGATCATCGAGTTAGTGTCATCAGCGCTTCACCTCGGCATGGTTCCGAGTTGCGTGTTGCGCAGCGTGGCCGTCAGGTCCCAGGCCTCCGTAGCGGCGGTCACGTTTCTGATATTCTTCGATTCCTTCGAGCAACTGCACGCCGCGAAAATCGGGCCACAGGGTCTGAGTTACATAAATCTCTGCGTAAGCCAATTGCCAGAGCAGGAAGTTACTCAGGCGCATTTCGCCGCTGGTGCGAATTACTAAGTCGGGATCGGGCAGGCCGCGGGTGTAGAGATGGTCACTTATCAACTGTTCATCAACCTGCATGTGATCGAGGCCGCCATTGCGCGAGGCAGCTTCGGCGAGTGAGCGAAAGGCGTCGACGATTTCGCTGCGGGCGCTGTAGTTCAGCGCGAGAGTCAGCAGCATTCCGGTGTTCTTCGAGGTCGCGCAGCTAGCTTCCGCCATCTCGCGCTGCACGGATTCGGGCAATTCGTGCTGACGCCCAATGTAGTTGAGACGGACATTATTTTCGTTGAGTGTTTTGATCTCCGCCTTTAGATAGCGGCACAAAAGGCGCATCAGAAAATCAACTTCGGATTTCGGGCGCTTCTTCCAGTTTTCTTCGGAGAAGGCGTAAAGCGTGAGCGCGGGAATTCCGATGCGCGCCGCGGTTTCCACCGTCGAACGCACCGAGGCGACACCGGCGCGGTGTCCGGCTACGCGCGGCATGTGCCGGCGGCGCGCCCAACGGCCGTTTCCGTCCATGATGATGGCGATATGCTGGGGAAGACGCGCTGGATCGAGCCGCAGGTAGACGTCAGTTTCCTTGCGGTCCATGCCAGCCGGAACTGTGTGTCGCAAGTAGAACTCTCCGAGTCGAAGCTAACACACGAAATCTAATGTGTGCAATGGGATAGGGGTGGTGGCAACCTGGCAAAGGTTCGTTCACCACAAAGGACAC
>JBEKXO010000192.1:0-8863 GCA_049511995.1 Terriglobales bacterium
CCCGGTTACTGGGGCTTTGCCGGTGGCGTCTATGGCTGGCACCCCGGCTATTGGGGACCGCACGTCGGCTTCTACGGCGGGATTAACTATGGCTTCGGTTACGGCGGCGTGGGTTTTGCCGGCGGCGAGTGGAGAGGCGGCGCCTTTTTCTACAACCGCGCGGTCATGAACGTGAGCGTGGTCAATGTAACCAACGTTTACAGCCGAACCGTCGTCGTGAATAACGTGCACACCAGCTTCAACGGCCCCGGCGGAATTGAAGCGCGTCCGACGGCGCAGGAAGAAGCCTTTGCTCACGAACCCCACCGGGCAGCGCTGCCCACTCAGAGCGAGCACGAACACGCCGCCAGCCAGAACAGGGCGTTGTTCGCGTCCGAGAATCATGGTAGCCCGGCAATCGCCGCCACGGGCAGGCCCGGCGAGTTCAGTGGCCCGCACGTGGTAAGAGCCAGTGCTGCGGGCAGCAGCTTCAACAATCATGCGGCGGAGCGCTCGGAGAATCGTAGCGCCGATCATGAACAGGCATCAGTTTCCGAGAATTCCAAGCCCAACAGGCCCGCTCCGAAGAATAATCCGAAGCCCGCTAAGCCGGAAGCAAAGCGAGATGGACGCGACCGGTAACGCTTAATCTAGGGCCGCACCCAAGAAGGCTTCCACTCGCATGCGAATGCGATCGTGGAAGCCTTTTTTCCCCGCGTTAATACTTCCTCCCATCGCCGCTTTCCCCCCCGCCAAATCTCGCCGCCTGAAATGTCTCTGCATTTGCTATGATGTCCTGTCGTTCACAGACCACCTTGCCTAGCCAGAAACAGCTGAAATGGTCGCAACTTCGCGTGGGGCTGACTGTCATTGCAGCCACCGTTACCCTCATGGTCCTGATTTTCGTGATGAGCGGGACGGGCGGGTGGTTCACTCGCAAGATCACGATTCGTTCCTACTTCGATAACGCCGGGGGATTGCGCGAAGGCGCGCCCGTGCGCTTGGCGGGCGTGGACATTGGCAACGTCAAGACGGTTCGTATCGTCGGCGGCAAGCCGATGACGCCGGTCGAAGTCACCATGAAGGTCAACACCAAGTACTCGTTCAACCTGCGTAAAGATTCCGTCACTTTGCTGACCACGGCCGGGGTACTCGGCGAAACCTACGTCGACGTGGATAGCACACAGGCCAAGGGGCCGGAGGCGCGGGATGGGGACGTGTTGCCTGCGCGCGACCAGCCCGAGCTTCAGGATGTGGTGCGTTCCACCCAAGGCACGCTCGAAAATATGGACGCGCTGCTCAAGCGCGTCGATCGCATCGTCGCCTTCATTGAGAGCGGCCAGGGATCGATCGGCCAAGTCATTTATAATCCGGCCCTTTATAACCAGCTCAACGCGACGGTGACGGAGTTCAAAGGATTAGTCGACGACATTCAGACAGGAAAGGGCTCGCTCGGACCGCTGTTTACCAGCGACGAAGCATATAAGAAAGCGGTTGCCGTTATCGACAAACTCAACGCCATGGTCGACGAACTGCAGCAGGGCAAAGGCACGGCGGGCAAACTGCTGAAAGATCCCGAGCTGTTTGACAACGCGAATAAGACGGTTGCCAACATCCGGCAACTCACCGACGACATCAACGCGGGCAAAGGCGCGCTCGGGAAATTTTCGCACGACCAGGAATTTGCGGATAAGCTACAGACTACGATCAACAATATTGCCGCACTGACCGATCGCCTGGAAAAAGGCGAGGGTACGGCGGGGCTGTTATTCAAGGATCCGGCGCTCTATAACAACAGCAACCAGATGCTGGTGGAGACGCGTGAACTGGTGAAAGCCATCCGCGAAAATCCCAAGAAATATCTGACGTTCCACGTCAAAGTTTTCTGAGTGTCCCACAGTCACGTAGGGACGGACGCCCTCGTCCGTCCAGCCGAGCGAAGCTCGGCACGTCGCGCGGGATTTAAAAATCGGATTTTCCGTTGACAGTTTTCCGCGGCGTGAGTCCAATACGTTGGCTTAGTGTGTACTTTTTGTGGCATTCCCACATTTTCGATCCGAGGATTTGATGCGTTATTACAAAGGCTTTTTGAGAGTTCTAACCCTTGCCCTCCTTGTCGTCCCCGCATTATCGGCCCAGGAAAAAGCAAAGCCCACCGCCGACGTGCGTTTCTCCGCTGACATGCTCGATAAGAACATCGATCCCTGCAACGATTTTTATGCGTACGCGTGCGGCAAGTGGATGACTCAGAATCCGATTCCCGCCGATCGCTCGGCATGGGGCCGATTCAACGAACTGGCGGAGCGCGGACAATACATTGTGCGCGACATTCTTGAAAAGGCATCTACCGACCGTCCAGGGCGTAGCGTCAACGAACAAAAGATAGGTGACTACTATGCCAGTTGCATGGATGAAGCCGCTGTCGAAAAAGCCGGCACCAAGCCGCTGGAACACGACTTCCAAAGCATCGCGGCGATCCATTCGAAACCTGAGCTTCCGAAAGAGATCGTGCGGCTTCACGGCGAGGGTGCCGACGTTTTATTCGGCTTCGATTCCGGATCGGACTTCAAGAATGCCAGCCAGATCATTGCTCAGGTCGACCAGGGTGGACTCGGCATGCCCGACCGCGACTACTATTTCAAAGACGATGAGAAGTCGGTCGAGCTGAGAAAAAAATACGTCGCTCATGTGGCCAAGATGTTTGTGCTCTTGGGCGACGACCCAGGCAAAGCCGAGGCCGAATCAAAAGTTGTCATGGAGATCGAAACCGCCTTGGCCAAGGGCGCGCTCGACCAGACCAGCCGCCGCGATCCGCAGAAGATCTATCACAAGCTGAGCAGCCAGGAACTTGCCGCGCTGAGTCCTGAGTTCAATTTCACCCAGTACTTCGACGGCGTGGGCGCGCCGCCGTTCAATTCCCTCAATGTGGTTGAGCCGGATTTCGTCAAGAATATGCAGGCCGTAATCGACGCACACTCACTCGACGATTGGAAAACCTATCTGCGTTGGCACGCCGTGCACGCCAGCGCGCCATATCTGCCGGCAGCGTTCGTCAACGAAAACTTTGATTTCTTCGGCAAGACGCTGCAAGGCACCAAGGAGCTGCGTCCGCGCTGGAAGCGCTGCGTCGGTTATGCGAATAACGATCTTGGAGAAGTGATCGGCCAGGTCTATGTCCGGCAGACTTTCGGCGCCGAAGGCAAGGAGCGCACGCTGGCGATGGTCGCGGCTCTTGAAAAGGCGCTCGGCGAAGATATCCAAAGCGTGTCCTGGATGGACGCGGACACGAAAGCGCAGTCGATGGTGAAATTGCATGCGATCACGAATCGCATCGGCTATCCCGACAAATGGCGCGACTACTCGGCGCTTCAGATCGAGCGCGGCGATGCGCTCGGCAACTCGCAACGCGCCAATCAAAACGACCTTCAGTACAGGTTGAAGAAGATTGGCACGCCCCTGGATAAGCGGGATTGGCCCTATCCGCCGATGACGGTGAACGCCACCTACGATCCCACGCAGAACAACATCACCTTTCCGGCTGGAATTCTCCAGACGCCGTTTTACGACAACCGGGCCGATAACGCGCTGAACTTCGGCGGCATCGGAGCCGTGATCGGCCACGAACTTACGCACGGCTTCGACGACGAGGGCAGCCAATTTGACGCCGAGGGCAATCTCCGCGACTGGTGGACGGCGAGCGACAAGAAACAATTTGAAGAACGTACCAGCTGCATTAAAGACCAGTACGCGAACTTCGTCGCCGTCGACGACCTGAAGTTAAATGGCAAGTTGACGCTTGGCGAAAACACCGCAGACAATGGCGGCGTGCGCGTCGCCTATATGGCGCTGCTTAGCACCTTTGCCGGCAAAGAACCAGCGCCCATCGACGGATTAACCGCCGAGCAGCGCTTCTTTCTGGGATTCGCCAACGTGTGGTGCCAAAATCAGACAAATGCGATGTCGCGCATGTTGGTCACGCTCGATCCGCATTCACCGGGAAAATATCGCGTCAATGGAACGGTTTCCAATATGCCCGAGTTCCGCGAGGCGTATCATTGCGCAGCCACCGCGCCGATGGTGAATCAGAATGCTTGTAGGGTGTGGTAGGGAAAAGGCCGCTGTTCGTCGTTCGCTTTTCGCAAGTCGCGCTCTTGCTGTTAACATGGCACCACCTTGTCGAGCGAGTCGCGAACAGCGAACAACGAATAGCGAACAGCGCGCCGACGACTACCGCCCACCCGCCACTTCCGCCTGCTCGTGCGCATGATAGCTCGAGCGCACCAGCGGTCCTGACTCGACGTGCTTGAATCCAAACTTCAGAGCTTCTTCTTTAAGCGACACAAACTCGTCGGGAGTGTAATAGCGCGTCATCGGCAGATGATCTTTTGACGGGCGCAGATACTGCCCGATCGTTAGGATATCGACGCCGCGCTCGCCCAGATCGCGGAAGACGTCGATCAACTCGCTGGTTTCTTCGCCAATGCCAACCATCACGCCACTCTTGGTGACCGTGGCAGGATCCCATTTCTTGGCATTCGCCAGTAGATCGAGCGTTCGCTTATAACGCGCACCCGAACGAACCGCGCGATACAGTCGCGGCACGGTTTCAGTATTGTGATTGAGCACGTTCGGCCTGGCGTCGAGCACGATGCGGAGCGGTTCTTCGAGCCCTTGGAAGTCAGGGATCAGCACCTCGACGCGACACTCCGGCACAAGCTCACGAATCTGATGAATCGTCTCGGCAAAAATGCGAGCACCGCCGACGTTGTCATCGTCGCGATTCACGCTTGTAACGACCGCATGCCGCAGACCAAGAGTCGCGACGGCCTCGGCCACGCGCCGCGGTTCGTCCCAGTCAATCCGCTGTGGACGCCCCTTCGGCACCGCGCAAAATCCGCAGCGCCGCGTGCAGATATCGCCTAGCAGCATGAACGTCGCAGTGTGATGATGCCAGCATTCACCAATATTCGGGCATTGCGCCGACTCGCAGACCGTGTGCAGCCCCAGCCCGCGCGCCAGCTTCTTAAGGTTATGAAAGTTGTCCCCGACGGGAGCCTTCGCCTTAAGCCACGAAGGCTTCGGAGTGTGCACCTTGGGGCTGAGGTCGATCTGGATCAGCTGGATAGAAGCAGACATGACGAAAGTTAATCTTATCAGTTAGCGCGGACGGGCGAACAGGCCCCGAGAGGGCGAAGAAGACAGAAACTTTTTGCCCTTAGCGGCTTTGGTGGTTAACGATTTTTCGGTTAACTCACTTCAGATGCACGACCGCTTCCGAACGCTTCAGCCCCGCCGATTTCGCTCCGCGCGTCCGGGGCATCGCATACTTCGGCTTGATCTCGTGGCATCCATCTTCGCAATAGACGCCACCCGCGGCCGACTCCGGAGTCGGCATCGGAGAATTCACCGCGAGCTCGCGCTCCGTCTCCAACTCCTGTTCGACGCCGGCGACGAGGGCGTCGTTTTCTTTCGCCGTCAACCATTTCTTCCTGGTCACCAGATAATTTTCCATGCGCGCAATCGGATCGCGCCGCTTCCAATACTCAAACATCGGCTTCGGAACATACTCGGCGGCGTCGTGAATAGCGTGCCCCTTCATGCGCATCATCTTTGCTTCGATCAGCGTCGGACCTTCGCCACGATGGGCTCGCTCGCACGCTTCATGGCACGCGTCGTATACCTGGCAGGCATCGGTGCCATCGACAATCACACCGGGAATTCCATAACCGATCGCGCGCTCAGCGAGGTCTTCAACGCGAAACTGCATATTGGCCGGAGTGGAATAGGCCCAGAGATTATTCTCGACAATCAGCACCAGGCCCAGATTCTGAACCGCCGCAAAATTCAGCCCTTCGTAGGTGACGCCGGTCGATTGCCCACCATCGCCAATCCAAGTCATCACCGCAACATTTTTGCGTTGCAGACGCGCTCCGAGTGCTACGCCCGTGAGCACCGGAATCAAATCGCCGAGCATCGAGATCGGCGCTACTACGTTGCGCTTCTTCAGATCGCCAAAGTGCGAAGTGGTATCGCGCCCGCCGGTCGGCGATCCGGACTTCGCCATGTATTGCATCATGATGTCGGCGGGCCTGAAACCGCGCACCAGCAGCGCTCCCTGGTTGCGAATCATCGGCCCCATCCAATCATCCTTGCCGAGCGCGTAGGCCGAGGCGCACGAGCAACCTTCCTGCCCTAAGCCAAAATAAACGCCGCCGACAACTTTTCCCTGTTTGTAGAGATTTTCGAGCGCCGTCTCCATGCGCCGGTTGAGCAGCATCCAGCGATAGAGCTCAATGCACTGCTCGCGGCGCAAATATTTCGAATCGCGAATGGGAGGCGCCGGCGTCGCGAGATCGCCGCTCTCGACCTCATAATGCACGTCGTCGCCAACCCGAACCTGCCGGGCCGTGAAGTGAGGTTTTTCCAGTCGGTTATCGCGGATGGTGTAAGTGCGCAAGTCGCCGTTCGACTCAGCGACTTTCATCGTTTGCTTCTGGTTCTTCGCCGGGAAGGACTTTCCAGCGGAAGCGGCCTTCTTCTTATGGTTATTGTTTGCCATGATCAGTACGGGAATATGCTAACACTGGTGTGTTTGCGTGTGGAGCGGGCGCCCCCGCCCGCGAATGCCGAACTGCGGAATCGACGACGTTTCACGCAAGAAACAAATCGTCCTCGCCCTGCATCTTCCGCAATTCCTCCGGAACCTTCATTGGCACACCGATGTTGTTCCCAAGCAGCGCATCAATCGTCTCGAGCCAGAGCATCTGGCTGCCAAAAACGGTGCCGAAGTTTCGCGACAGCGATTTGGCGACGTCATCGAGATCGATCTCTCGCCCTAACTCTTTTTCCATCGAGGTCACCGGCTTCGCCGTGATGCCGCAAGGCACGATGAGATTGAAGTACCTGAGATCCGTATTCACGTTCAAAGCAAATCCATGCGAAGTGACGGAGCGCGAAATGTGCACGCCGATGGCTGCGATCTTGGCGCCAGGATCGTTCTCGGTCCAAGCGCCAGTCAGTCCCGCGACGCGACGAGTAGGAATACCAAAATCATTGCAAGTCCGAATCAGCACTTCTTCCAGTCGCCGAACGTAGTCGACAGCGCCAAGAGTCTTACGACGTGGAGGCTCCAACCCAGAGCTGATATCTGAGAGCTGATAGCTATAATCCCGCAAATCAAATATCGGATACCCAACCAACTGTCCTGGCCCGTGAAATGTGACATCGCCGCCGCGATCGCACTCGAACACTTCAACGCCGCGCGCCGCCAGCGCATCGGGAGAAGCGAGCACGTTCGTCTCTTTCGCATTGCGTCCAAGAGTGATGACGGGCGAATGTTCGAGGAGCAGCAGCACGTCGCCAATCTCGCCCGCCTTGCGCAGATCGACTAGCTTCCGCTGCAGGCGGAGACCTTCGCCATACTCCACCTGTCCGAGTTGGACAACGGAAATCACTTGCCTATTGAAATTATAGGCCCGGAGCGGGGTCCAATGGACCACGAGGGGGCTCTGTCTGGCGTTTCTCTGCCACTTCTGCATCGGCGAGAGCATCTGAATCAAGTCAAAGCTCGTCGCAAGGAGAAACAATGGAAGCGCGCAAAGTCGGTAAAAGCCAATTGGAAGCGTCCGCTCTCGGCCTCGGCTGCATGGGCATGAGCTTCTCTTATGGCGAGCCGAAAGATAAGCAGGAGATGATCTCCCTCGTCCGCACCGCCGTCGATCGGGGCATTACGTTCTTTGACACGGCTGAGGTTTATGGGCCGTTCACTAATGAAGAACTTGTCGGCGAAGCGCTATCCCCGCTCCGCGACCGGGTAGTGATCGCCACCAAATTCGGGTTCGAGGTGAGCGACAAGGAGCATCGCCCGGGAGCAGCCGGGTTGAATAGTCAGCCCCAGCACATCAAGCAGGCCGTCGAAGGGTCGCTCAAGCGGTTGCGGGTCGACGTTATCGACCTGCTGTATCAGCATCGGGTTGACCCGAATGTGCCGATAGAAGATGTTGCTGGCACGGTGAAGGAATTGATTCAAGCCGGTAAGGTCAAGCACTTTGGACTTTCGGAAGCAGGAGTGAAGACGATCCGCCGAGCGCACGCCGTTCAGCCGGTGACCGCGCTGCAAAGCGAGTACTCGCTGTGGTGGAGGAAGCCCGAAGCGGAAGTGCTGCCGGCTCTTGAGGAGCTTGGAATTGGCTTGGTTCCGTACAGCCCGCTGGGGAGAGGATTCCTCACCGGAAAGATTGACGAGAATGCGAAGTTCGCCAGCACCGACTTCCGCAGCAATCTTCCTCGCTTTAAGCCCGAGGCGCTGAAGGCGAACCAGTCGGTGGTCGATCTGCTCGCCAGGATCGCGAAGCAGAAAGGGGCGACTCCGGCGCAGATCGCGCTCGCGTGGCTGCTGGCGCAGAAACCGTGGATTGTTCCCATCCCCGGCACGACCAAGTTGGCGCGACTCGACGAGAATATTGGCTCGCTCGCAATCCAGATCACTGCAGAAGACCTGCGCGAGATCGACGGCGCGAGCTCGATCGTGCAGGGGGAGCGGTATCCGGAACATTTGCAGCGCATGACGGGTCTGTGAGCGGCGAGAACGTGGCGCCAAGTGCGGCCGTAACTTTTTTTATTCCCCCCTTGCACAATCCAATTCCCTTTGGTATAACAAACAGGTCGAGGACAAGTGAATAAGTGTCTGAGTTGTCCGCTGAATCTTCGCGGCTGCTTTAGGCATCCAATACTGATAGCCTCCAATTGGCCCCTTTCCGGGGTTCGCATTCGGGGACAAGGTTCCCTGAAGGGTTTCCGCGCATAGCAGAGCCTCCAAGCGATCTTTAATTTTTGAACTGTCTTCCGCGTCGGCTTGCGCCCGATTTCGTGGCGTATCCCCAAG
>JBEKXO010000193.1:0-8725 GCA_049511995.1 Terriglobales bacterium
TAATGGAGCATGGTGGCACCGCAAGCAAGACCGCGCCGGCATTGCGTTTGTCACGAACGGCATCAAGAAGGATCACCAGGTGTACCTGGCGGATGGTGGCTTAGGTTTTCTATTGGGCGATGGCGCGCTGAATTATGGGCGGGAGAATATTGTCGAATCGTATTACACCGCGCACGTCTGGCGGGGAATCTATGTGGCTCCCGGTGTGCAGCACATTAACAATCCTGGCTATAATCGCGACCGCGGGCCGGTAATCGTGCCTTCCTTCCGCGCCCATGTGGAGTTCTAACAGCGTTCTAAAATACCTGGCGATTCGCCGCTGAACTCTTCGTCCCGCTGGTCAGAAAATCGATGAGCGCGCGATTGAAATCGTCCGGCGCCTCTTCATAGGGAAGATGTCCAACTCTCTCGAACACCACCACACGCGAGTCGCGAAAATTCTGGCTTAGCGGCTGGGCGGATCGAAAATCGACCGCGCGATCTTTCTTTCCCCAGATAAGCAGGGTGGGGTAATCGCGAACTCTTGGGAGTGCCGCTTTCAGTTCCGCCATATCGGTGGTCCAATTTTTTACGATGTGCCACGCGTGACGTAGCCCTTGGTTCTTGACGACTGGAATGCGATAGCCATCGAGCGAATCGGGTGGAATCTTCGATTCATCCCCGAAAAGACGTTCCAGCCACAGGTGGTCGAGAGAGCGCCAGCGCTCGATCGTGTTGCGAAAGAGAAGAGTACCGACTGGAGTGCCCAGGAAGGGCGCGAAGCGCCTGCCATGGAGCGACCAGGGATTGATGGGGGCGACCAATACGAGGCGATGCAGCGCTGGGTTGTTCCGCTCTGCGCAGATGGCTGCCGCCATAATGGCGACGCCTCCTCCATGAGAGGTGCCGAGCAAATCGAATCGCCTGATTCCGAGTGCGTCGGCGAACTGCAGGAGGCGATCAGCGGTTGCTCGTAAGCGGCAGTCTAGGTCCGGCTTGGCGGTCGATAAGCCGGCGCCGAGATTGTCGATGGCATAAATGGTCGCGTGGGGCGCGAGCGCCGGAATTGTAAACCTCCAGGAAAAGGAATAGCCCATCAACCCGTGAACAAGGATGAGCGCTGGGCCCGATCCGGCTTTGAGGTAACGCATTCGGCCATCGGGGAGATCGAGCCAGTGCTCTTCTACCGCCGTTGAAGTTTGCGTTGAGGAACGAGCATTGATGCTGCGCTCGTTGACGGTTAGGAATTTTTCTTCGGGATCTTGTGTTTCCGTGGGCAACGAAACCCTCGCAGATAGGTTCTTACTTACTGATATCGCCTCTACAGCTTTGGGGAGCTGAAATTTGGCTCCCCTCTTTTTGTTGCAAATCGACTTGTTGCAAATCGACCCTGATGTGGCCGAACTGGCGAAAGACCGAGCCACCTTCTAACTTTACCGGACTTCTTCGGTCTTCGGAGGGGGTTTTGGTGCATCTCTGGGATTTTCGGGGTCGAGACCCGCGGCGGTCATGATGGCTCGGCCGAGTTCTTCAGCGGACACAGTAAATGCCTCCGCCTGACCGCTCGCCACTTCCCTGGCATTGGGTGCGACAAAGCGGTATCCCCTTCCAACCACAGTTTGGAGGTAATGTGGTTCGTCGGCATCGTCGCCCAGAACCCGGCGAATTTTGCGCACCGCGGTATTGATTCCCTGTTCGACGTCCACGAAGACATCTTTGCCCCACAGCTGGCTGGCAATCTCCTCGCGTGTTACCAGTTGCCCGCGCTTGTCGACGAGGAACATCAGAAGTTGCAACGGCAAGCCTTCCAGGCGCAGAGGTGCGCCGCCGCAGCTCAGCTGGAAGCGCGCGTAATCAAGCTCGAAATCGTCGAAGCGGACTTTCTTATCGGACAATGCGCAACTCCTCGGGGTATTCTTCCGCGAATTGAGGACTCCTGTGGCAACCAGCGGCAAAAACCAAGCTGGATCCAATCGAAAGACGGTCAGAAGTATGGTCAGAAATTCTGTTCCGCCGGACGGCCTGTGTCAAGCTCGGCGACATTAATTTCTTCAGATCAGTTCAGACGGATTCAGACGGCCTCCATGGACGTTTCGAGCGATCGGGCGCATGATCACACTCACTTGCGGGATTTGTTCACCGCTCCCGGGCAGGTTAAAGCTAGGCGAGTTTGGTGGACATCAGTAAGTGGGGGGTTCGAGTATCGGGGAAGGTGCTCGAGCCCCTCCGATCAAAATAAAGGGTTTGGGCACGTCATCCCACTGCACTTCAGAAACACGCCATTCACAAAATCCGCTCGCATCCTCAAGCTTACCCTACTCCCAGACCCTCTTCCCAGTTCGTCGAGGATACTGGCAGCTCTGGATTCGCCTTCAGTCCCTGAAAGATCATTGCATTCCGGCAATTTGGCTCGCTTGCTCAAGTGACGCTTCTAGGGACAACCCGCCATATGAAATCCCAAAAAACGGAACGTATCTTCCATAATTCATAGCCAGTCTTCGGAAGCGACGATATAATTCTGGAAGTTGATCCAAGTCATTGACTTAACAGCTCTGAAAGAGATTGGAAGTGGCAGTGAAGTTGCTCATCCCTCAATGGCGTCGGATCTCTGGCCTTGCCGCCGCGCAGTCGTCCCAGCCCATGAACCGCGAATTTGAGGCTCGGTTTGCCGCCATCGTCTTGGCGCTCCTCACAGTAGCGGCCATTCTGTTCGCCGGATTCAACTACAAAATCGAACACCAATCGGCGATTCCGGACGATGGAGCCTGGTGGATTGAGCGGAATGGCATGCTGGTCGCCGACCGGCTCGAGCCGAATGGACCGGCCGAGCGCGCCGGAATTCGGCGCGGCGATGCCGTGGTCAGCATCAATGGCCACCCCGTGAGCAGTGCCGCTGCGCTAACACGCCAGATTTACTACTCTGGCGTCTGGTCGAAAGCAACCTACTCGCTTGTCCGCGGCGAGGTTCCCCTGGATGTCGAAGTAGTGCTGGTCCCGGCCGAGCGGTCGATGAACGACTGGCTGCGGCTGATCGCCCTGATTTACCTGAGCATTGGGCTTTATGTGCTGTTGAGGCGCTGGACGGCGGTCGGATCCACGCATTTTTACATTTTCTGCCTGGTATCGTTCATTTTTTACTCACTGCACTACACTGGCAAACTTAACGCCTTTGACTGGATGGTCCTGTGGGCGAATGAGGTTGCGTGGCTGCTCCAGCCAGCGCTGTTCCTCCACTTCGTGTTGACCTTCCCAGAGCGGCGTAAGTTTGCCAACGCCCACCGCTGGTCGATTCCATTGCTCTACCTGCCGGGAGCGCTGCTGCTTGGAATCCAGTTGATGGCGTTTGAGTATTTAAAGGCAAGCGCTTCCCTGCTCTTCAATCTGAACCGGGTGCACTGGGCCTACCTGACCATCTATTTCGTCTCGGCGGCGACGGTCTTGTGGAAAAGCTACCGTCAAGCCGCGACTCCGATTCTGCGCCAGCAGCTCAAGTGGATTACACGCGGCACTATCCTTGCCATCACGCCCTTCACCCTCTTTTACGTTCTGCCGTATTTGTTGGGAGTGATGCCATCGCTCACCATGAAGGTGTCGGTGCTATCGCTCGGATTGCTGCCGCTGACCTTCGGCTACGCCATCTTCCGCTACCGTCTGATGGACGTGGATCTGATCTTCAAGCGCGGCATGGCTTACACGCTTGCGGCAGCCGCCATGGTGGCGATGTACTTCGCGGGCGTGGCCGCGATTGCCGAACTCGTCCACACACGCGTGCCGAGTTCTGGCCCCTACGGGCTAATGGTGGCGATTGTCGTCACCGCCCTGCTCTTTGATCCGGTGCGGAAATGGATTCAGGAAAAGCTCGACCAATATTTTTTCCGCACGGGCTACGACTATCGGCGAACGCTGATCGAGTTCGGACGCGAGCTGAGCTCGGAGACCGATCTGGATAAAATGCTTTCGTCGCTGGTTGACCGTGTGGCACGAACGCTGATGGTCGATCGCATAGCGATTTTCCTCGGGAATGCCGACTCTTCACGGTTCGAGTTGTCAAAGTCATTCGGGATCGCGCACGTCACCGGCCTCGACCTGTCATTCTTAGCGAAACCGCGGATCGAGGATGCGGTCGGGCATATCTTCTTCGAGAACACGCACCAATTGCCGCGCGAGAACGCCGCGGCGCAAGAAGCGATCGCGCGCCTCGATCTGAACTACTATATTCCCTGCCACGCGCGGCAAAAGACGATTGCCTTCCTCGGCCTCGGCAAGACGATGCAGGGCGACTTCCTCTCCAGCGAAGATGTGGAGTTGCTGCAGGCGCTGGCGGGATATATCGGCATCGCGATCCAGAATGGGCGGCTCTATGCCTCGCTCGAGCAAAAGGTCAGCGAGTACGAACGGCTGAAGGACTTCAACGAGAATATCGTCGAATCGATCAATGTTGGCGTCATGGCGGTTGACCTGCAAGACCGCATTGAATCGTGGAACTCGCAGATGGAAGTGATGTACGCGCAGCCGCGCTGGCAGGTCGTAGGGCGCTCGCTGAGCGAAGTTTTCCCGGCATCGTTTGTGGAAGAGTTCTACCGTGTGCGGCAGAACCCGGGCATCCACAATCTTTATAAGTTTCGCCTGATCACTCCAACCGGTGAATCGCGCGTCGTGAATGTCGCAATGGCGCCGCTCGTCACCCGCAAGTTCAATGTCGTGGGACGACTGGTGATCATGGATGACATCACCGAGCGAATCGAGCTTGAAGTCCAGCTCACCCAGGCTGACAAACTTTCTTCAATCGGACTGCTGGCGGCAGGTGTGGCGCACGAGGTGAATACGCCGCTGGCGGTGATTTCATCTTATACGCAAATGCTGGCGAAGCAGTTGCAGTCCGATCCGCAGAAAGCCAGCGTGCTCGATAAGATCACGAAGCAAACCTTCCGCGCATCCGAGATCGTCAATAATCTCTTGAACTTCTCGCGCACCACCGGCACGGAACTGACAGAAATTAGCCTCAATAAAGTCATCGCCGACACGCTGGCGCTGCTTGAGCACCAGTTCAAGGTTGCGCAGATTCGCCTCGAATCGGAGCTCTACGAGAATCTTCCCCTCATCCAGGGCAATGCCGGTCGCCTGCAGCAAGTGTTTCTGAATTTGTTCCTGAATGCGAAAGACGCCATGAGCGGGGGCGGAGTACTCAGCGTGGCGACGTCGAACGGCGAATCGGTTAGCGTGCGCGTCTCTGATACTGGCTCGGGCATTGCACAGGAAAATATTCACCGCATCTACGATCCATTTTTCACGACCAAGACGAGTCCCGCGGAGGGCCAGAATCGCGGCACCGGACTTGGGCTTTCGGTCACCTACGGCATCATCCAGGAACACGCCGGCAACATCCGCGTGGAGAGCCGCCCGGGCGAAGGCACCACCTTCACCCTGGATTTTCCGTTGATTTCGACAAGGAAGGCAGTCCATGTCTGAAGTAGCAGTATCTGAAATCACGCCGATCACGCGCCGGAGCACCCCGGAACGTACGCCGCAGAGCGCCGGCCGCATACTAATTGTTGACGACGAAGCCGAAATCCGCGAATCGCTGGAGACCCTGCTGCAACTCGAGGGCTATAGCGTCACGGTCGCAGGCACGGGCCGTGAAGGACTGGCGCAAATAGGCGAGCGCGCCTTCGATGTCGTCCTGCTCGACCTCGCTTTGCCCGACAAGCACGGGATGGATGTGCTGTCTGAGATTCGGCTGCTGCATCCGCAACAGGCGGTCATCATGATCACCGCCTATGGCACGGTAGAGAACGCGGTACGCGCCATGCAATCGGGCGCGACCAACTTCATCCAGAAGCCGTGGGATAACGAAAAATTGTTGGCAGACGTGCGCGCCGCCGTGGCCCGGCAAAAAGCCGAAGAAGAAAACATTCAGCTGAAGCGGGCGCTCAAGCAGCGCTACAACTTCGAGCACATCGTGGGCAAGAGCGAGCCCATGCTGAAGATTTTTGACCTGGTCGCGCAGGTGGCGCCTAGCCGCTCAACCGTTCTTTTGCAGGGCGAGAGCGGAACAGGCAAGGAATTGATTGCCAAGGCGATCCATTTAAATTCCACGCGTCGCGACCGGTCGTTTGTACCGGTGAACTCCGGATCGACGCCGCCTGACCTGCTTGAATCCACTCTCTTCGGGCACGTCAAGGGCGCTTTCACCAGCGCGATCGCTTCGAAGAAAGGACTGTTCGAAGTTGCCGATCGGGGCACGCTCTTTCTGGATGAGATCGGCACCATGAGCATGGACACGCAAGCTAAGATTCTGCGCGTATTGCAGGATCGCAAGTTCATGCATCTCGGCGGCGTGCAAGAAATTCAAGTGGACGTGCGCATCATCGCCGCCACCAACGTCGATCTGCGGCAAATGGTACGCGAAGGAAAATTTCGCGAAGACCTCTTCTACCGCCTCAATGTCATCAGCATCGATTTGCCTCCGCTCCGGCAACGCCGCGAAGATATTCCGCTGCTGGTGCAACACTTTCTGAGTAGGTATTCAGAGGAAAATGACCGCCCCGCGCGCCGTATCACGACCGAAGCGCTTCGGCCGCTGGTGAGCTACTCGTGGCCGGGCAACGTCCGCGAACTGGAGAATACGATTGAACGCGCCGTCGTGTTGTCCTCCGATAACGACATCGGCACCGACCTGCTGCCCGACCACATTGTCGGACGAGGTAGCGTGGTCCCGACACTCGATGCCAGTCCCGGCGCCACCTTATTTAGCATCGTGGAGGACTGCGAGCGGCGGATCATCATCGACATGCTGGAAAAATGCGGCTGGAACCAGACCGAAGCGGCAGAGCGTTTCCACGTCCCACTGTCCACTCTGAACCAAAAGATTAAGCGGCTGGCAATTGAGATCAAGAAGAAGAGCCGAGAGTAAATCGGGCAATCGTGCGATCGCGTCATCGGGCGAAGAGCACCTGGCGTTGGAATTATGAAATCAACCCGATCCTCCGATCACCCGATGTTTCCCCTCTCTGCTATAGTTCCCTGAGCAGAAGTTCCCTGACCAAGCGTTTCTTGACTAGGACATGGCGCTCGAATTCGAACTGATCTCGCCCATTGAAGTCGCCAAAGATTTTGCGTTGGCGGTTCAGAACTACACCCTGCTCTCGGCGCAATCGGTTGCAAACTTCTTCCGCCGTCCGCTCTACATGGGCGACATGGTGCAGCAGGCAGACCTGATCGGCGTCGGGTCCCTGCCCATCGTAGTACTGACAGGCCTCTCCGTTGGCGCGTTGCTGGCGCTGAACTCCGCCAGCACGTTGCAGCGGTTCGGCGGCGTTTCCCTCATCGGCCAGCTGGTTTCGCTTGGCATGGTCACCGAACTGGGCCCCCTGATTACTGGCTTGATGGTGGCGGGGCGCAACGCGTCCGGCATGGCCAGCGAACTCGGCTCGATGATCGTAACCGAGCAGATCGATGCCATGCGTGCCCTCGGCACCGATCCCACAAAAAAACTGGTTACGCCGCGCGTCGGGGCCACGGCCTTCATGCTGTTTTTCTTGACGATCATCGCCGACCTGCTCGGACTGATCGGTGGCTATGGCGTCGCCCACCTCCTCTTCGGAGTAGACACACAACAGTATTGGACTTCGGTATGGCAGATTCTCGTCTTCCGCGACGTGTTCACCGGCTTGATCAAGCCCGTGCTGTTTGGATTCATCATCTCGACAGTGGGCTGCTATTACGGCATGTCAACCAGCGGCGGAACCCAGGGCGTCGGCCGCTCAACGACGCAAGCCGTCGTTGCTTCGTCCGTGCTGATCCTGGTCGTGGATTTCTTCGTTACTAAGTTGATCTTCGCATTTTTCGGTTACAGATAAGAGATGCCCGCTCCCACCCTACCCATCGAAAATCCGGCTGTCTCCGTGGTGAGTCCCTCCGACTGCGCCATCGAGTTCGAAAATATTTCGATCGCCTTCGATGAAAAAGTCGTGCTCAGTGGAATTTCTTTTCGCTTAGAGCATGGCGAAACCAAGGCGGTGTTTGGCGTTGCCGGATCGGGCAAGAGCACCATGCTCAAGCTCGCCATTGGCCTGCTGCGTCCCGATAGCGGGCGAATTTTTGTGATGGGTGAAGAAGTGACGCGCATGTCGGAGCAGGAACTGTTCCAGTTGCGGCGGCGTGTGGGCATCGTCTTCCAGGAAAGCGCGCTCTTCGATTCGCTGAAAGTGTATGAAAATGTCGCTTTTCGCTTGATGGAAGAAAAAGTCGCACCGGACGAAGTTGAGAGGCGCGTCCGCGAGGTCTTGCGCTTCGTGGAACTGGAACGAACCTATGACATGTTCCCGTCCGAACTCTCGGGTGGCATGCGGCGTCGCGTAGCCATCGCTCGCGCCATCATTACCCAGCCCGAAGTGCTGCTCTACGACTCGCCCACTGGCGGCCTCGATCCGGTAACTTCAAATACGATCGTCGAACTCATTATGAAGCAGCGTGACGTCTATAAAACCAGCGCGCTGCTTGTCACGCATCGGCTGCAGGACGCCTTCACCATGGCGACACATCAATTCGACAAGAACACCAACCAGATGGTCGCTCTACCCAAAGGCCAGTACTGCGAAGTGGCTACGAGTTTTCTGATCTTGCGCGATGGCAAGGTTATCTTCGACGGGGACGCTCACCAGCTGGCGACTTCGCGCGACGAATACATTCGGGAATATATTTCGTAAGGCATTTGCAGAGGTCGGAGCTTAGATTGCAGAGGGGT
>JBEKXO010000194.1:0-8717 GCA_049511995.1 Terriglobales bacterium
TCGGCGCCGTTAACCCACGCATCGAAGTGATTGCCGCGGATCACCCACTGGTCGGGCGCAACCGATCCGCGCATGGTTGCGATGACGTCGTTGACCGGCCTCAAATCCCAGTTGGACGCCACTTTCAGATGAACCTTCGCGGGGCCGGGGCCAATGTGATAGGTGATGGGCAGAGCGCCGCGCCAGGCTTCGGGAGCGACCGGCCCTTGCAGCGCGGAAAGTAGAGGCAGCGCGTCGCCCCAGGAAATCGGCAGCACGGGAATCTTCGTGATCGTTTTCGCCTCTTTGATATCGAGGCGTTTCGCGCCGGCAGTCGCGCCCACTCCGGGGGTTAGAGGATCGCCGGGATAATCGGTATCCATGACGCTGCCGCGCTGGGCGCCTTCGCGCGGACGCCAACCGCCTTTCGGATAATCGTCGCCGTTGAA
This sequence comes from Terriglobales bacterium, assembly GCA_049511995.1. Taxonomy (GTDB): domain Bacteria; phylum Acidobacteriota; class Terriglobia; order Terriglobales; family Acidobacteriaceae; genus Acidiflorens. The sequence continues at coordinate 429 of JBEKXO010000194.1, forward strand.
GAATCCGTCTTCTCTCGGATCGGAATAGATGATGCATCCGATCGCGCCGTGCTCCGCGCCGACTTTGGGCTTAATGCCGCGCCACCCTTCGCCATAGCGCGCGATCACGATTGCGCCTTTGACTGAAATTCCGAGCCGGTCGAGCTGCTCATAATCTTCGCGGTTGCCGTAATTCACATAGACGAGTGGAGCGGTCACGTCTCCATCGATGGAGTAGGCGTTATAGGTCGGCAACTGCTCGGCAGTTTGACTCGAGGTTGGATCGCCGGGAACGGGAGGTTCCTGCAGCTTGGCGCGAAACTTCGTGGGCTCGATCATTTCAACGACGCGCTCTTTAGGCGTCGGAAAAAGTACTTGAAAAGTTTCGATATGGGAGTCGAATCCCCACTCCTTGAACTTGGAGAGAATCCAGTCGGCATTATCTTTGTCGTAAGCAGAACCGACGTGGTGCGGGCGCGCGCTCAGGCGCTGCATGCTCTGGCGCAAATTGTCGGCGATGATGCCCGCCTGAAAGTTCTTCTCCCAGTCGCGCTCTGTGGCCGAGGACTGCGATGAGTAGCCGGCTAAGCGCGATGTCTCGTGAGTTGGGGCCTGGGCCGTTTGGGCGAAACTGGAGGGCGCGCCGGCAACCACGAGCGCGAATATTGCGAGATATGCGATCAGAGAGCGGAGAAACATCGAAGGAAACGTCAAGGAAGCCTCCTGAGAGAAGTGGTTTCAATTTGCGAAAGCATTTGCCACAAAGGCCACGAAGGTACAAGAAGGAAATATGTGAGCCAAAACCTTCGTGGTACTTGGTGTCCCTGGTGGTTCAAGGTCTTATGGATTGTGGCTTGAACCTGCGCCATAGTCTCTTAAGTGATATCGAAAAACGCCAGCGGTGAAAATTGGGTTTTGCATCGTCTATTGTTTCTTGAGCAGCGATTCCGGCGACAGTCCGCGAATCGACGCGTCTACGATTTCTATCATGTGCATCACCGGCACATCGCTGCCAGCCTGCCTTACTCCGCTTTGCAACTGAAGTACGCAGCCGGGATTTCCTGTGGCAATAATATCTGGCGCAGTCGCGAGCACATTGCGCACCTTGCGATCGCCGAGTTCTTTGGCCGGTCCGGGGCGTACCAGATTATAGATTCCGGCAGAACCGCAGCACAGCGCCCCTTCCGATATTTCGAGGATGTGGAGTTGAGGAATTGTTCCGAGCACACTCCGCGGCTGCGACTTCACGCCCTGCGCGTGTTGCAAGTGGCACGCGTCCTGGTAGGCGACCTTTAAAGGCAGCGGATGGCGCGGGGCTCGCGGCGGGAGCGCGGCCAGCACTTCAGAAATGTCGCGACACTTTGCGGAGAACGCGCGTGCGCGCTCGCGATAATTTGGATCGTCGCGCAGAAGATAGCCATAATCCTTCATATTCGATCCGCATCCGGCGGCATTGATCACAATGGCATCGACCGGCACGCGCTCGAATGTATCGATGGCGCGGCGTGCGTAAACTAGCGCGGCCTTTTCTTCTCCAGCGTGAATCATGAGCGCGCCGCAGCAACCCTGATTCTTAGGATTGGGAATGATCACCTCGCAACCCTCGGCGGCAAGCACCCGAGCAGTGGCGGCGTTTACTTCGGGGAAAAAGACGCTCTGCACACATCCGAGCAATAAAGCGACGCGCAGGCGCGGCTCGCCTTGCGCTGGCAAGTGCTCCGGCAGCGCGGCCGCCTTTTGCGGAGCGGAGGGCGTGAGATTTTCCATTGTGCACAGGCTTGCCGGTAGCAATCTGAGCAGACCGCTGCGCCGGACCAGCGATTGCAGTCCCGAGCGCTGGTAAATTCTGAGAGGCGCGAGTAGCAGGCGGAGCCGGTCAGGTCGCGGGAACAATTCAAAGATCATTCGGCGCAGAAATCCATCGGGCATCGCGCGAGGATAGTTGCGCTCGATCTGCGCGCGCGTTGCTTCGATCAGCTTGTCGTACTTCACGCCCGACGGACAGGCTGTCATACAGGCCATGCAGCCGAGGCAGTTGTCCATGTGGTGGACGAAAGTTGGATCAAGCGAAACCTGGCCCTCCGAGGCGAGTTTCATGAGATAGATCCGCCCGCGCGGCGAATCCATCTCCTCGCCCCAAAGCGCGTACGTGGGACAAGTAGCGAGGCAGAAGCCGCAATGCACACACTCGTTGATGAGGTCAGTCGAGGGCGGATGGTGCGCGTCGAACGCGCTGGAGCCGGCGACGGGCGGGATGTTCGCGGGTTCCGCCATCAGCTGTCAATTTCCTGCGTCATTAAATTCCACCTACGAATCGGCCAGGGTTCAAGACGCCGGTCGGGTCGAATTGCGCTTTGATGCTTTTCATGAGCGGCAGCGCGTCGCCCGGACTCCCCCAGACGTCGATCTTGGATTTGATTTCGAACGGGCAACGCAGGATGACGAGTGAGCCGCCGCGCGTTTCTAGTTGTTTCCGCAAGTCTTCGAGCGCAGGAAGAGGTGCGGCATTGTCATTCCCCTCGAGGCGCAGAAATCCGACCCCGACCGATTGAGCGACCAGGCGCCACGACAAGCGCTGAGGCCCCGAAACCTTTCTTAGCGAATCCAGGCAGACACTTATATCCGCAGGCAGCACGCTGAACTTGCAAACGACTGCAGGTTCGGCGCCGCTCCACAAGGTCGAGCATGCATTCCAGACGTCGGGCGGCGGTTCGATGCGACGCGCACCGGATGCCATGTGCAGTATCTGCTCAATTTGAGCTTCGCAGCCAGCCGGAGTTCCTTCCAAACGCAAGTCAATTTCGTGAAGATCGGCTGCAGTTGATGAACCCGCCGCGCGAATTTGCACTCCGGTGGGGACAAGATTGCAGTCCTGAATCGCCAGCACCAGAGTATGGAGGAGCGCGCCGCCAGAGGTAAGAGAGCCAGCGGTGGCGAAGCTCAACGTGTGTGTTTCGCGCGGAATTGGGTGCAGGCGAAAAATCGCCTGCGTAATAATTCCGAGAGTGCCCAACGAGCCGGTGGCTAGTTTTGGCAGGTCGTATCCGGCAACATTTTTTACAACCTTACCGCCGCTTTTCGCCAGCGTGCCATCAGGAAGAGCCAGGGTGACGCCGATGATCAGGTCACGCAAGCTTCCAAAGCGAATGCGAAGCGGGCCGCTGTCGTTGGTTGCCAGAATTCCTCCGATGGTCGCGCGCTCGGGCCACAGAGGGTCGAGGGCCAGACGCTGACCATGCTCGGCTAAAGTTTGCTGAAGTTGTCGAAACGTGCATCCGGCTTCGACCGTCGCCGTCATGTCGCCCCAGGCGTGTTCGACGACGCGGTTTAAACGGCGCGTAGAGAGAATCAGTTCGGCGCTTCGACCGTCGCGCTTGGGCGGATTGCCCCAAGCGATCTTGCTCGCGCCGCCACGCGGGATCACGTGCAAACCGGCGTCGGTCGTGATCTTCAGTGCTCCAGCAATTTCCGCGGCATTTGCGGGCTCGATGACTATATGCGGGATGATGCCATCGACTGCGTCCTGCTCACCCCCGGCCCGTATGCGCTCTTCACCAACGAGTGAGCGCAGGTCGTTCCAGGCGGCGTCAGCGCCCGCGACGGTTGCACTCGACGATGACACTCCCGATGGTGAATGAGGTCCCATAGTCCTAAAAAAATTGCGCGACTCCCGCGACTTCCAGAGGATGCGGCTCGTAGGGGCCGGTTCGTTCCGCGCACAGGCGGGTGCGGGGGAAAACTTTGCCCGGATTCGAAAGCTGCTGGGGATCGAAGGCGCAGCGCACGAGTTGCATGGTTGCGAGGTCGGGCTCGGCGAACATCTCCCCCATCATCATCTTTTTCTCTTCACCCACGCCGTGTTCGCCGGTAATCGAGCCGCCGCACTGCACGCACAGTCGCAGAATACTTATCGAAAGCTCCATGGCCCGCTCTTCCTGCCCGGCGATGCGGCCATCATAGAGGACAAGAGGATGCAGATTTCCGTCGCCCGCATGAAAGACGTTGGCCACCCGCAATCCTTCGGCAGCGCTCATGCGCTCGATTTCGCTGAGAACCCTGGGCAGGGCAGTGCGAGGAATGACGCCGTCCTGCACGATATAGTTGGGCGAGATGCGGCCCATGGCGGCGAAGGCGGCCTTGCGGCCTTTCCAGAGGACCGCGCGTTCGGCGTCCGATTGTGCGACGCGGATTTCCCACGCCCCGCATTGTGTACAGATCCCACTCACTTCTTCGATCAGGTGCTCGACCTCTGCGGCCGGGCCGTCGAGTTCTACCAGCAGCAATCCTCCACAGTCAGGGTAACCGGCATGCACCGACGCCTCCGCCGCTTGAATGGCGAGGTTGTCCATCATCTCGATCGCAGCGGGGAGCATTCCTGCGCCAATAATTCCGCTCACAGCAGCCCCTGCCTCCTCGGTGGTGTTAAATGCCGCCAGCAGAGTTTGAATCACGGCGGGCTTTTTCACGATGCGCAATACAACTTTGGTCGCGATTCCCAGCGTTCCTTCCGAGCCGACAAAGATTCCGGGCAGATCGTAGCCGGGTCGATCGAGCGCTCGGCTGCCGAGATTTACGAGTGATCCATCGGGAAGGACGATCTCAAGCGCGAGCACGTGAGTGGTCGTGAATCCATATTTCAAACAATGCGCGCCGCCGGAATTTTCCGCGACGTTACCGCCGATGCTGCACACCGACTGCGACGACGGATCGGGAGCGTAGAAATATCCGTGCGGAGCCACGCGCTGCGTCACATCTGCGTTGATGACGCCCGGCTCCGCGACCACGCGCGCGTTTGGAAGGTCGACTTCGAGGATGTGATTCATGCGGGCCAGGCTGATGACCACGCCTTTGTCGACGGGAAGCGCGCCGCCGCTCAGCCCGGTGCCCGATCCGCGCGCCACGAACGGAATCTTTTCGTGGTGGCAGACCTTCACGATCGCCTGCACTTCAGCAGTGGAAGTTGGGAGCAGCACCGCCTGGGGCAGCACGCGGAAGTTCGTCAGCCCGTCGCATTCGTAGGTGTGGAGTTGCGATGTTTCGGTGATCAGGCCGCGGCCAACGATAGCGCGAAACTGGTCGAGGATACGGGTTTCCATGGGATTCTCGCCGCCAAGCCGTTACTGGCTGCGCGGGCGCTTTCAAGTGGCTGCAAAGATCGACTGGAATGTTATATCAGATGGCCATCGAGCGGAGACGAGTTGCGGAAGGCACAAAATATTCCATGAGGAAGATTATCAGCTACAGAATGAATTCATCGTGGCGAACAAATGACGAGTTGTTCATGTTTCCTCGCGAGGCGCTCTAACGTGCATCAACCTTAGTAGCATGAGGAGGTTGCCGGCATCTTCGTTTGTTCCTGTAGTCTGCCGTGTGCTGGTCTCCGCCAACTTGTTGGTGGGAGGAGTTGTGGCGATTGGACAGGAACCGTCAAGGCTGCCAGATGCGCCAAGCGCAAGTCAGACTCCGTCGGATTCATCCTGCGTTGCGCAGAGCGTACCGCAGCATGAACCGAGCAAGAATCACATCTTCTGGATAATCCCCAATTATCGCTCAGACGAGAACTCGGCGGAGATCAAAACGCTGACGCCTGCCAAAAAGATGAAAGTTGCATTGGACGACTCTTTCGATCCCTCAGCGTTCCTGGTGGCTGGTATCTTTGCCGGGCTATCGATGGCGCAGAAGCAGTACAGCTCATTCGGAACAGGAGCGCAGGGATTCGGCAAGTATTACGGAGGAGCATTTGCAGATCAAGCAATTGGCAACATTATGAGTGAATGGTTATTTCCAGTCGCTCTGCACCAGGATCCTCGTTATTTTGTGAAAGGCACGGGGGGATTTTGGAAGCGAACTGGATATGCGATAAGCCGGGAAGTTATCACTCGCGGCGATGATAGCCGCAACCACTTCAACACATCCGAACTGGCCGGAAATGCTGTAGCCGCAGGCATCTCCAACCTCTACTATCCGGCCGTGAATCGATCATTTGGAAATACCGCGAACAAGTGGGGACAACAAATAGCTCTGGATACCTTCTTCAATGTGGCAAAAGAGTTCTGGCCTGACGTGCGCAAGAAAATGTTTGGGCATTGAGCTTGACGCTGACACATGGTTGACGCCGAGGGCAATGAAGAGCAGAGAGGACAAAGCTGACCATGCCACGAAGACCTCCGATCTCCATTGATACAACGCAAGCATACGCAACGCGTATCGAGTTTCTCAGAGTGTTCGCGGAAAGCATGGATAGTATGCATTTGCTTTCGTTCTTGCTCACAGCCGATCAGACGAAGGCTGAGGAATGTCTTGTTTCCGGCTTGGAAGACTGCGTCGAAGGAACTTACGTGTTTCGAGACTGGGCGCAATCCTGGGCCCGGCGGACGATTATGCAGAATGCAATTCGCATGTTGGCGCCCCGCAAGAACCACTCGACCGTCGCAGACGTACCGAGTGATGCGGTCAGTTGCGGTTTTGGACGGACGCAGGATACTGATTACGCAATCGCGCGCATTCTTCGGCTTGAACACTTCGAACGTTTTGTCTTTGTGATGTCCGTCCTCGAAAAATACTCGGATCAGGATTGTTCCGTTCTGCTTGGCTGCTCGCGCCAGGATGTTGGGGAGACAAGAACGCGAGTGTTGCTGCATCTCGCGGAGCCAGAAAGGCGCACAGTGGCTCCGTCCGGGTGTGGCTCCGGCGATTCCGAAGAGGCGCAGGCGCCAGAAGTGCAGTTGGAGCCGCAGTTTTGAAGACTGTGAACCGAGGCATCTTTCGAAAGATACCAAGAGCCGTTCTGAAGCAGGCTCTATGAAAAACAAGATCAACAGATCGGCATCGCTCGTGACGGCTCGTGCGGTGAATCCTGGACGATTCAAGTAAGGAACTGTCATGAGAATTCTGCTCTACAACCCCGACAACGGCGTGACTCGCAACTTCATGCCGCACCTTTGGATGTTTTTGCTCAAATCGCTGACCCCTCCCGGCCATGAAGTGCTGCTGATCGACGGCAACGCTCAGCCCATGGACGAGCTGCAGATCGCACAGTACGTTCGAGACGAGAACATCGGACTGGTCGGCATTGGCGCCATGACCCGAATGATCGCCAAGGCGTATCGCATAGCCGATGCCATTCGCGCCACCGGAGTTCCGGTCGTCATGGGTGGTCCTCACGTTACCGAGCTGGCCGACGAGGCTCTCGGTCGCGATGGCGGACCACGCCACGCCGATGCTGTGGCTCTAGGCGAAGCCGATGAAACCTGGCCACAGATTGTGAACGACGCCGCCCGCGGCGAACTCAAAGCCATCTACGCACCCGTGGATGCAAATGGAAAGGACAAAAAGCCGTCGCTAAAGGAGTACCCGGTCATTCCTTGGCAATCGATCGATCTCGCTCAATTCAATCTCGTGCCGACGGCCGTCGCGCCGTTACTCAACCGCGTCGGCTCGGGCTGGGGCTCTTTCCGCATTATTCCAGTTGAGTCGGGGCGCGGCTGTCCCTACGGCTGCGAGTTTTGCACCGTGACCGGATTCTTCGGTGACTCGATCCGCTTCCGCACCAACGAGAGCGTGGTAAATGAATTGCTACTGTTGAAGGCGCGCGCCCGTAGCGAGAAAGGCCAGATTGCCGTCTTCTTCATCGACGACAATTTCGCCATCAACGTCAAACGCACCAAGTCACTGCTGCGCGACATCATCGCTGCCAAAGCCCAGGTCCACTGGGTCGCCCAAATCAGCGCTAACCTCTTGCGCGACGAAGAACTCGTCGACCTGATTGCCGCCTCCGGCGGCAAATGGATCTTCATCGGTATGGAATCCATTGACCCAGCCAATCTCAAGGACGTGAACAAGGGATTCAATAAGCCGGGTGAATATGCGGCTGTGCTCGAACGGCTTGCTCAACGCAACGTTTACGCGATCACATCATTTATTTTCGGCATGGACAACGACACTACCGGCGTGGCCGAGCGCACACTAACGCAAGTCCGAACCTGGCCTCCGGGTCTGCCCATTTTCGGCTTGCTGACGCCCTTGCCCGCAACCCCGCTCTACAAGCGCCTCGAAATCTCGGGCCGGCTCACGCGCCCCAAGCACTGGCAGGAGTTCATCCCGTTTGCGATGGCTCACACGCCGCTCAAGATGACCATTGAAGAGGCTCATGCCGAAGTGAAATATGGTTGGGAGCGAGCGTACAGCCCCGAAGCACTGGCCCAAGCGGTCGACGCGCTCTCGGACCAGCCTCTTGGTTATCGCATCAACGTCTTTCTCGCCCGTTTATGCTTCCGCGGGATATATTTCCCCATGATGGGGAAAATAGCA
>JBEKXO010000195.1:0-8710 GCA_049511995.1 Terriglobales bacterium
GAAAACGCTCGATGAGTTTGTCTGGGAGCGCTCCCACCGGCATCACGCGCGTCACTTTGCTGAAAGACCTGCGGCTGGAGTGGCGGTCTAAGGACGCGATCAACTCGATGTTGTTTTTTTCTTTGCTGGTGGTTGTGGTGTTCAGCTTTTCGTTTGATCCGAGCGCGGAAGAATCGCGGCAGATTGCGGGCGGGCTGATCTGGGTAGCATTTTTATTCGCGGCGGTGGTGGCGCTGAATCAGACCTGGGCGCGGGAGATTCGCAATCAGGTGCTGGATGCTTACAGGGTATCGCCGGCTCCGGCAAACTCGCTTTTTGCGGCGAAGGTGCTGGGGAATTTTGTTTTTGTGAGCGTGCTGGAAGCGTTGATGACTCCGCTGTTTATTGCGTTTTATCGGCTGCGGTCGATTGGTCCGGCGTGGCAGCTTTTGGTGGTGGCGATGCTTGGGACATGGGCGCTGGTGGTGAATGGGACGTTTTTTGCGGCCATGTCGCTGCGGACGCGCAGCCGCGAGATCATGCTGCCGCTGCTGCTGTTTCCGATTTCGATTCCGGCGATTCTGGCGATGGTGCAGGCGACGACGGCGATATTGAATGGCGAAGGGGCGCGCTTCTGGATGACATTGCTTATGACGTACGATCTGGTGTTTACTACGGTGTGCCTGCTTTTATTTGAAACGGTGTTGAATGCGGAGTAGCAAATCTAGCTAGCTCGCTGTTTGCGCACAGACATCAGGGGCTAAAGCCCCTTGAATTTATTGGTTGGGCGGCACGGCTGAAGCCGTGCCCTACCCAAATCGGGCTCTCCCGAGGTGAAGAAAGCGGTCCCAGAAAGAAAGCGTGCTCTTGAAGAAAGCGTTTCCGATTCTCGGCGTAGTGACTGCGGGTTTGCTGGTTTATGCGCTGTATCTGGCGCTGGTGTGGGCTCCTACTGAGCAGACCATGGGGAACGTGCAGCGCATCTTTTATTATCATGTGCCTTCGGCCTGGACGGCGTTCATTCTCTTCTTTGTTAATTTTGGAGCTTCGATTGTTTATCTGGTCAGGCGCAAGGCGGCGGCCGACATCGTTGCGCTGGTCAGCGCTGAAGTTGGCGTGGTGTTCTGCACGGTCGTGCTGGTAACCGGGCCGATATGGGCACGGCCGGTTTGGGGCATCTGGTGGACCTGGGACATGCGCCTGACCTCGACGCTGGTTTTGTGGCTCATTTACGTCAGCTATCTTTTTTTGCGGCGCTTTTCATCGAGTGGAGAGACGCCTGTTTTGGCTGCGGCGCTTGCCGTTCTAGGGGCGCTTTGCGTGCCTTTTGTTTATTTTTCGATCTGGTTCTTTCGGACGCAGCATCCGCAGCCGGTGATGGGCGGAGGGGGATCGATTGATCCGAGGATGCTGCATGTGCTGCTGATAAACTGGCTGGCGTTTTCCTGCTTCGCGTTTCTGGTGGGCTGGTCGCGGTATAGGCTGGAGAAGCTGCAGCGCGAGGTTGACCAGGCGCATGCGCTGGAATCGCTGATGGCGCCGCGGGGGAGTGTGCGTTGAGGTGCATACGATGAAAAGCAATTACGCGTACCTTTTTGCCGCCTATGCGGTCACGTGGATCATCCACATCACTTATCTGGCGACGATCGTATCGCGTTATGCGCGGCTGAAGCGTGAGATCGGAAACCTCAGGAAAGACAGTTGACAGGTTGAAGCAGGGCACAGGTCGCAGATGACGGGAGACAGGAAAAGCGGGTGCGGCCTTCTGCTGTCACTGTCACCTGCTTCCTGTCACCTGCCTCCTGTCAGCTGATTCCGACGCTTACAACCAATTTCCTCGCTTTCGGTTCTCACTATCCGGCCCACACTCTTTATCCCGGCTTGACAGCGTATCTGTTGGATGTAAAAGTATTTGTTTGGTTCAATCCTAATTTTGGTGACAGGTACGCATCCGCTCCCTTGGGCGTCGAGCCGCAGCGGTGTTTGTGTGCCAGTCGTTTCCTCACCCCACGAAATTGGGAATTCGGAGGAGCTTAGTGAATAGGAATTACCCTGTGTCGGTAGGAGGTTCGGTGAGAAGTTTGGTGACAGCGAAGAAAACGACAGGCAATGGGCTCAAGATCATATTTCTAGCGGCGACGGTGTTGGCTGCCGCGGGCACCGCATTACATTTTGGAAAGTCACCGCATACCGCCGCAACTCGCAGCGCCCAGGGCGCCGGTCGCGATGCGCTGGCTTCGACTTCCTTGTCGCTGCCGCTGGCCTTTGAACCGAACCAGGGTCAGACCGCCGCTCCGGTAAAATTCGTCGCGCACGGCGCGGGCTATGGGTTGTTCTTGACCTCTGACGAGGCGGTTCTGGCGCTGCAGGCCGCGGCACCTAGCACTCAGCACTCAGCAATCAGCAGTCAGTCGTCCAGCAGTCAGTCCTCGGCTTTCGGTTCCGAGCGCGCGTCTACTTCTGTGATTCGGATGCGGCTTGCGGGAGCGAACACTTCGGCGAGTGTTTCCGGCAGTTCGCCATTGCCGGGCCGGACCAGCTATATCATCGGCAACGATCCCTCGAAGTGGCACCGCGACGTTCCGCAATTTGGCCGCGTGGAATATGCGAATGTTTATCGCGGCGTCGATCTGGTTTATTACGGCAATCAGGGGCAGCTTGAATATGACTTCCGCGTCGCGCCCGGCGCCGATCCCGATCAGATTAAGTTGAGCTTTCAGGGAGCTTCGGCGCGCATCGCAAAAGATGACTCGGAAGGCGGCTCGGGCGATCTGGTGCTGACGACTGCCGCGGGTGAAGTTCGCTTCCACGCGCCTCGCATCTACCAGCCGGCTGCGCAGGCTTCGGGTGAGTTGTCGGGCCGCGCTGAAAGAGCGGTGGAAGGGAGCTTTCGCCAACTGGCCGACAACAAGATCGGCTTCGCGATTGGCGACTACGACCACAGCCGCGCACTCGTGATCGACCCTACGCTGAGCTACTCAACCTACCTCGGTGGCACGGCGGGTATTGAAGGACCGAGCGGGCTGGCGAGCCCGGGGAATGTGATATCGGTCGCGGTCGATAGCGCGTTGAATATTTATCTTGCAGGCTCAACCACGTCGACGAATTTTCCGATTACGACTGGAAACAACGTGACCGCGGGCGGCGCGCAGAATATTTTTATTTCGAAGATTTATCCGCTGGGCACGGGAAGCGCGCAGCTCGTGTACTCGATCATCCTCGGCGGCACGGAGGCGACTGAGGTCGACTCGCTGGCGGGAATTGTCGTCGATATCAATGAGAATATTTATGTTGCCGGTTCAACAAGCTCGACGGATTTTCCCACGAATGGAACGAATCCGCCGTTTCAGGCGACGGCACTTTCAGCGGGCACACATGGATTCCTCAGCAGGTTTAGCTTGAGCGGCAGCCCCGCTGCCTACGGTCTCGTGTATTCGACTTATCTTTCGGGCGCCACCGGAACGGATACCGTTACCGGGCTGGCCGTCGATCTTACGCAGGACGCCTACGTCACGGGCAATACGACCTCGAGCGATTCGGATACCGGCTTTCCCGCCAACTCCAATGGCTATCAGTTGTCGTCGAACTCGCCGGGGAACCCGCAGTTTTTCGCCAGCAAAATTAACACTAATGGCAGCGGCACTCTGAGCATGGAGTATTCGACCTATTTTGGCGGGGGATATCCGTCGGCAGCCATTGCGAATGGCGGCGGAGTTGCCGTGGACCTCGGCGGCAACATGTATATCACCGGCACTACGAACATGCAGGGCGTAGTTCCCTCGGGCTCGGGTTTGGCGCCGTTTCCGCTGCTCAATGCGCAGCAGACGTGCCTCAACATAGCTGGAGGGACCACTTGCGGCGCCGTAGCCCCAACGTCCGTCACTGACGGCTTTGTTGCCAAAATCAATCCAAACCTCGATGGCGCGCAATCTCTCGTCTACTCAACCTACATAGGTGGCAGCGGCACCGATACCGGCCTGGCGGTCGCGGTGGACACGTCGAGCAATGCTTATGTTGCGGGCTCGACGAACTCGACCGATTGGAACTACACGCTCAACAATGGCTTTCAGACTGGCTATGCCGGGAGCGCGTTAACGAGTAATGCGTACGTGGTCGAGATCGGCAACTCGAATGGATTGAGTTTTCCGATTAACTACTTTACGTATCTCGGAGGCACCGGGCCGGATAGCGCTTTAGGAATTCAGGTCGATGCGGTGCAGGCGGTTCACGTCGCGGGCTACACGGAGTCTTCGAACTTTCCGACGCTGAATCCAGTTCCGAACACAAGTTGCAGCGGCGCGAGCAGTAGCGTGCCCTACGCTTTCGCGGCGCTGATCTCCACGAGTTTGCCAAATCAGGCGGCCGGCGATTACTCCACCTGCCTTGGTGGCAGCCAGTTCACACAGGGTACTGGAATCGCGATCGACAACTTTAACGCCAGCTACGTGGCGGGGACTACGCAGTCGGCGAATTTCCCTCTGGCGAATCCCTACCAGCCACAGTTGAACGGCACGCAGGACGCTTTCGTGAGCAGACTCGCAGGACAAAGCACGCTGCAGATGACCGTGGCCGCGTCGCCCAGTCCGGTTAATGCCGGCCAACAGGCGACGTTCACTTTCACGATAACAAATTCTTCCGGCGACAACGCAACCAACGTGACCTTTATTGCCACCGTGCCGAGCACCGGGCTGCTAAACACTCCGCAAGCGTTGGTCAGCGGCGGATTGGGCAGTTGCAACCAGGTCGTGGGAACGACCATTATTTGCACGATCCCGTCGCTGGCTGCGAACGCACAGGCGTTGGTCGAGGTGGAAGTTACAGCCAACGCAACAACGACCCCTCCGGTTACATCAATGACGGTCTACGGAACCGTCGGTGCGAACGGCAGCACGATGCAATACTCCACTTCTGCGATTGTGCAAGTGGTGGACTTCACGATCCAATGCACGACAACGACTCCTATCATCACCGCTGGCGATATTGCCGCGATTCAGGTGGTGTTTCAACCGGCTGCGCAGGACGGTTCGCTCGGCTACATTGGCACCGTCACGCCGAGCGATACCATTTCGCCCTCGATGGTGACCTCACCTACTCCGACCTTCAACCCTATCAACGTGCCGCTGACGGGGGCTACGTCGGGAAGTACAACATTGAGTATTGGCACCGTCGCCCGTCCGGTGAACAACGGCAGCCTGTTGCGGCGCCGTTCGTTCTACGCCGCATGGCTACCTATCGGAGGCTTGAGCCTGATTGGACTTGGTCTCGGCGCGGGATGCAAGCGTCGCCGCTGGTTGCTCGGAGGCATCCTCGGGCTGATTGCGGGCGTGATTCTGCTGCTGCCGAGTTGTGGATCGAACAGCAACGTTAGCACCAGCACCGGCGGCACATTGGCGGGCACCTACATTGTTACGATCGAGGGCTCGGCGGGAACGGGATCGTCGCACAGCTGCCCGGTAACTTTGGAAGTGAACTAGAAGATAGAAATAAGCCACACGCGTTGCAGGCCTCCGCTTCGGCGGAGGCCTTTTCTTTGTGCGCGCAACAAAGCACTGCGATCTGTTCGGCAAATCTTCAATCGGGACTGCGTCTTCACCAGCGCCGGGGGGTTCTAAGCCGCTGGAAATAGGCCGAATGCAGTTCTTGACAATATTTCGGATTGCGATATTATTATCGCGATTTGAAATATATGACACTGGGCGAAAAAATACGGTACCTGCGCGAGGTCGAAGGCTCCCTGCGCGGGCTGAATCGGCCGCTCACCCAGCAGGAGTTGACGAAGGGCGTGAAGGCCGAGACGGGCAAGACGATCAGCCAGTCGTACCTTTCGCAGATCGAGCACGGGAAGCGGCCGCACATGACGCAGTCTTCGCGCACTTTGCTGGCGCGTTTTTTTAAGGTGCATCCGGGATTTCTGGTGGACGACCCGGAGGGTTATCACACTGAGCTAGCGTCGGACTTGCGCACCACCGAGGGTCAGCTTGACGTATGGCTGCTGCAAGGCTCGGAGCGATTTGCCAACGATCCGGAGGTGAGCCAGGTGCTGATCAAGCTGGCGCGCGACAAAGACACGCGGCGGTGCCTATTGCTGCTGGGCGAAATTTTGAACACTCCGGGGCTTGCCGACCGCCTGTTTGAAGCGCTGCGGCCAGAGATGGCGCATTCCGGAGCCGGTGCGCGCCCGAAGACGGCAATTGCGAGGCGAAGCTTATGACCTGGGCTGACTTTTACTTGACCTGTTTTGCTGTCGGCTTTTTGCTGAGCGCGATCTCGTTCGTGGCGGGTGGGATGCGATGGCACCTGCATCTTCCGCATTTTCCGCACGCGGGCGTACATGGCATGGGTGGCCATGCTCCGGTCGGACATGCCGCAGCAGCACAGGGCACGACGGCGGCTGGCAGCAACATGGCCGGGTGCACCGGCCACGAGGCAGCGATGTCACCGTTTAACTTCGTTACGTTAACGGCGTTTCTCGCATGGTTTGGAGGGACAGGTTTTCTAATTACACGTTTCTCGAGCATATGGTTCGCACTCGGATTGATGATCGCGTTGGGAGCCGGACTGTTTGGCGCGGGTATTGTTTTTTTGTTTCTAACCCGCGTGCTGATTTCGCGCGAGGAGAATATGGACGCCGCCGACTATGAGATGGTCGGCGTGCTCGGACGAATCTCAATGCCCATCCGCGAAAACGGCACCGGAGAAATTATCTATTCGCAGGCGGGAACGCGGCGTACCTGCGGGGCACGCAGTGAAAACGGTGGTGCGCTTGAAAAAGGCGCAGAGATTATGGTGGCTCGCTACGAGAAAGGCATCGCTTACGTGAAGCGCTGGGAGGAAGTCAGTGGGGAGTAGGAGCAGGTTTCAAGGTTTCAGAGTTTCAAGGTTTCAAAGTTTCAAGGAAAAAGCGGAACGAGCTCTCTTTGACAATCACGAAACTTCCAGATCGCGAAACTTTGAAACTCTGAAATGTTGAAACCTGGATTTTCTATGCAGCGACGAATCTTTCAACTCGCAATCTTGTTCCTCTGGCTGGCGCTGCCGCTGGTGGCGGTGCAGTACACGCGGGTGTGGAGTCGACTGCCGGTCCGAGTGGCCACTCATTTCAACGCCGCCGGAGCGGCGAATGGCTGGATGTCGCGTGGGGACGCGGTGAATTTTGGCGTGGGATTCATGGCATTCTTGCTGACCATTCTCACGGCCCTTCTGCTTTATAACGCGCGAAACGGGGTCGACGCATTTTCCTGGGCGGCACTCGGCTTTTGCGCCCTTGTTCTCGGATTGATGGTCGAGGTGAATCGCAGCATCGTAAGCTACAACCTGCAAGGTTCGCCGCTGCAATTGGGCGGCATGTTGATTGCGGTGCCGATCGCCGCCATTTTGCTGATTACGGTTTACGTCGTATCCAGGCGCGAGCCGGCGCTTTCCTCCTCCGGCGGGTCTTTAGCGACCGATCTTCTGGTCGAAGAAACGCACTCGGGGCGGTCGATGACACTGTTTATTTTGCCGGCACTGATCGGGCTCGCGCTTGCGGCGGCGGCGGTGCCAGCGCCAGCCTTGCGGCTTTCACTGGGACTCATCGGGTTGATCGGGCTGGCTACGATCGCGGCCGCGTGGAGCGGATTTCGATATCGCTTTCTGCGACACGGCCTGGAGATTCGCGCGCTCGGCTTTCGTTTACGGTCGATTCCGCGGCAGCAGATTCAAAGTTACGCAATCGAATCGTGGAGCGCACTGCGCGGATATGGCATTCGCGGCGTCGCCAACTCGCGAGCCTATGTGTGGGGCAACAAGGTGGTTCATATTAAGACACTGAACGGAGACATTTTTCTCGGACACAGCGATCCGCAACGCATCCTGCGCGACCTCGACCGGGTAATGAGTCACTAAGCGATGCGAGAAGGATTTTAGGAGGCGATATGTACCTCGGCATAGCAATTGAAATCTGGGTCATCGCGGGACTGGTCGTATTGGCGACCTTGTTCCTGATGAGCATGCTGGCACGCTTATACCGCAAAGCGGGGCCGCATGAAGCGCTGATTGTTTACGGCTTTCGCGGAACGCGCGTGGTGCAGGGCCACGGCACCGTCATTTTTCCGATGGTCGAGAATTGCAGAGACCTTTCGCTCGAACTGATGTCGTTCGACGTCGCGCCGCAGCAGGATCTCTACACCAAGCAGGGCGTGGCGGTTACGGTTGAGGCGGTCGCGCAGATCAAAGTGAAGTCGGACAAGGAATCGATTCTCACGGCGGCGGAGCAATTCCTTACCAAGAGCGATCAGGAGCGGGAGAGCCTGATCCGGCTGGTGATGGAAGGGCACCTGCGCGGAATTATCGGACAGCTTACGGTCGAAGAAATTGTTAAGCAGCCCGAGATGGTGGGCGACCGTATGCGCGGCACTTGCGCCGACGACATGAACAAGATGGGCCTTGAGGTGATTTCGTTCACCATCAAGGAGGTCCGCGACAAGAACGAATACATCACTAATATGGGCAAGCCGGACGTGGCGCGCATCAAGCGCGATGCGGACGTGGCTACTGCCGAGGCCGAGCGCGATACGGCGATCAAGCGAGCCATGGCTACGCGGGAGGCGGCGGTTGCGAAAGCGCAGGCGGATCAGGAGCGCGTGCTGGCGGAGACGCTGTCACAGGCGAAGCAAGCCGAATCGCAGCGCGACTTAGAGGTAAAGAAAGCGCAGTATCTCGAAGTTACTAAGAAGCAACAGGCGCAGGCGGA
>JBEKXO010000196.1:0-8647 GCA_049511995.1 Terriglobales bacterium
GCTGCACCCATTCGGTATTGATCAACTGGCTGGCAAAAAATTGCGACGTCGGCTGCTGAATCTCATAATTCTTGGTCGTGGTAAACATCCCAAACGTGCCCATCGAGTTGTTACAACCGGGATGCACGCCCAACGGCAGATAGTGAAAATAGTAGAGACCCTTGCCGCCAGCAGTGAAAAATGCCCCAACGTAGTCGGCCAACCAGAGCGCCCCAAAAATATCCACCGAAGATTCACCGCTGTTCGACGTGAGATTCGACTCGGTAATCATCATCGGAACATCCGGCGGCAAACCATCGTCGCGCCACACCTGCATAATGTGGCTCACCAGCGTCGGCTCGTCGTACAGGCTGCTCCAACTCACCTTGCAAGGCTCGTAGGGATAATGTTCAAACGGAAAGAAAGCAAGATCCTGAATCCGCCCGTGCGCTTTGAGGTAATCGAGAAAACGTCCCGTCCACGAAACTTTCCCCTGAGCATCCGGCCACACCGTAATATCTTCGTTCTCGCCCGTAAAAACCGGCCCGCCTAACTTGAGCTTCGGATCGACGCGATGTAGCGCCGTCGCCCATTGCAGGTAGAGCTCAGCATAATCTTCGGGCAAAGTGTATTGCCCGTCAGGTTCTTCGCCCATTTCAACGTAAGAAATCGGATAGCCGCGCTTCTCCACATAAGCAATCTCGGCGGCGGAATCCTCCGGCGTTCCGTAGAGCAACGCAATCGGAATGATCGCGGGCAAGCCCCGCGTGTATCCGCTCCGGTAAAAAAGATCGAATCCGACCTGCTCGTGCTGCGTCGAGCCGAGATCCGAAGGGTTATGCCACGAGTCAATCGAAGAGCAAAAAGTCGCAGTCTGGTCCTGATCGGGCGTGTGGCGCGCCGCATCGTGAAATCCATTCTGATCGCCTGTTCCAATGTAAAGTTCGCGAATCGCGTAGCCCACACAGTTACGCGGATCGCCCGATCCATGCGAGTCGCAAGTATTCGACGACTCCGTCATCCACACCCGCACAAATCGCACCATCAGCGGCGCCTGCGCGAGTTGCAGCGTGACCGTCCCGCCCTTGCCGTTCGATATCACGCCAGAAGGAAATGCGACCCAAGCCCCCTTCGTAGGAAGTCGGATCGCATCATCGCCCGTCCAATACTGCACGAGATACTGCGTCGCGAAGGGATCGGCCCACGCAATCCGCAGCGCATTAATCGGCTGCGGCGTCGCCAGGTCAATCAGCACCCATTGCGGATGCAGCGAATCGTCCTCTCCCGTGAATCGTTTGCTTAGGTAAGGATTGCTCTTCCAATAGGTGTTGAGATCGCCGTCGGTGAGCCGCGAGAAACCATGGTTCTCCGTTCCATCGTTGCGCGTAAATCCGCGGTGCGGCAGCGAGTACCCGTAAGAGTGCTTGATGATTTCAGTCGCGCCGGGATTTGCGTTTCCCGTGAAATAACCCTTGCCGCTGGGATCGCTCCACGTGCCTTGCGGATTCCAGTGCCACGCCTCGACCGCAAGCTCCGTATTCTGTCGATAGGTTACCGGCTGCCATCCGGCGGCGAGAATAGCCGGCAGCGGCGGCTCGCTGAAATATTTCTCTACCGCCGCAGCTGGCACGCGGTCAATTCCCGCGCCCAGCGCCTGGTTAGGAACGAAAGCGTTAGTAGCGTGATCCGTATCTACTCGAATGGTTTGGCCGTACGCCAGCGCTGACAACATCAAAGCGACAATAAGAATGCTTAGAGCACACACGAGATTCCCGCTGCGATGTGGCATGGCGTTCCCTTTCACCGGGGGTTGGCAAACAGTCAAAGGCTAAAAAAGAATCTTCGCGCCGATTTGCATGATGCGTGGGTCCCTTGTACCGGTCACGAGTCCGAACGACCCAGTCCCTACCGGAGGAGGGTACCCTGCGTCGATGAGCCCGTTGGGATTCGTGAATTGAGCATGATTGAAGAGATTGAATGCTTCGAAGCGCAACTGCAGTTCCTTTGACTCGGTTAGCTTGGTGGACTTCAGCAGCGCCATATTCCAGTTGTTGATTCCCGGCCCATGGAAGAAGCGTTTCCGGCTGTTTCCGAGCACCCCAAGCTGTTCGAGGCTGAAGAGCGACGTATTGAAATAAGGATTTCCGTGGCGCGGATTGGTGTCTTGCAAGATTGGCCCGGGCGTATAGTTTGGCACATCGACCGGAACTGCATTGGATCCGATCAGAGACATGTCGTCATTTTCACTCAGCGTTATCGGCAATCCGGTGGCAAAAGTAGTGATGCCCGACAGACTCCATCCGCCAATCACCCTCTTCTGCCAACCGGAGAGGAATTTGTCGAAGGGCATTAACCAGTTGTAGCTGAAAACAAAGTTGTGCATCACATCGAAATTGCACAGCGCCTCGCTCAAGTGCGGGTTGAAGGGGTTGGTGGAGTCCTGCAAGCCGGAGGCGTTGTCCATACACTTGCTGAAAGTGTAGGCAGCGAGAAAGCTCAGCGACGCGCTGTTGTGGCTGACACTCACTTGCAGTGAGTTATACCGCGAGTTAGCTATGGTGGTGACGAAGGGATTTGTATCAAAGAGCGGCCCCAGTGGGCGAACCGCGGGAATAACTTGTCCTGAGGCCGTTACCCAGGGCGTGCTAATTCCTGTGCTGGAGTCAAACGGCGGTGTCTCACTAAACGGGCCACACGGCCCGGCGCTGTTTGGAGCGAGATTATTTGGATTATTCAAGAACAGACATTCTGCCTGGTCAGTCGGGTTAGCTTCAACGGATGTAACTAACCGGTGCCCCTCGTTTCCAACATAACTCGCAGTAACCACCGTGTTAGAAAAAATCTGTCGCTGGATGGAGAATTCATAATGCTCCGAATAAGGCAACTTGTTCCTGGAATCAAAAGAGAAGTCGTAGGACAAAGGCTCGACTTGCGCCCAGGGGAAAGTCGTATCCGGATTATTCGGCGAAACGTTGGTCGGAGGATACGGGAAGGGAAAGCGCTGCCCAACCGATGCTCCCGTGGAACGAGTTAGATAAGGCGCTTCCAGGAGCGGGGGGTTAGAGCTGCCATAATACAATCCGTACGGCGGATCGCCGACCTCGAGGAATTGCGAAAGATCTTCGACCGACGTGTAGTAAAGACCAGCGCCCACTCTGATACTCGTGCGGCCCGGCCCGCCAAACAACTTGCCGAGAACCCCCTCGGTCGCGCTCGGTGAATAAACCATGCCGAGACGTGGCGAAAAATTATGCCATTGCGTGGGCGCCAGCGTCCGCGGCACGCCCGGATCGCCGGCGACAACATAACCTAGAGGAGCGCCGGGAAACTTCACCGACTGCTTGCCGGGAATGATCGTTTCGATTTTATCTTGCGTGTCATACCAGGGCATGCTCGCTTCCCAACGCAGGCCATAGTTAAACACCAAGCTGGAAGTGGCACGCCAGCTGTCTTGCGCAAACAGGGCGTAATACTTGCTGCGTGAATCCAAAATCTGCGGACTCGCCTGGGTCAAGCTATTCGGAGCGCCGAGCAGAAAATCGGCGAAATCGATGCCCGTTTCAAGTCCGGTAAAAACGTACTGGCCATTTTCTTCAGTCAGGTTTCTCTCATCAATCTGGTCGTAATGGAACTGCCCGCCAAAACGCAGCGAGTGCGTGCCGATAACCCTCGAAAAATTATCTAATACCTGAAATGAGTTATTGAATTGACTTGTGCTGACCGACGGAACTCCAATATCGAAGTTATTAAACTCGAAGAATGGCACACCCTCAAGGTTGGGCGCTATAGGGCTGATCCCTCCGGTGGTTGCATTCCAGGGAGTTACAAAGCCCAAGTTAGCGAGGCTATAAGTCGGTCCCGTGCCGCCCTGAGGTGAAGACAAGGCAAGTGCGTTGCGGACGTAACTGAAACGGAGTTCGTTTACTGCAAAAGCGCCGAAATTCTTGGTGAGGCCGAGATTGGCCATCTGCGCGCGCCCGGCTGTAATGCCGTTATAAGTAAAATTGGTGGCGGGAACGCTGGTGGGTCCATTCGGAAATGGGTCGTTTAACGTGTAGTCGTCGGCGAAGTAGTAGCCGAACAGATTGCCGAATCGCGTGTTTTGGTCAATCCGGACAGCACCTTTATCGTCCCGTATTTTCTTCGGGTACGCCGAAGTCTCATAAAAATTATTGGCCGAATTCGGCTGTGGAATAAGACCGAGATTGAGCATAGCCGTCGCCACTGGCGACCAGGCGTTCTTAGGGATCATAGCGTTAGGAAAGACGCAACCAGTCGTAGGATCGTTGGTCGTGCAGTCATATCCATAGGGAGTTCCGGCGCCTGTGGTGGGATCGATCGTTAACGGGTTGATCGTCGATGCCGTGAAGTAGTACGGTTCACCCCCGGCGACCGTTTGTGGTGCGAGTCGCCCCGAAAGATCGCTGGCCCAAAATGTGCCATTCACAGTGGAGGCGATCGGGTTGTTATTTGTATCGACGCCGGTTGAAAACAAACTCGCCGAATCGGAAAAATTCCCGGTAAAATTCTGCACAGACGGCATCAGATTATTCTGCGTCGGCGCCTGCGACTGGCGAGTCCCCTGATAGTCGAGGAAAAAGAACGTCTTATCCTTTCGGATCGGCCCGCCAAAAGTTGCGCCAAACTGGTTTTGCCGGAAAACGGGAACGCTGGTATCAAAAAAGCCTTTGGCATCGAGCGCCGTGTTGCGGAAGAACTCAAACCCGCTGCCATGAAACGAGTTGGTGCCCGACTTAGTAACTACGTTGATCTGTCCACCGCTGTAGTTACCATACTCAGCGTCGAAGTTGTTAGTAATGATGCGAAATTCTTCAATCGAATCAAGGTTGGGAATAATTGCCGCGCCATTATTCTTGCCTTCTTCTACGCTCGAACCATTCACCATGAAGCCGTTCGCCGCTTCGCGTTGCCCATTCACCGATTGGTTGCCTGCGTTCAGGCCGCCATCCACTGGACGATCGTTGATCCCTGTCATGCCGGTGTCGATCGAGTTATAAGGAGAAACGCCCGGTTGCAGCGCGAGCAAGTCGGTGAAAGCCCGGCCATTCAAGGGCACCGCAGTCATTGTTTTGCCGCTGATGACCTCGCCCATCTGCGTGCTTTCCGTCTCCACATGCACGCTGTCGGTCTTAACCTCGATGTTCTCGTTGAACCCGCCGACAGGCAGCGCGGCATCGACCCTAAGAGCTGAGTTGGCATCGATCACCAGCCCGGTTGCGGTGTAGGTTTTGAAGCCCTTGTGGGTGACTTGCAAATCATAAGTACCGATGGCCAGCGCGGGCAGACTATAAAAACCTTTCGCGTCGGTCGTGACCGTCGTCTTGACTCCGGTCGCCGTATCGACGGCCACCACCGTGGCCCCGGAAATTACGGCGCCACTCGGATCAGTGACCACACCCGAAATGCCACCCGTGATGCTCGCTGATGCGAGCGCCGCCGTAAACACGAAAACCGAGAGGATTAAGCCAAACGACCCTTGAGGATTGCGCATACTCGAACCCTCCCTGCGGCATCGCGCTGCTGCGAATCCGCATAAAAACGCCTGTTGAAACGATTTAACAACTTGGAACGGTCGCTATTATAGCTTCGGCAATCCAGATTTCGCCAAGTATATTTTCAGCATAAAAGGTAATGGATATTTGCTCTTTCGGTGAGTATCTCTCCCGCTCCGCCCCTCATCCTACCTTCACCGTCAGCATCGAGATCGATCCTCCGTCGACGCCTTCGATCGGAAACGTTATGACGTCGCCCTTCTGTCGGCTGCCAATCACGTAGAGCATGGGAAGGTAGTGATCTGGCGTCGGAATCGAGAGTTGTGCCTCCGGCCCCAGGCTTTCGTAGTTGATGAGCGGCTTGTATTCCCCGGCGACCATCATCTCCTTCGCCTCTTGCTCAAAGCGCACCGCCCAATCGTAGGGATCAGGCATGTGCCGTCCCCATGCATAGGTGTGAAGGTTGTGTACCAGATTTCCGCTGCCCACAATCAGGACATTCTCGCCGCGCAAAGGCGCGAGTCGCTGACCTATTTCAAAGTGAAAAGCCGCTGGCTGCGTTTCATCGATGCTCAACTGCACGATCGGAACATCGGCCTCGGGATACACATGTTTGAGCACCGACCACGTTCCGTGATCGAGACCCCACGAGCTATCGATCCTCACCGGCAGAGGCTTCAACATCTCGTGCACGCGCCGCGCCAGTTCAGGATCGCCCGGAGCCGGATACTGCACCTGATAAAGCTCGCGCGGAAAGCCGCCAAAATCGTGAATCGTTCTAGGGGCGGTGCTGATCGTCACGCCGGTTCCCGGCACAAACCAATGCGCGGAAATCGACAGAATGGCCTTCGGCCGGCGCAGCTTCATCCCTATCCGCCGCCATCCCGCGGTGTAGCTGTTTTCCCACACCGCATTCATCGGATTGCCATGCCCGAAGAATATCGCTGGCAAAATCTCGGCCAAAGCTTAGGCTCCTCTAAATGGAAACCAGTTTACACCCGAGATTTCAAGCTCCCGTGATCTTCCGAGCGCCTCCGCGGTGTTATCCTGAAACACGCCGCAGGGCCGCAATCCTCCCATGTCCAATCCAAACATTTCCGATCCCAACGCGAGTGAAATAAACACGAACAATGCCGGCGCTCCGCAATCCGCACCCGCCGAATCCTCACCCACCGAATCCTTCAAAGAAATCTTCTCCGAATACGAACAGAGTCATCGCCGCAAGGCTCAACCCGGCTCCCAGCGCCGCGAGGGAACGGTGATTGCCTTGACCGCAGATTCGATCGTGCTCGATATCGGATTCAAGACAGAGGGCGTTCTGCCGCTCACCGCATTCCCCGCCGACAAGCCGCCGAAGCCCGGCGACAAAGTGCAGGTCACCATCAAAGGACGCGATCCCGAGGGCTACTACGAACTCACGCGCGGCAAGGTCGAGCGTCCCACCGACTGGGCGTCGCTCGAGAAAGCCTTCGCCGAGAAGTCAACCATCATCGGCACAGTCACTGGCGTGGTCAAAGGCGGCGTCAGCGTAGACATCGGCGTCCGCGCCTTCATGCCCGCATCGCGCAGCGGGACCCACGACGCCCCTGAATTGGAGAAGTTGGTCGAGCAGGAAATCCGCTGCCGGATCATTAAGCTCGACGTCGATGACGAAGACGTAGTCGTCGATCGCCGCGCCATTGCGGAAGACGAAGAGCGCGCCGGCAAAGAGCGCCGCTTCTCCGAACTCAAAGAAGGCGATACCGTGCAGGGAGAAGTTCGCAGCCTCACCGATTACGGAGCATTCGTCGATATCGGCGGCGCCGACGCTCTGCTGCACGTAGGAGAAATTTCATGGCGTCGCGTCGCCAAGCCCGCCGATGTACTCTCGCCCGGCCAGCAGATCGAAGCCAGGATCATCAAGATCGACGAAGACAAGCATCGCATTGCGATCAGCATGAAGCAGCTCCAGCCGCATCCATGGGATTCGGTCGCCGCAAAATTCAAGCCTGGGGAACGGATTCGCGGCACGGTCAGCCGCATCGCCGACTTCGGCGCATTCGTCGAGATCGAGCCGGGCATTGATGGCCTGATTCATATCTCCGAAATGTCATGGGCGAAGCGCGTGCGCACGCCAAGCGACGTGGTGAAGGTGGGCGACACGGTCGAGGCCGTGATTCTAGGAGTGAACGCCGCCGAGCGCCGCATCTCGCTCGGCCTCAAGCAAGCGCTCGGCGATCCCTGGGCCGGGGCCGATCAAAAATTTGCGCCCGGCACGGTGATCGAGGGCCCGGTTACAAACCTGACAAAATTTGGCGCCTTCGTGCAATTGGCCGAAGGCATCGAGGGCATGATTCACATCAGCGAAATCAGTGCCGAGAAGCGCATCAATCATCCGCAGGAGGTGCTGCGGTCTGGACAAGTGGTCAAAGCGCAAGTGCTCGCGCTCGACACGGAGAAGCGCCTCATCCGCCTGAGCATGAAACAACTCGTGCCCACCGGCCTCGATGAATACCTCGCCGAACATAAAGTAGGCGATGTCGTCACCGGCCGCTTCCTCGAAGTGTCCGAAGCTCGCGCGCGCGTCGAACTAGGCGAAGGCGTGCAAGCGACGTGCCGGATTCAAGCGCAGAATTCAGCGAAAGAAAAAAGCACGGAAGCCGTGCCGTCCGCAGCCAAGCCCGACCTCTCCTCGCTCGGCTCAATGTTGCAGGCACGCTGGAAGAGCGGCGCCCCCACCAGCGAGGCCAAGCCCGAAGCGATGCGAGCTGGGCAAGTGCGCGAGTTTAAAATCGCAAAACTCGATCCCGACGCCAAGAAAATTGAATTGGAATTGACCTGAGAAAGGTCGACCAGAAATCCTACCGCGTGTCGCGAACCACAAGAATCATCCCCGGCCGCAGCACCGCGAGGTTTCGATTATCGTGCTTCAACGCAGACACAGTCGTGTTATACGAGCTCGCAATCGAATACAGCGTTTCGCCTTGCTTGACCGTATGATGCTTCACGGCTTCGTGATTCGCCGCAGAACTCACCGCAGGACGGGCGGCGGCTTTAGTCGAGGCGGTATCTGCCCCCGCGTGGTGGTGCGCTGCGGATGAATGCTTCGCGGCAAGCTGAGTCTCGCTCGCGGCCGTGACCGGCAGGTGTAAATACAACACTTTCCTTCCCGCGAG
>JBEKXO010000197.1:0-8633 GCA_049511995.1 Terriglobales bacterium
CCACGTTCCCGACGTCGACATTAATTTTGGCGTGGGGGAGCGGATCCAGTTGACCTATGAAAATGCATGGTTGCGGGTAAAGAATCCTGCGTCTTCCACTAAGTTTGGCTTTGGGCAATCCAATCCCGGCGTCAAGTGGCGCTTCTACGACGCGGGAGACGGCGGCCTGGCTATCTCGACTTTCCCCCAATTTTTCCTCAACAATCCGAACGACGCAGTCCGCCGCGGTATTACTCCGGCGAGCCAAACTTTTCTGCTGCCCTTCGAATTCACTAAGAAATTCGGCCCCGTCGACGTCGACTACGAACTCGGTTACGAGTTCGTTCACAAAGGTTCCAATGGCTTTCTGACTGGCCTCGTTCTCGGGCACGAATTCACCAAGAAATTAGAACTGGACGTCGAGTTTTATTCTCAGGGGACCTTTCATCCCTCGGCCTACCAGCCCACGCTTGAAATAGGCGCTCGCTACAAGATTCATAAACCGATAATTCTCCTGCTGATGTCTGGACGCAGCCTCGAACCCACCAGCCCCAGTCAGTCCAATTTTGTTGGTTATTTCGGCCTTCAATTTCTGCTGCCGCCGAAGTCATATGACCGTGAATGATGCCTTTCTCACTTGCCGCTTTGCGGCCAGGGTCGCAGCTGACAGGCCGCAGGAAAGGCAGGAAAATCGCTTTTGGGATATTCGCGCTTCTTGAAGCTGATGAAGATCAAAGTCACATGGATTGGAAAGACTAAAGAGCCGGCAGTTCAGGTTCTAACCGACGAGTATCTAAAACGCATCTCGCGTTACGCCGAGATTGCGGGCGTGGCCTTGAAAGACGACGCTGCGATCCTATCGCTGGCAACCGGCGAGCGGTCGAAGAAACAGGAACGGCACAAACTGGTTCTGCTCGACGCCCGAGGAAGCCAGTTTTCCTCCGAGGAATTTGCCGCGTTCCTCGAGCGCGAGCACATCAACGCCATCCCGCTACTCTTCGCCATCGGAGGCAGCGACGGTTTCAGTGAAGAGATACGGCGGCGCGCCGGATTCACTCTTTCCCTGGGAAAGATGACCCTTCCTCACGAATTGGCGCGTGTGGTCTTGCTCGAGCAGCTTTACCGCGCCTTCACCATCCTGGCCAACCACCCTTATCATTTAGGACATTAACCTTTTGGTAAACGGTCAGCGGCCAGTCAGTCCCAGACTCCCGCGCTCGAGATTGGGACTGCGATGTACCTCCGGCAGCTTCACGGAAACCCGAAACTGGCTTACTGTATTGTCATACAGGCGAACTAAGTCTGAATTCTGTAGGTGAGGCCCTCCCCCGATGAAAAACCCGTACGATGTTCTAAGAATGAAAGAACAAGAACTGATGCGAGTCCGCAAAGAGATGGACGCTTTGCGAGTCGCGGCGCGCTTATTGGACGCCGAGGATTCGGCTGCAGGCAGGCTACAATCTCAGCCCAAACTGCAACGAGTCGTCGAAATGCCATAGTGCTCAATGTCTTAGCATAGAACTACGTGGGGCGAGCCCAACTCGCCCCGTTTCTTTGTCTTCCCTATCTTCATTTATCTTTTCCGCCTGGCAATTTTGCGAATTTACGTTCGCATGTGACCCGATTCCCAATCCGTTTCCGGTATGGATGTCAGGTAGGAAAGAACTTTCGCAGAGAGTTCTTCCATGGTGAAACGCAATTATCGGCGCAGTAGAGTTCTGCTTTCCAACCACTCCGTTTTGCTTCTCCTTCCCCACGATGTGAAATTTCACGACAAATACTGAGGAGGAGTCTCTTATGTCCGCGCAAAACAAAACTTACCGCAAATTGTTTCGCCTGCATCAGCTCTTAGTCGCATTCACCTTATCCCTGCTCATTGCCACCGCTGCTTTGGCGCAGCA
Source organism: Terriglobales bacterium (assembly GCA_049511995.1). Classification (GTDB taxonomy): domain Bacteria; phylum Acidobacteriota; class Terriglobia; order Terriglobales; family Acidobacteriaceae; genus Acidiflorens. Next base: position 1,881 of record JBEKXO010000197.1, read on the forward strand.
ATACAACATTGTCGACTTGGGCACGCTAGGCGGCACCGTCACCGAGGCATATGGTGTGAATAACAGCGGCGACGCGACCGGATTTTCCTATTCCACCAGCGCCGGTTGCTACCTTCAGGCATTTCTTTACACCGATGGCAGCGGCATGGCCGACATCGGCCTCCTGCCAGGTTTCGGAGGATGCAATTACGGTGTCTCCATCAATGACAACGGCCAGATCGCTTTCAACGGCGATCATCACCCGGGCAGCGGCGATTATACGGCGCATCGCTACACGCCAAATGTAGGCGCTATCGACCTAGGCACCTTGCCAGGCGACATCGTCAGCTACGCCACCCGCGTCAACGCCTCGGGCGACGTCATAGGCGGATCGGTCACCGACAGCTCGGGGACGGTCGGGGATCCGTTCCTCTATGCCGACAACCTCGGCATGGTCGATCTCGGCAACCTCGGAGGCGGACGCGGCCAAGCCAACGGCATCAATGCCGCCGGCACGGTCGTCGGCTATGCGCGCACTCCGTCCACCCCAGTCGGAAACATCTGGGATATAGGCGACGCTTTCATCTATACCGATAGCATCGTCGATCTCAACAGCATCGTCACGACGCCTGGCTGGCAACTCTACAGCGCCGCCGCCATCAACAAAAAAGGGGTCATCGTCGGCTACGGCTTGCACACCACCAAAAAGAAACAGGTGATCGATGCCTTCCGCTACAATCCGGTAACTCACGCCGTGACCGATCTCGGCACTTTCCCTGGCGGCGGCATCAGCTACGCTCTCGATATGAATTCGAAGAACTGGATCGTGGGCGCTGCGTACCTCGACGCAAGCGGGGCCGGTAACTACCGCGCGTCACTCTGGCAACCGGGCAAGCCGGGCGCTCAGAATCTCAATAACTTGGTCCCGCAAGGCACTGGCTGGACTCTGGTTCAAGCCACCGGAATCAACGACAAAGGTCAAATCGTGGGCTGGGGCTATGTTTCGAACGGCGACGCTCATGGCTTCCGGCTCGATCCGGTTGTTCCGTAGCTGCTTAGTTTATCTTCTGGAATTTGTGCTAAGGTGGACGGGAACCACCCCGTCCGCTTTCTTTTCGGATTTTTTCTCCGTATCCGTGCCTCCGCGGTGAAAAAAGCAAATCTCGACACCGCCGCAAATCACCAAATTTCAAATCGCGCCGGCTTCCGCGTACAATAAAAGATTCGGCCTCTATGTCGGATCTCCGCCGTGGTCTTATCATCGTGAATACCGGCCCAGGGAAGGGTAAGACTACCGCAGCCATGGGAACGGCGCTGCGAGCGGTTGGACAGGGGATGCGGGTTCTGATGCTGCAATTTTTGAAAGGCTCGTGGCACTACGGCGAGCTCGATGCCGTCCAGGCCTTCGGCGACAAGTTCATCATGAAGCAAATGGGCCGCGGCTTCGTAAAAGTCGGCGCCGAAAAGCCCGATCCCGAAGATGTTCGCATGGTCGAAGAAGCCTGGGCGGAGGCCGAAAAGGCGATCCAATCCGGCGAATGGGATCTGGTGGTGCTCGACGAAATCAACTACGCCATCAGCTACGGTATGCTGGACCCGGCCAAAGTTGCGGAATCGCTAAAGAAAAAGCCAGAGATGGTGCATGTAATCTTGACCGGTAGAAATGCCCATCCGACTATCGTCGAACTGGCCGACACAGTGACGGAAATGCGCCAGGTCAAGCACGCCTACGAAAAAGGCGTGATGGCGCAGAGAGGAATCGAATACTAGGAAAAGAGTTCTCAGTTCCCGGTTCGCAGTTCTCAGCAAAAGAAGGCCCACGGGTTTACTGATAACTGACAGCTGACAACTGCTCTTATGACTTGGTTCAAACGCCAATCCGGCGAGTTAGATACCTCGGGCGAAAAGAAGGTTCGCACCGAGGGTTTGTGGGTGAAGTGTGACGGCTGCCGCCAGATCATCTGGAAAAAAGATCTGGAAGAGAATCTTAACGTCTGCCCGAAATGCGACAAACATTTCCGTATCGACGCCCGCGCCCGCCTGGCCCAGCTTCTCGACGACAACCAATACGAAATTTTCGACAGCAATCTGGCCTCTACCGACCCGTTGAAATTCGTTGACCTTAAGGCCTACTCCTCACGCCTGAAGCAGGCGAAATCCGACACCGGCCTGAAGGATGCCATTGTGAATGCACGTGGGAAACTGAACGGCCGTCCCGTGATCGTAAGCTCGATGGAATATTCTTTCATCGGCGGCAGCATGGGAGCCGTAGTCGGCGAGGTCATTACGCGTGCCATCGAGAAGGCAATCGAAACCCGCACTCCGATCATTATTGTTTCGGCGTCGGGCGGTGCCCGCATGATGGAAGGTGTGATCAGCCTGATGCAGTTGGCGAAAATCTCTGCCGCGCTAGCGCGTCTCGATGCGGCTGGCGTCCCTTACATTTCGGTTCTAACCGATCCCACCACCGGCGGCGTAACCGCATCGTTCGCGATGTTGGGCGATCTCAACATTGCAGAGCCTGGTGCCCTGATCGGTTTCGCCGGCCCGCGAGTGATCGAGCAGACGATAAGGCAGAAGTTGCCGCCAGGTTTCCAGCGCTCCGAATTTTTGCTGGAGCACGGAATGCTTGATGCCGTAGTTCCACGCAAGGACTTGAAAGCCTACATATCCCGTGCCCTGGATTTCATGGTGCAAGCGGCCTAGAGGCCAATAAACGCTGTTCGTCGTTCGCTGGTCGCTTAAGACGCGCACAACTTTCTGTACGGTCGTTTGGGCACGCAGGGGGCGCTTCGATGTCGATCCGGCGCCATCCGATGAGAGGGAGTCGAAACCCCTCGCCGAACTTGCTACGCTGAACATGCCTAGTCGGCGAATAGCGAACGACGAACAGCGAACGACGCTCTTGTCCTACGAAACCGCAGTTGCGCAGATGTACGCGCTGGGCCACGAACTGGCGCAGACGCCATCGCACAAGTTCGACCTCGCCCACATGCGCGTGCTCCTGGCAGCGCTAGGGCATCCCGAGAACCGCTTTCCCTCGGTGCTGGTCGCCGGCACCAACGGCAAGGGCTCAACCGCTGCGACGCTCGCCTCGATCTTGCTGGCTTCTGGTCTGAAAACAGGCCTCTATACCTCGCCGCACTTGGTGCGCATCAATGAGCGCATTCGCCTCAATGGCGCGCCTATCGACGACGACGATTTCGCCGTCCTCCACGACGTGGTCGACCGCACCGCCGAACGCCTGGTAGGGGAAGGCGATCTTCCGTGGCATCCCAGCTTCTTTGAGATGCTGACGGCGATGGCCTTCGAATACTTTGCCCGCAACCGTCCCGACATAGTTGTGCTCGAGGTCGGAATGGGCGGCCGCCTGGATGCGACCAACGTGGTCGAGCCTCGCCTCAGCATCATCACCGATATATCGCTCGACCATCAAAAGTATCTCGGTGAAACCATCGGCGAGATTGCTCGCGAAAAAGTGGGGATCATCCGACCGAATGGAATCGTGGTCACGTTGCCGCAACTGCCCGAAGCCAACGACGTGATCGGAAATGCGATCTTGGATGCGAGTGCCCGGGCAGTGAACGCCGTGCTTTTTGTCCCGCCGGTGTCGCCGGGCAGCAGCGACTACCTCGTAGCCGGCAACCAACAGGGCAGCCGTCAGATGAGCTATCCAATGCAGGTTCTAGGCCGCGAAATTGTAGTGGAGTCATCTTTGGTCGGCCGTCATCAGCTGCGCAATCTGGCGCTGGCCATTGCCGCCGCAGCTGAATTACATGGTCAGGGATTCGGGCAAATCACGCCTGAGACGATTGCTGAGGGCATCCGGCAGACCCAATGGCCAGGCCGATTCCATATTGTGCCAGCCGCAGAAGACCATCCGGAGTACGTGCTTGATGTCGCGCACAATCCCGCCGGGGCATGGGCGTTGCGCTCGACGCTTTCATCGTCATACCCGAACATTGGAAATGGCCGCGACCTGACCATGGTATTTGGCGTGATGCGGGATAAAGCGATGCAGGAAATGACCGAAATTTTATTTCCCATTGCCCAAAACGTGATTGTGACCCGCGCCAATAATCCACGCTCGGCGACGCCCGCGGAAATCAGGCAGGCAGCGGCGCGTGTGGCTGCGGGCATCAATATAGAAGACGCCGAGGAGGTATCGTCGGTCCTGGCGCAAGCGCGGAAAGTGGCTGGGAGGGACGGCCTGATCGTCGTCACTGGCTCGATTTACGTTGTAGGAGAGGCGATGCGAAACCTGGGCGTAAGCATCTAAGTTGATTGCGGCGTTTTGGCCTCAAGAACGGGTGGAGAAGCGAGTCCCCGCTTAATACGGTCCAATTTGAATAAGATCGCCACAACTGCGGAGCCGGAAAAAGAGCGGGTCGATCAGCGCTCGGCTGAACCGGCGGGAACATCCGAGCCAGCATGGCCTGAGACGCGTCCGGCGGCGCAGGCTCCCATCCGCAGTGGTTGGCTCAGCCGACTCCGCTCCTATTTCATTCTTTCTCCGCTGATCTGGCTCTACACCATCATTCTCGGGACGATCTCTTTGATCTGCTCGCTCTTCGACCGCGACGGCCGCATCCAGCACGATCTGGCCCGGTTCTGGTCGTGGCTGATCATGAAGACAATCCTGTCTCCCGTGACCGTGACAGGAGGGAACAACATCAGCGACAGCGACGGGGCTGATGGCGCTCCGTCCAAACCGCGCGTCTACGCGGTCACGCATGCATCGGCACTCGATATTCCGATCCTTTACATGCATTTACCATTCCAATTTCGGATCGTCTTCAAGAGTGAGTTGCTTGCCTATCCTTTCGTGGGCTGGCATCTGAAGCGCTCGGGACAAGTTTGCATCAACCAACAGAATCCGGCCGCCTCGATCGGCGCCGTCAAGTCAGCGCTCCGAAGCCTGCGGAGTGGCAAGCCGCTGGTCATCTTCCCGGAAGGCGGCCGCACCAGGGATGGAAAGATTCAACCGTTCCTTCCCGGGGCATTTTTTCTGGCGATCAAAGCGCAAGCCGATATCGTCCCCATCGCGCTCGTCGACACTTTCGACCTGCTGCCGATGAACACTTACCACATCAAATGCCAGCCGCTCGAAATGCGGGTCGGCGAACCGATCTCGACCGCCGGTTTGACGGTGCGCGACACCGACGGCGTGGCCGCCAAAGTGAAGTCCGCCGTCGAAGCCCTTCATTCCGCGCCCCGAATCTCCTAGGATGTTGCTTCGTTCTTCTAGCCGGGAGTGCCGCTATACTTGATTTACCATGCTCACTCGCCTCCGCTTCTGCGTCTTGCAACCGCTCTTTTTGACACTCCTGCTCGCCGCCGCAGCGGCTGCGCAGACGGCCAACCCAAAACAGACACAGACCACCCCGACCACAACAGCGGATTACTCCGGCATGTACAGCTTTTTGCGCGATGGCGAATTTGTGCAGATCACCATCGACGCGCCTGGGCGCGTTATCGGTTTCGTTTCGCGCTATGGCGATTCCGAGAACGACCACGATGTTTTTCTGAATCAGTTTTTCAAGTCGGCGAAACTGGATGGCGATCGGCTGACTTTCACCACCGAGGCCGCGCACGGCAAGTCGTTTGACTTTCACGGCAAAGTCGAGCGAGGCGAGGGCAAGACTCGCGCCGATGAAGCCTTTTATGTCTTAAAAGGGACTTTGACCGAGAACGCGACGGATAATGCCAAGAAAACTTCTTCGCAGTCTCACGAGGTTGCTTTGAAGAGCTTCCCGCAGAATATGCCGCCTCCGCCGCCCGGCAAGCAGTAGTGCGGTAACCGAAGCTAAGACATCCGCGAGAAGCAACATTTTTTTTCGCGTTTTCGTCGAATTTGACATCTAAGTGGCGATCAACTATCTCTCAACCCATTGAAGAAGCGTCGATAAGGAGCGTCTATGAACAACCGGATCTTGCTCGTAGTTCTCATGTTGGCCTGTGTGTTGCCGCTGGCAGCCGAAGACAAGGAAGAGAAAATAGAGAAGATAAACGACCGCATCAACGATTCGGCGATCGTGATTAAGGAGATCCTGGGCATGCCGGAGAGTATTCCGAAGGATGTGCTCCACAAGGCGGATTGCATTGTCATTTACCCGTCGGTTAAGAAGGCGGCCTTTGTGGTCGGCGGCAGTTACGGGCGGGGACTGATCACGTGCCGCCGCGGGCATGATTTCTCAGGCTCGTGGGGCGCTCCGGCGATGTTTGCGCTCGAGGGCGGAAGCTTCGGCTTTCAGATTGGAGCGGAGGCTACCGATTTCGTGCTGCTGATCATGAACGAATCCGGCGCGAAATCGGTGTTGTCGAGCAAGGTGAAGCTGGGAGGGGATGCATCGGTTGCGGCCGGTCCGGTTGGTCGCGCCGCTTCTGCCGAGACCGACATCGTGATGAAAGCGGAGATTCTGTCGTACTCCAGATCGAAGGGGCTCTTTGCTGGGGTGTCGCTCGAGGGTTCGACGATGCGCTCCGACGACGGAGCGAACCGCGTCCTATACGGCAGAGAACTGAGCGCCCGGGAAATCGTGCGCGAGGGAAAAGTGGGGGCACCGGCATCAGCCCGGCGACTGCTGGAAATCCTGGGACACGCTTCCCCCAGGCACGTGGCCAAATAATTGGCAGAGCGAGGCCGCGCGGTTCGTTGCTGATCAGGCGCGAGCCGCGCGAATCGGGTTTGAATGGCGGTGGTTTCTGCGATAGCTTGGATCGTGCAATAAAGCTGGGCCCATGATCCTCTATCAATGATCCTCGACGCGCTCG
>JBEKXO010000198.1:0-8588 GCA_049511995.1 Terriglobales bacterium
AACCTTTTCGCAAGATCACCCGATGCCTGTCTTGCCCTCGTGGTTCGTTGTGCGCTAGCTTCAATAATGTGGAGCACACTTGCCAGCAATGCGGGGCTGCGGTCGAAGACGGCCGTCCGTTCTGCCCGCACTGTCGAGCCCCGCAAATTCACGTCCACGTCGAGGCTCCCGAAACCGGGGACGATCAAGAGCTCAGGCCGGTGGACGTGTTTCCCTCCGAGAGTCCCGCAGAGACGAAAGCCGACTGGTTGCCGAGAAGGTCCAATGAATCCGGCGGCACGTTTGATCGGAGTATCGCCGGTCGCGCCGCGCTGAAGGCTGGAGTGCTCGGCATTTTCGTCAGCATGATCCCACTGCTTGGCATCGTGCTGACCGGAGCTCTCGCGGTCTATTTCTACCATCGTTGGAGCAGAACGGTTACACCTCCTGCAATCGGGGCCAGACTTGGGGGAGCAGCGGGATTGGTTGTGTTCGCTGTCAGTGCCCTGTTGGTCATCGCAATCGTAGGCATGCATGCACAACAGCAATGTGTCGATATGGCGCTTGATGCGATGCGCAGGTTCGGACTCAACACGGCCGATCCTGAAATCCAAGCTCGCTTTCATAACGTATTCACTCTGTCGGGGCAAGTAACATCCTTTTTGTTTACCGTAGTGCCGGCCTCCATTGGCGGCGCGCTCGCGTCGTTGTTTTTTCGAAACCGGATTCCCCGCGAGTAGCATTCAACCACCCCGCGATATATGTTCCACCGCCGACCTTGCTCTCGGCTCTCCGCACGCGTATGATGCAGCGTTTATGAATGCGCGCGCGCCACGGCATCCCGTCGAGGTCCATCAGAGAGCGCAGTTGATGTCGGCCTCGGAGGTCGAGCGCACTTTGATCCGGCTGGCGCATGAGATTCTTGAGAAAAATAATGGAGTCGAAGACCTGGTTTTGGTCGGTATAAGGCGCCGCGGCGTTCCGCTCGCCGAGCGGCTGGCGAAAATAATTCAGCGCATCGAAAAAAAACCGGTGCCGCTCGGCACGCTCGACATCACGTTGTATCGCGATGATCTTTCAACGCTTGACTCGAAGCCAGTGGTGCAAAAAACCGAGATCGGAGTTCCGGTAGAGGGCAAGTCGGTGGTGCTGGTGGATGACGTGCTCTATACCGGGCGCACGACGCGCGCCGCCATGGATGCGCTGTTCCGGTCGGGACGCCCCAGGCGCTTGCAGTTGTGCGTGCTGATCGATCGCGGTCATCGGGAACTGCCGATCGAGGCGGCATTCGTCGGCCGCGCGGTCCAAACCACCGAAAACCAGATTATCGAAGTCAAACTTCGCGAGGTCGATGACGCGGAGAAAGTGTTGTTGATGGAGAAGGTGTAGTTCAATTTGTAATTTGTAATTGGTAATTGAAAGCCTGGCTCCCACATTTAAGTTCTGAAATTACAAATTACAAATTGGAAACTACAAATCAACTATGAATCCAGCGCGCGGTTCGCTGCTTGGCATTGAGCACCTGGAAGCAGCGGAGATCATGAACATCCTGAAGTTTGCCCGGCGGATGAATCCGAACAAGCCTCGGCCGCTGCTCCGGGGCAAGCGTGTGCTGCTTCTTTTTTATGAGGCATCCACGCGCACGCGCAGTTCGTTTGAAATTGCGGCAAAGTCGTTGGGCGCTCACACTGTGCTCATACAGCCGTCGGGATCGAGTATCGAAAAAGGCGAGTCGCTGTTGGATACGGGATACACGGTGCGCGCGGTGGGCGCCGACATCATTGTGATCCGCCATCCGAACGCGGGCGCGCCCTATGTGATGGCACAGCACGTCGACGTGCCCGTGATCAATGCCGGCGATGGACTGCACGAGCATCCTTCGCAAGCGCTGCTGGACGCCTACACAATTCTGCGCAACAAAAAAAGTTTTGAGGGCTTGCAGGTTGCGATTGTGGGAGATATTTTTCATAGTCGCGTGGCGCGGTCGGCCTGTCATCTGCTCAGCAAGTTTGGAGCAAAGATTATTCTTTGCGGTCCGCCGGAGCTCGCGCCGGAGATTGCGGCGACGCTCGCCCCTGGTGTGCGCGTGACGCGTCACATAGAAGATGCATTACGCGGCACCGATGTGATCATGCTGCTGCGCGTGCAGACCGAGCGCCTGGCAGGGTTGAAGATCGACCTGGCGGAATACATTGCGCGCTACCAGATGAACCCGGCGCGGTTGAAGATGGCGAAAAAAGATGCCATCGTAATGCATCCCGGACCAATTATTCGCGGTCTCGAACTGACCAGCGAAGTGGCCGATGGCGCGCAGGCGCGCATCCTCGAGGAGGTGCGCAACGGCGTGCCCACGCGGATGGCAATTTTGGCGCGGGCGATCGGAAGGATGCGCTGACGATGGCAGCTTCGAAAGACAATCACGGCAGTCTGCTGATTAAGGGCGGACACCTCATCGATCCGGTGGTTCGCATCGATGCGCCCATGGACATTCTTCTTAAGAATGGCCGGGTCGCTGAGATTGCTCCTCCCAATAAAATTAAAGGTAGCGCGGACGAGAAACTCGATGCCCGTGGGCTCGTGGTCGCGCCCGGCTTCATCGATCTTCACGTGCACCTGCGCGAGCCCGGACAAGCGCACAAAGAAACGATCGCGACGGGCACGTCCGCAGCCGCAGCGGGTGGCTTCACTTCGGTCTGCACCATGCCGAATACGGTACCGGTAGTCGATTCCGTCGACTGGGTTGAATGGATTCGCGGGCCCGAACGCGGCGCACTCGTCAATGTTTTTGCGATTGCGGCCGCGACACGAGGGAGTAAAGGCGCTACGCTCACTGACTTCCGCGCGCTGCAAACCGCTGGAGCGATCGCGGTTACCGACGACGGCAAGCCTATTCTCGACGACAGCATTATGCGCGAAGCGCTGGCTCTGGGCGGAGAGCTGAATTTTCCGGTCGTGCAACATGCCGAAGATACGCGCATGACGGAGGGTTGCTCCATGCACGCCGGGGCGCGCTCGTTTCGGCTGGGGCTGCGCGGCATGACGGCGGCGGCGGAGGCGTCGATTGTCGAACGCGATGTCCAACTGGCGATGCACATTCCCAATGCCCGCCTGCACGTCGCGCATCTTTCGACAGCGGACGCCCTGAAAAGCGTGCGACGCGGCAAGCGCGCGAAAGCGCGCGTGACTTGCGAAGTCACGCCACACCACTTCACCCTGACCGATGAGGACATGCGGGACTATGACAGCAATTACAAAATGAATCCGCCGTTGCGCTCGACTCCCGATCGCGAAGCGATTCTGGTTGCACTGGCGGATGGCACGGTGGATGCGATCGCGACCGATCACGCTCCGCACGCCGCTCACGAGAAGGCAATGGAATTCGAGCGCGCCGCATTCGGCATCACGGGACTCGAAACCGCGCTGGCGCTCGCCATTACGCGGCTGCACCGTGAAAAACGGATTCCGCTTTCGCGCATTGTCGAGCTTTTCACCGCCGGACCGGCACGGTGCTTCGATCTACGGGGGCGCGGTTCGCTCGTCCGAGGCTCGATAGCCGACGTCACGATTTTCGATCCGAAAAAAAAGTGGACCTTCGAGGCTGCCAAGTCACGATCGAAATCGAGGAACACGCCGTTTGATGGATGGCAGATGACGGGGAAGGTGGTCGCGACGATTGTGGGCGGGAAGATTGTATTTGAAGGATGAGGGCTCTGATTAGTGTCAGACAAATGTGCTATAATGTCTGACAAATGTCGTCGCGGCGCATAACAGTTCGAGTCCCCGAAGCGTTGGTCAAGCGCCTGAAAACCCACGCCGATTCAAAAGGCCGACCTGAATCAGTTTTGGTGCGCGAAGCCCTGGAGAACTATCTCAACGCGCTCCCGGCTCCCGACTCAGCTTATGATCTGGCAAGAGAGGCGGGGTTGATTGGATGTGTCCGCGGTGAGTTCGCTGACCTGAGCACCAACCGCAAGCATCTCAAAGGCTTTGGCGAAGGCCGATGAGGCGCGTGCTGGTGGATACCGGGCCGTTGGTGGCAATAATATCGAGAGCTGACCAACACCATGAGACCTGCGTCGAGACCTTACGCGAATTGCACGGCCCGCTGTATTCCTGTTGGCCAGTGATCACTGAGGCGGCTTGGCTGTTGCGCAAGCACGCTGGCGCAGTTAAGCAATTGCTGAACAGTATGTCAGAAGGCTTCCTTCAACTTTTGCCCATTGAGAGTTCCGAAGCGGCGCAGATCGCGAAACTGATGGAGAAATACAAGAATATTCGGCTGCAACTTGCCGATGCCGCGCTGATCTATCTGGCCGAACGCGATAGCTTTGACGTAATCTTTACACTCGATCGACGGGATTTCTCCGTGTATCGCTCAGGGCACGAGCGTCTCTTCCGCATTATTCCGTAACTAGCTTACCAATCGCCGCATCCCTCCAAGTGCTACAATCCCCGCCATGAAGCCCCACCTGTTGCTACTGCTTCTGATTCCATTCCTGGCAGCGCAGACGACAACCGAAGTCGAACTTACCGCCGAACCCTCGCACCACCTCGCCATCGACAACCAATACATTCGCGCCTTCAAGGTTGAGGTCGCGGCTAATTCTTCGACACTGATGCATCGCCATCGCCACGATTACATTTACGTGACTCTGGGTGATGCGCACCTCTCGAATGAAGTCCAGGGCAAGCCGCCGGCAGACGTGAAGCTGAGCGACGGGGAGACGCGGTTCACGCCGGGAGATTTTGCTCACATTGCGAGGAATCTTTCGGACCAGCCCTTCCGCAATGTAACGATTGAGTTGATGCAGGATGAAAAGTTGCGGCAGACGCCATCGCACTGGCCAGGGGAGAGCGGGGAAACGCCTTTTACCGGTGGCCGCAGCAAAATTCTTTTTGTGAAAGATGGAGTGCGCGTTTCAGAAGTTGATCTCGATCCAGGCGCGACTATGCCCAGCCATCATCATGACCTTCCGCATCTGCTCGTCGCAGTCACCGATCTCGATCTGCGCAGCGACGTCGACGGGCAGGGTCCGATGCCGGGAAAATTTAAGGCTGGCGACATCAAGTGGCTGCCGGGAGGTTATACCCATACCTTGACGAACCTGGGCAAGAATCCGGCGAGATTGGTGACGGTGGAATTCTAATGTCGGCTGAGTTACGCGCTCTTGATCAGAGGATTGCCAGGAGAGACCAGGCCGACGCGATGCAGTTTGGCGGTAAGGCGCTCCTGGTCAGCGGGAGCGGAAGCGGCGGCGAGACGCTTGCGGAGTTTGGCAACTTTTTCTGCGCGAGTGCGGCGGCGGCGGATTTCAGGGCGACGGCTGGGGGCGGACATAACGGTTGCTCCTCGGGATTCAGCGATAGGATTTTCGAATTGTAGGCTCGCTAGCAATTATAGGGCTCATCCGCGTTAGTGGCAAAGACTCCCAGTGATGGTTCAGTTTGAAAACTGCATTCCCTCAGCGGCTATAAGCCGCGATGAGATTGCGACGCTTACGGCATGGCTAAAGCCATGTCCCTTCAAAGCGGGTGTAACTGAGCCGCGACTAGATTCCCTGCTACTTCGGTCGGTAACCGCTGCAAGTCAAGACCGGCAGGCGGGGATATTTGGGGAAACGGGAATCTTCGAAGGATAGTTCACACCTCCAGAAAACTGAGCCGCGATCGGATTCGATCATGCGAGCATGCTGGCAGTTCTGGCACAGGCCCGGGTTTGGCTGCGTCCGCTTGTAGTCCGGTTCGGACATCGATGCTTCAGCCATCAGATGCCGGCGTACCAGGCATAGCCTCCTTCTGCATTCGCGCCGCCTACACCCTTGCCGAAGGTTTTCAGATTGTCCGTGACGGTCAGGTGGGTGATGAACTTCACGTTCTTGTAGCCGACCTGGCGAGGGAGCCGCAGGCGAAGCGGGCCGCCGTGGCCTACGGGAAGTTCGCCGCCATTCATCCCATAGGTGAGAAAAGTCTGCGGGTGCAATGCGTCGGCCATATCGATGCTCTCCCACGTATCCGGTTCGATCGAGAAATAGACGACATATCTGGCCTGCGGAAGAACTTCTACGGTTTGCAAAATTTGGGAAAGAGGCACGCCAATCCACTCGGCGATATACGACCATCCCTCTTCACATTGCAGCATCGTGATTTGGGTGTGAGACGGGTAGCTCTTAAGCTGATCGATTGAAAACGTGGCGGGCCGAGCGACCATGCCGTTGACCGAGAGCCGCCAGTCAGCGAACCGTCCAGCCTGAAGGCGCTTGAACTCGTCAGTCGGAGGCTCGATTTCGTTGGCGAATGGAGGCTTCGAAATCTGGCTACGAGAGAATTCACGCGCTAGGGAGTGTCTCGTCAGCAGACGCTGGGAAGCGTAGGTTAGCGTTTCGCCGAGGCCCCAGATTCCGCCATGATCGGGCGGGACGAGCCCATACTTTTGCGCCAGACGCGCGGCCACGCCCAGGCCGGCTACGCCCGCGGCGGCCGTGAGTCCGGTGGTGATCAACTTGCGGCGAGAAAGTTTGCTGGGTGAGACTTTGCCGGATGAAGGCTCGCTCATATGGATTCCTTATCTCCGTCTCTAGCGGCGAGAGGTGTTGTTGCGACGCGGCCTGCGCATACGGCTTCTAAATCCGGCGAACCAAACCATTCCAACGTGGACCAGCAGGAAGAGCACGAGAGACAGAGAAACGAAAAAGTGAAGCGTGCGCGCCGATTGCTGGCCGCCCAGTACATTGACGGTTGACGGAAAGGCGGATACGAACGCGGGAGACATTGCCAAGCCCGTCCAGATAACAAGCGGGAAGAGAACAAAAACCACGAACAGATAGGCGAGCCGCTGGAGCAGATTATATGACCATGCCTCTGCCTCACTCGGCCGCTCGAAGCGCAAATGGCTGACGATCGCCGTTGACATCGCTCGCCACGACAGATCGGCGCGTCGCGGCAGCAAGCTCTTGCGGAAATGCCCAGTTAACCAACCGAAGATCAAATAGAGAAGACCGGTCAACACCACAACCCAGGCAGCCTGAAAGTGAAGATACCGGCCCCAGCCGTTCCCGTCTGGCCACACGTATCCGTAGCCGGTCGGCACCAATTTCCTCGATGCTGGGATGTGCAACTTGAATAACGTCGGAGTCAAATCGTTGCCAACTTCACCCCAATAGAAGCGGGGGTGAGAGATAACAATTTCAGCACCGCTGACGAGCAGGGCGAAAAAGCATAGGGCGGTGATCCAGTGAGTGACGCGGACGAGCGCAGAGTGACGCCGAGTAGCCGTCTTATTAGGAACTGCGGCCGGGACGGCGGCGGGAAGGGCCGAGGCAGCGCTTGGGATGTAAGCGGAATCGCTCACGCGGGAATGCTACCACGTGGCGCGCACATCCGACATCCATGAATCTTGGTCGAAACCGGACTGGAGAAAGCGCATTACTTCCAGGCACAAGTGACTTGGGGCGCGCAGAGGTTTAATGGCTCGGGCTTGGGGATTGCGTATTGCGTTGCCTTTCGGCTTCTTGCTCTCTCTGTCGCTGCTGCTTCTTGGCTCTTTCTACCGCGTCGATCTCAGACTGCTGCCATCGCTTGCCGTCGTGGGTGACAGCAGTTCCCACACGCAAGGGCTTAGTCGACATATTAACCCCCTAGCCGCCGCCTTTAGTATCGCCCAAGATGGCGTCCGCCGTCCACCAAACATCGCCGGACACGATCGTTAAGGCCACTTTGTAGGCCAAATCTCCCCCGTGAGGCAGAGCCACCATGATTGACTCCGCCACGGCTTCCGAGGACTCCACCCGACTGCCACCCGAGAATACGTCAAACGCTCCTACAGGGTTGCTCCGCCGAACCTGAATCGGAAACGAGGCCGCTTGCTCCTGGAGGTTCGCGGAGTATATGAGCAAGGCGGTGCCTTTCTGCTCGATTTGTACTTTTGACAGGCCTAAGTTCTTGACTCGCACCGTGGCCCTTAGAAAGGGGTGTCCAGAATGCTTTTCGATTAAAGCATCCACTGCACACTCGAGCCGTGGTTTGTAGATTCGTCCGCGAAAGTAGTTGAGGTACGCCCAAGCCGCTCCGACCAGGATGGCCAGGATTTCGCAGACATTTTTAACCGTTTCCACCCAACTGGCGATGAGCGCATGAGCCTGAGGTTCCGCAATCATGTTCTTTGGGAGTGTCCGTTTGGGGCATACACTCCTATGCCTCCGCACCGCAAAGGGCGGTCCCACCGAACACACAGTTTGTGGCAGCCGGACCTGTAAGCCGAATTCTGTCCGCCTTGCGGCGGGACGGTCATTCCTCTGGGCCACGCATTACTGCGGGGCTCAAGCGACCTACCCGGAGGTTGTGGCGCGCCGAGCCGGCACGCTTTCACAACAGAGCCGAAGCTCTGCTGCGAATTCCCTCCCTATTTGGTCTTGCTCCGTGTGGGGTTTGCCCTGCCCGTTGCATTACTGCCGCGGCGGTGCGCTCTTACCGCACCTTTTCACCCTTACCTGAGCCTTGCGGCCCGGGCGGTATGTTTTCTGTGGCACTTTCCGTCGAACCGGCTTGAACCGGCCCTCCCGGACGTTATCCGGCACACTGCTCTGCGGAGTTCGGACTTTCCTCTGTCTTGC